>NZ_JALXPE010000038.1 GCF_025143365.1 Microbacterium sp. p3-SID336 | reverse complement strand
CTTCGTCGTGCAGTGCAGGTGCCAGCATGCCGGCACGCTTGCGCGCCGAAGTGGCGAATCGCGTCGCTCATCGAGTAGGATGATCCAGACCGCCTGGGGATCTTGCGGTCGGGGAAATCGAAGGGGTTCGATTTCCTGAAGCACGCGGTTCAGAGCCGCGTTCGAAACTGGGGAAAACGATCTTGGGGATCATCGTGCGACGCGCGCACTCTTTGCGCCTATGCGTCTCCCCGCCTGCGCGGCGGGTCTTCCGCCGTGCCCTCGGTCGAGGCGTCCGGCGTCCCTTCACGTCGGGCTCCTCGCGTTCGGTGTGCCCCCTCGCACTGAACGCCCTCCCCAAGCGGGGCCGGGCATGGGGGTGCCCCCCCCCGCGCTCCACTCAGCGCTGAGCGGGGTCGCCGGGAGCCCTCGAAGCCGCTCGTTCCCGAGCGCGACACGCCCGGGTTTGCAGAAGTGAAATCGGCCGTGGCAGAATAGACAGGTTCGATATTCCGTCGCCGCTGTGCGTGCGTCGGATCACTGCCAGGGCAGTGCATAGACGGCGTCTCCTCCGGGAGGTCGCAGGGTTCTAGGCCGCGGGCAGCAGAGCACAATCCCGACACCTTCATTTCGAGGGCACTGCCGTGCGCGGCGGGCGTCGGGCATCCGTCCGCCTCCGGGTGTGCGGCTGACAGCAGAACAGTGGTGCAGCAGATCGGTTCGCAGAGCCGTTCTCGTGCCGAGGCGCAATCCGCGCCGACGTGCGTCCAATGCCCCAGGGCCACCCGGTCCAGGACGGTACGACGCTTATAGAGAGAGAGCAGACAATGGCGGGACAGAAGATCCGCATTCGCCTGAAGTCGTATGACCACGAGGTCATCGACACGTCCGCACGCAAGATCGTCGACACCGTGACCCGTGCGGGCGCGACCGTCGTCGGCCCCGTGCCCCTTCCGACCGAGAAGAACGTCGTGTGCGTCATCCGGTCGCCCCACAAGTACAAGGACAGCCGCGAGCACTTCGAGATGCGCACCCACAAGCGTCTGATCGACATCGTCGACCCGACGCCCAAGGCCGTCGACTCGCTGATGCGTCTCGACCTGCCGGCCGACGTCAACATCGAGATCAAGCTCTGAGGTTCGACATGGCTGACATCAACTCCAAGGTTTCCAAGGGCATGCTGGGCACCAAGCTCGGCATGACCCAGGTGTGGAACGAGAACGGCAAGCTCGTTCCCGTCACCGTCATCGAGCTCGCGCCGAACGTGGTCACCCAGATCCGTACCCCTGAGAAGGACGGCTACAACGCCGTGCAGATCGCGTACGGCCAGATCGACCCGCGCAAGGTGAACAAGCCCCTCTCGGCTCACTTCGAGGCCGCCGGCGTCACGCCGCGTCGCCACGTGACCGAGATCCGCACGGCCGACGCCGCCGACTACTCGCTGGGCCAGGAGCTCACGGTGGACGGCACGTTCGAGGCCGGCCAGCTCGTCGACGTCGTCGGCACGAGCAAGGGCAAGGGCACCGCCGGTGTCATGAAGCGCCACAACTTCAAGGGTGTGTCCGCTTCGCACGGTGCGCACCGCAACCACCGCAAGCCCGGCTCCATCGGCGCATCGTCGACCCCGAGCCGCGTCTTCAAGGGCATGCGCATGGCCGGCCGTATGGGTGGCGAGCGCGTGACCGTCCTCAACCTCACGGTGCACGCCATCGACATCGAGAAGGGACTCATGCTCGTCAAGGGCGCCGTCCCCGGTGCTCGCGGCCGCATCGTCTACGTCCGCAACGCAGTGAAGGGTGCCTGATCATGGCTGACTCCACTCTCGCGCTCGACGTCCTCAAGGCAGACGGCAAGAAGGCGGGCTCGATCGAGCTCCCCGCCGCGCTGTTCGACGTCAAGACGAACATCCCGCTCATCCACCAGGTCGTCGTCGCGCAGCTCGCTGCCGCACGCCAGGGCACGCACTCGACCAAGCGTCGTGGCGAGGTCTCCGGTGCCGGCCGCAAGCCCTTCAAGCAGAAGGGCACGGGTAACGCCCGTCAGGGCTCGATCCGCGCGCCGCACATGACCGGCGGTGGCATCGTGCACGGCCCGAAGCCGCGCGACTACTCGCAGCGCACCCCCAAGAAGATGATCGCCGCCGCCCTGCTGGGCGCGCTCAGCGACCGCTTCCGCGGTGACCGTCTGCACGCGATCGACACGTTCGGCACCGACGGCGCGCCGTCGACCAAGGCCGCCGCGGGCTTCCTCGCCCAGGTCGCCACGTCGAAGAACGTGCTCGTGGTCATCGAGCGCGGCGACGAGCTCGCGCTCAAGAGCCTGCGCAACCTCGGCAACGTGCACCTGCTGTCGTTCGACCAGCTCAACGCCTACGACGTGCTCGTCTCCGACGACATCGTCTTCACCCAGGCCGCGCTCGAGGGCTTCATCGCCTCCAAGTCCGGCGCCAACCAGGAGGTCTCCGCATGAGCGAGCAGGCATCTGTTCTCCAGACGGCCCTGAACAAGGACCCGCGCGACATCATCCTGAAGCCGGTCGTGTCCGAGAAGAGCTACGGCCTGATCGACGAGGGCAAGTACACCTTCCTCGTCGACCCGCGCGCTTCGAAGACCGAGATCAAGCTCGCCATCGAGAAGATCTTCGGTGTCAAGGTCGCGTCCGTCAACACGATCAACCGCGTCGGCAAGGCCCGTCGCACCCGCTTCGGCACCGGCAAGCGCAAGGACACCAAGCGCGCCATCGTGAGCCTGAAGTCGGGCACCATCGACATCTTCACGGCAATCGGCTGATCCGGGGGATAAGGACAATCATGGCTATTCGCAAGTACAAGCCCACGACCCCGGGCCGTCGCGGCTCGTCGGTGGCTGACTTCGCCGAGATCACCCGATCGACGCCGGAGAAGTCGCTGCTGCGCCCGCTCTCGAAGACCGGTGGTCGCAACAACCAGGGCCGCATCACGACCCGCCACATCGGTGGTGGCCACAAGCGCCAGTACCGCGTCATCGACTTCCGTCGCAATGACAAGGACGGCGTGAACGCCCGTGTCGCTCACATCGAGTACGACCCCAACCGCACCGCACGCATCGCGCTGCTGCACTACTTCGACGGCGAGAAGCGCTACATCCTCGCGCCGGCGAAGCTGAAGCAGGGCGACGTCGTCGAGTCGGGTCCCGCGGCGGACATCAAGCCGGGAAACAACCTCCCGCTGAAGAACATCCCCACGGGTACCGTCATCCACGCCATCGAGCTCCGCCCCGGCGGCGGCGCGAAGATGGCGCGCTCGGCCGGTGCGTCCGTCCGCCTCGTGGCGAAGGACGGCCCCTACGCACAGCTGCGTCTGCCCTCGGGCGAGATCCGCAACGTCGATGCGCGCTGCCGCGCGACCATCGGCGAGGTCGGCAACGCCGAGCAGTCGAACATCAACTGGGGCAAGGCAGGCCGCATGCGCTGGAAGGGCGTCCGCCCGACCGTCCGCGGTGTCGCGATGAACCCGGTCGACCACCCGCACGGTGGTGGTGAGGGCAAGACGTCCGGTGGTCGTCACCCCGTCTCCCCGTGGGGTCAGGCCGAGGGTCGCACCCGTCACGCCAACAAGGAAAGCGACAAGTACATCGTGCGTCGTCGCAACGCCGGCAAGAAGCGCAAGTAGGAGTAAGAGAAGATGCCTCGCAGTCTTAAGAAGGGCCCCTTCGTCGACGAGCACCTGCTTCGCAAGGTGGTCGTGCAGAACGAAGCCGGCACCAAGAACGTCATCAAGACCTGGTCCCGTCGGTCCATGATCATCCCGGCCATGCTGGGTCACACGATCGCGGTCCACGACGGACGCAAGCACATCCCCGTGTTCGTGTCCGAGACCATGGTCGGTCACAAGCTGGGCGAGTTCGCGCCCACCCGCACCTTCCGCGGCCACGAGAAGGACGACAAGAAGGGCCGTCGCCGCTGACGCGGGGACGATAGAGGAGAGAGAAATGGTGGAGTCCATCGCACGCGTGCGACACATCCGCGTGACCCCTCAGAAGGCTCGTCGTGTCGTCGCGCTCATCAAGGGCAAGCAGGCCCAGGAGGCTCTGGCGATCCTGAAGTTCGCCCAGCAGTCCGCCAGTGAGCCGATCTACAAGCTTGTCGCGTCGGCCATGGCCAACGCGCAGGTCAAGGCGGATCGTGACGGCGAGTACCTCGACGAGCAGGACCTGTACGTGAAGAACGCGTACGTCGACGAGGGCACGACGCTCAAGCGTTTCCAGCCCCGTGCACAGGGTCGCGCTTTCCAGATCAAGAAGCGCACGAGCCACATCACGGTCGTGCTCTCGACGCCGGAGGCGGCTCCTGCCGCGGCCGGCGACAGCAACAAGAAGGCGAGCAAGTAATGGGACAGAAGGTCAACCCGTACGGCTTCCGCCTCGGCATCACCACGGACCACGTGTCGCGCTGGTTCTCGGACTCGACGAAGCCGGGTCAGCGTTACGCCGACTACGTGGCCGAGGACATCAAGATCCGTCGTCTGCTGCAGACGCAGCTGGACCGCGCCGGCGTCTCGAACATCGAGATCGAGCGCACCCGTGACCGCGTCCGCGTCGACATCCACACCGCCCGTCCGGGCATCGTGATCGGTCGTCGCGGCGCCGAGGCCGAGCGCATCCGCGGCGACCTCGAGAAGCTCACCGGGAAGCAGATCCAGCTGAACATCCTCGAGGTCAAGAACCCCGAGGCCGACGCTCAGCTGGTCGCGCAGGGCATCGCCGAGCAGCTGTCTGCTCGTGTGGCGTTCCGTCGCGCGATGCGCAAGGGTCTGCAGGGCGCTCAGCGCGCCGGCGCCAAGGGCATCCGCATCCAGGTGTCGGGCCGTCTCGGCGGCGCCGAGATGAGCCGGTCGGAGTTCTACCGCGAGGGTCGTGTGCCGCTGCACACGCTGCGCGCGAACATCGACTACGGCTTCTACGAGGCCAAGACCACCTTCGGCCGCATCGGCGTGAAGGTGTGGATCTACAAGGGCGACCTCACCGCCAAGGAGCTCGCGCGCGAGCAGGCCAACGCGCCGAAGTCGCGCCGTGACGACCGTGGTGGCGACCGCCGCCGTGCCCCGCGCAACGAGGCACCTGTCGCTGAAGGAGCGTCGGCATAATGCTCATCCCCCGTAAGGTCAAGTACCGCAAGCAGCACCACCCGGGCCGCTCGGGTCAGGCCACCGGCGGCACGAAGGTCTCCTTCGGCGAGTTCGGCATCCAGGCCCTCACGCCCGCGTATGTGACGAACCGTCAGATCGAGTCCGCTCGTATCGCGATGACCCGTCACATCAAGCGTGGCGGCAAGGTGTGGATCAACATCTACCCGGACCGTCCGCTCACGAAGAAGCCCGCCGAGACCCGCATGGGTTCCGGTAAGGGTTCCCCCGAGTGGTGGGTCGCCAACGTCAAGCCGGGCCGCGTCCTCTTCGAGGTCGCGGGTGTCGACGAGCAGCTCGCTCGCGAGGCACTGACCCGTGCAATCCACAAGCTGCCGCTCAAGGCACGCATCATCAAGCGCGAGGAGGGCGACGCGTAATGGCGATCGGCACCAAGGAGCTCGCTCCGGCAGAGCTCGACACGTTCGAAGACCAGCGCCTCGTTGAGGAGCTGCGCAAGGCCAAGGAGGAGCTGTTCAACCTCCGTTTCCAGTCGGCCACCGGCCAGCTGGAGAGCCACGGCCGCATCCGCGCCGTCAAGCGCGACATCGCGCGTCTTTACACCGTGATCCGCGAGCGCGAGCTGGGTATCCGTGCGACGCCCGCTCCGGTCGAGGCTCCCGCGAAGAAGGCGACCAAGTCGAAGGCGAAGAAGGCGGATGCCGCTGACGACGCCGTGAAGGAAGAGGCTGAGTGATGGCCACCAAGAAGGAAGCCGCCGTCGAGGCTGAGCACGCCGCTCACGACGTGCGCGACGCCGACGCCCGCGGGTACCGCAAGGCCCGTCGTGGCTACGTCGTCAGCGACAAGATGGACAAGACGATCGTCGTCGAGGTCGAGGACCGCGTGAAGCACCCGCTTTACGGCAAGGTCATCCGCCGCACGTCGAAGGTCAAGGCGCACGATGAGGCGAACTCCGCCGGCATCGGCGACCTGGTCCTGATCAACGAGACCCGCCCGCTGAGCGCCACCAAGCGCTGGCGTCTGGTGGAGATTCTGGAGAAGGCCAAGTGATCCAGCAGGAATCCCGACTCAAGGTCGCCGACAACACCGGCGCCAAGGAGCTGCTCACGATCCGCGTGCTCGGCGGCTCGCGCCGCCGGTACGCCGGTCTGGGCGACACCATCGTCGCGACCGTCAAGGACGCGATCCCCGGTGGCAACGTCAAGAAGGGCGACGTCGTCAAGGCGGTCATCGTCCGCACCAAGAAGGAGACCCGTCGTCCCGACGGCTCCTACATCAAGTTCGACGAGAACGCCGCCGTCATCCTGAAGAACGACGGGGAGCCCCGCGGCACCCGTATCTTCGGCCCGGTCGGCCGTGAGCTTCGCGACAAGAAGTTCATGAAGATCGTCTCGCTGGCACCGGAGGTCATCTGATCATGGCGAAGATCAAGAAGGGCGACCTGGTTCAGGTCATCTCGGGCGCCAAGCCCGAGCGTGGTGGCGACCGCGGCAAGCAGGGCAAGGTCCTCGACGTGCTCGTCGGGCAGAACCGTGTCGTCGTCGAGGGCGTCAACTACGTCACCAAGCACACGCGCGTCGGTCAGACGCAGCGTGGCACGAAGACGGGTGGCCTCGAGACCGTCGAGGCGCCCATCCACATCTCGAACGTCGCACTCGTCGACCCCTCGACCAAGAAGCCGACCAAGGTCGGCCACCGGGTCGAGGAGCAGACCAAGGACGGCGTCAAGCGCACCGTCCGCGTGCGCTACGCGAAGAAGAGCGGTAAGGACCTCTGATGGCAACCGAGACTGCTGTGGAGGCTGGCAAGATCCAGCCCCGCCTGAAGCAGAAGTACAACGCTGAGATCAAGAAGGCGCTGCAGGACGAGTTCGGCTACGCGAACGTCATGCAGATCCCCGGCCTGGTCAAGGTCGTCGTGAACACCGGTGTCGGTGAGGCGGCTCGCGACAGCAAGGTGATCGATGGGGCGGTCGACGACCTCACCAAGATCACCGGCCAGAAGCCGATCGTCACGAAGGCCCGCAAGTCCATCGCGCAGTTCAAGCTGCGTGAGGGCCAGGCCATCGGCGCGCACGTCACCCTGCGTGGCGACCGCGCGTGGGAGTTCGTGGACCGCCTGGTCTCGCTCGCGCTGCCCCGCATCCGCGACTTCCGCGGACTGTCGGCCAAGCAGTTCGACGGCAACGGCAACTACACCTTCGGTCTCCAGGAGCAGAGCGTGTTCCACGAGATCGACCAGGACAAGATCGACCGGGTCCGCGGTTTCGACATCACCGTCGTCACCTCGGCGAAGACGGACGACGAGGGCCGGGCTCTGCTCCGTCACCTCGGCTTCCCGTTCCGCTCGGACGACGCCCAGGCGTAGCACCCTCGACGGGCTCAGTGGTCTCGTGTCACTGAGCCCGTCGATGTGCACGTACAATTGAAGATTGCGTGCTCATCGCAGGCCGTCTGTCGTGTAACGGCAGCCGGAACCTCATGATCGAAAGTAGACAACAATGACAATGACAGACCCGGTCGCAGACATGCTGACCCGTCTGCGCAACGCGAACTCGGCGCACCACGACTCCGTGACGCTGCCGTCGAGCAAGCTCAAGACGCACATCGCAGAGATCCTCCAGCAGGAGGGCTACATCGCCGGTTGGGAGACCTCCGACGCGCGCGTGGGCAAGAACCTCACGCTGACGCTGAAGTACGGTCCGAACCGCGAGCGCTCGATCGCGGGCATCAAGCGCGTGTCGAAGCCCGGCCTCCGCGTGTACGCGAAGTCGACCGAGATCCCCACGGTCCTCGGCGGCCTCGGCGTGGCCATCCTGTCCACCTCCTCCGGTCTCCTCACGGACCGCCAGGCTGAGCAGAAGGGCGTGGGCGGAGAAGTTCTCGCCTACGTGTGGTAATCCGAAATGTCGCGTATTGGACGACTTCCCATCGACGTTCCCGCGGGCGTGACCGTTTCGGTCGACGGCCGTGAGGTCGCGGTGAAGGGCCCCAAGGGTGAGCTCACCCTCACGGTGGCCAGCCCCATCGAGGTCGCGGTCGAGGAGAACCAGGTTCTCGTCACCCGTCCCGACGACGAGCGCGAGTCGCGGTCGCTTCACGGCCTGACCCGCACGCTCATCAACAACAACATCATCGGCGTGACCCAGGGCTACTCCAAGGGTCTCGAGGTCGTCGGCACCGGTTACCGCGTGCAGCAGAAGGGGAGCTCGGTCGAGTTCGCCCTCGGCTTCTCGCACCCGGTCCTGATCGACCCGCCCGCCGGCATCACGCTCACGGTCGAGGGCACGAACAAGCTCACCGTCAGCGGGATCGACAAGCAGGCCGTCGGTGAGGCGGCTGCGAACATCCGCAAGATCCGCAAGCCCGAGCCGTACAAGGGCAAGGGTGTGCGCTACGCCGGCGAGGTCGTGCGTCGCAAGGCCGGAAAGGCTGGTAAGTAACCATGGCTGTGAAGTCGAAGTCCGACGCCCGCGCGCGTCGTCACGCCCGCCTTCGCAAGAAGATCGTGGGCACCGAGGCGCGTCCGCGTCTCGTCGTCAACCGTTCGGCGCGTCACGTCTTCGTGCAGCTCGTCGACGACAGCAAGGGTCACACGGTCGCGTCGGCATCGACGCTCGAGACCGACCTGCGCTCGCTCGAGGGTGACAAGACCGCCAAGGCCCGCAAGGTCGGCGAGCTCCTCGCCGAGCGCGCGAAGGCCGCAGGCGTTTCCGAGGCAGTGTTCGACCGTGGCGGCAACCGCTACGCGGGTCGTGTCGCCGCCATCGCCGACGGCGCCCGCGAAGGGGGTCTGGCACTGTGAGTGACAACAAGGAGAACGAAGTGACCGAAGCGGCAGCTGCCACTTCCGAGACGGCCGCCGGCACCACGCAGGCCGAGCCGACTCGCGACCAGCGGGACGGCCGCCGCGGCGGACGTGACCGCAACCAGGGCGGCCGCGACCGCAACTCGCGCGACCGCGGTGACAACCAGTTCCTGGAGCGCGTCGTCACCATCAACCGCGTCTCGAAGGTCGTGAAGGGTGGTCGTCGCTTCAGCTTCACCGCCCTCGTGGTCGTCGGCGACGGCAACGGTCTGGTGGGCGTCGGCTACGGCAAGGCCCGCGAGGTCCCCCTGGCGATCTCGAAGGGTGTCGAAGAGGCCAAGCGCAACTTCTTCCGCGTTCCGCGCGTCGGCAGCACCATCCCGCACCCCGTGCAGGGTGAGTCGGCCGCCGGTGTGGTCCTGCTCCGTCCGGCCGCCGCCGGTACCGGTGTGATCGCCGGTGGTCCGGTCCGCGCCGTGCTCGAGTGCGCCGGTATCCACGACGTGCTGTCGAAGTCGCTCGGCTCGTCGAACACGATCAACATCGTGCACGCGACGGTCACCGCCCTGAAGGAGCTCGAGGAGCCCCGCGCCGTCGCCGCACGTCGTGGTCTCGAGTTCGACCAGGTCGCCCCGGCGCGTCTCGTCCGCGCCGAGGCCGAGGCCATCGCCGCACAGAAGGTAGGTGCCTGATGGCCGCGCGACTCAAGGTCACGCAGATCAAGTCCAAGGTGAGCGAGAAGCAGAACCAGCGCGACACGCTGCGCAGCCTCGGTCTCAAGCGGATCGGTGACAGCACCGTCCGCCCCGACGACGCGCAGACGCGCGGTTACGTCAAGACCGTCGCCCACCTCGTCAAGGTTGAGGAGATCGACTAATGGCTGAGAAGAACGACGCCGCAGTCGAGGCCGAGAAGGCCCCGAAGAAGGCCGCCGCTCCCAAGGCTGCTGCCGAGAAGAAGCCCGCTGCGAAGAAGGCGCCGGCCAAGACCGCCGCTGCCGACGCGAAGGCCGACACCGCCGCCGCCAAGCCGGCTGCGAAGAAGGCTGCGCCGAAGAAGGACGCTCCGGCGTCCCGCCCCGGCGTGCTGAAGGTGCACCACCTGCGTCCCGTCCCCGGCGCCAACACCGCGAAGACCCGTGTCGGTCGCGGTGAGGGCTCGAAGGGCAAGACGGCCGGCCGTGGCACGAAGGGCACGAAGGCCCGCAACACCGTGCGCGTCGGCTTCGAGGGTGGGCAGATGCCGCTGCACATGCGCACCCCGAAGCTGCGCGGGTTCAAGAACCCGTTCCGCGTCGAGTACCAGGTCGTGAACCTGGAGAAGCTCGCGGAGCTCTACCCCCAGGGCGGCGACGTGACCGTCAGCGACCTGGTGGCCAAGGGCGCGGTCCGCAAGAACGAGAAGGTCAAGGTTCTCGGCGGCGGCGACATCGCCGTGAAGCTCACCGTCGCGGTCGACAAGGTCTCGGGTTCCGCCGAGCAGAAGATCGTGGCTGCGGGCGGTTCCGTCAAGTAACCACCGCGGAAGAGGGGTCGGAGATTCTCCGGCCCCTCTTCTGATTCGGCAGGCGGGCAGGCGGCGCAGCCGCATTCGCAGACCACGGAGTGAGTTACCCTGGTCTTTCAGCCGTCCTTCAGGGATCGGCAACCTTTTCAGGAGGAACGTCCTTGTTTAGCGCCATCGCGCGGATCTTCCGCACGCCCGACCTGCGTCGGAAGATCGGTTTCACTCTCGCCATCATCGCGATCTACCGACTCGGCTCGAACGTCCCCGCGCCGTTCGTGAACTTCCCGAACGTCGAGGAGTGCCTCGCCGCCAACACCGGCACCGAGGGTCTGCTCGGACTGGTCAACCTCTTCTCCGGCGGCGCGCTGCTGCAGCTGTCGATCTTCGCGCTCGGCGTGATGCCCTACATCACCGCGACGATCATCACGCAGCTCCTCCGCGTCGTCATCCCGCACTTCGAGGCGCTGCACAAGGAGGGTCAGGCCGGACAGGCCAAGCTGACCCAGTACACGCGCTACCTCACCATCGCCCTCGCACTGCTGCAGTCGACCACCCTCGTGACGGTGGCCCGCAGCGGGCAGCTGTTCGGCGCGACCGACATCGCCGCCTGCCAGCAGCTGCTGACGAACGACGTCTGGTGGGCGCAGGTGCTCATCATCATGGCGATGACCGCGGGCACCGGCCTCATCATGTGGTTCGCCGAGCTGGTCACCGAGCGCGGCATCGGCAACGGCATGTCGCTGCTCATCTTCACCTCGATCGCCGCCACCTTCCCCGGCGCGATGAGCATCATCTGGCAGACCCGCGGCTTCGAGATCTTCCTGCTCGTGCTCGTGGTCGGCATCATCGTGATGGGCCTCGTGGTGTTCGTCGAGCAGTCGCAGCGCCGCATCCCGGTGCAGTACGCCAAGCGCATGGTCGGGCGGCGCACCTACGGGGGCACCAACACGTACATCCCGATCAAGGTGAACATGGCGGGTGTGATCCCCGTGATCTTCGCGTCGTCGCTGCTGTACATCCCGGCACTGATCGCCCAGTTCAACACTCCGCAGGACGGCTCGACCCCGCCCGCGTGGGTCAGCTGGGTCAGCGCGAACTTCACGACCGGCAACAGCCCGATCTACATGGCGGCGTACTTCCTGCTCATCATCGGGTTCACGTACTTCTACGTCGCGATCACCTTCAACCCCGTCGAGGTCGCCGACAACATGAAGAAGTACGGCGGCTTCATCCCGGGCATCCGCGCCGGTCGTCCGACCGCCGAGTACCTCGACTACGTGCTCACCCGCATCACGTTGCCCGGCTCCCTGTACCTGGGTCTGATCGCGCTCATCCCGCTGATCGCCCTGGCCACGGTCGGCGCCAACCAGAACTTCCCGTTCGGCGGCGCGTCGATCCTCATCATCGTCGGCGTCGGGCTCGAGACGGTCAAGCAGATCGACGCCCAGCTGCAGCAGCGACACTACGAAGGGCTTCTCCGATGACAGCATCCGCACGTCTTCTCATCGTCGGTCCGCAGGGTTCCGGCAAGGGCACGCAGGGTGTGCGCATCGCCGAGTCCTACGGCATCCCGGTCGTCTCGACCGGGGACATCTTCCGCGCGAACATCAAGGAGGGGACGCCGCTCGGCCAGCAGGTCACCGCGATCCTCGACAAGGGCGACCTCGTGCCGGACGAGCTGACGAGCGAGATCGTGCGCGACCGGCTGAGTCAGGAGGATGCCGCCAATGGTTTCCTGCTCGACGGCTACCCGCGCAACACCGCCCAGGTCGCGCACCTGGATGCGTTCCTCGGTGAGCGCGGCGAGTCCCTCGACGCCGTGATCCTGCTCGACGTCCCGCGCGAGGAGAGCATCGCGCGCCTCGGCCTGCGTGCCGCGGAGCAGGGTCGCTCGGACGACACGGACGAGGCGATCGCGCACCGCCTGGACATCTACGAGAACGAGACCGCGCCGATCATCGAGGTGTACAGCGCCCGCGGGATCGTCGACCGCATCGACGGCGTCGGCACCCTCGAGGAGATCACCGAGCGGATCGCGGCAGCGCTGTCCGCCCGCGGTCTGCGCTCGGCAGCCTCCGCCGCCTGAGATGTTCCGCCGCTCGATCTACAAGACGCCGGCCCAGCTGCGAGCCATGGTGGAGCCCGGCCTCATCACCGCAGAGGCCCTCGACGCCGTGCGCGCCCTCATCAAGCCGGGCGTCAGGACGATCGAGCTCGATGCGGCCGCGAACCGCGCCATCACGAAGCGCGGCGCCGAGTCGAACTTCCAGCTGGTGCGCGGCTACCACCACACGATCTGCGTCTCGGTCAACGAGCAGGTCGTGCACGGCATCCCGGGGGAGCGCGTGCTCCAGCCCGGCGACATCGTGTCGGTGGACTGCGGTGCGCAGTTCCAGGGCTGGAACGGCGACAGTGCGATCACCGTCGTCGTGCCCGACCCCGAGCGGCCTGAACTCGTCGCGCGGCGTGAAGAGCTGTCGCGCGTGACCGAGGGATCGATGTGGGCGGGCATCGCGGCCATGGCCTCGGCGGACAGCATCGACGAGATCGGTGCGGCGATCCAGGAGTACATCGAGGCGCAGGGGCCCTCCGCGGTCTCGGGCCAGCCGTACGGCATCCTCCGCGAGTACGTCGGCCACGGGATCGGCCGCAAGATGCACGAGGCTCCGAGCGTGTTCAACTACCGCACCCCTGACCGCGGTGCCGACGTCAAGCCCGGGCTCGTGCTGGCGATCGAGCCGATGGTCACCGCGGGCGGCGAGGCCACGTTCGTGGAGGACGACGACTGGACCGTGACGACCGTCGACGGCACAGACGGCTCACATTGGGAACATAGCGTGGCCCTGCATGATGGGGGCATCTGGGTGCTCACCGCGCCCGATGGTGGAAGAGCCGGACTCGCCCCGTTCGGGGTCGAGCCTCGAGAGATCGGAAAGTAATGGCAGCGGCGAAGAGCAACACCAACTGGTTCGCGATCGGCATCTCCATCGCCGTCGTCGTGGTCCTGGTCGCGATCGGTGGACTCGTGGTGTTCCTCAACAACCAGGCCACGTCGCCCGGTGCCGTGCCGGCCGCCAGCGAGGGCTTCGACCCGGACAGCGGCGCGATCTCCATGGGCGACGGCAAGGACACCGTGTCGGTCTTCCTCGACTTCCAGTGCCCGGCGTGCAAGAGCTTCGAGGACCAGTTCGGCGCCGCGCTGGAGGAGAAGGCGGCAGCGGGGGAGATCACCCTCGAGCACCACCCCATCGCGATCCTCGACCGCTACTCGCAGGGTACCGAGTACTCCTCGCGCTCGGCAGGCGCCGCGTTCTGCGTGGCCTCCGCCGACTCCGCGATGTACTTCGACTACGCGAAGGTGCTGTTCGAGAACCAGCCGACCGAGAACACCGCCGGCCTCACCACCGACCAGCTCGCGGAGTTCGCGAAGCAGGTCGGCGCGGACGACGACGTCGTCTCGTGCATCACCGACGAGACGTACCGCAAGTTCGGTGCCGCCCAGGCCAAGAGCAACCAGATCCAGGGCACGCCGACCGTTGAGATCAACGGCGAGCGTCTCGATCTGCAGAACCAGGCCGACATGAAGAAGCTCACGGATCTGCTCAGCTGAGCCCCGTGAGAGCCCTCGATGCCCCGTCCGGCCAAGTTGCCGGACGGGGCATCGTCGGATAACATAGATCTTTGGTGCCTTGTGCCATGATCTCGGCGTGTCCGATCGGCCTGGCATCACACCCCACCCATCCACCGCAGATCGACCGGTCTGCAGAAGCGTCAGCGAGGCTATGGCTAAGAAAGACGGTGTCATCGAGATCGAGGGCGTCGTGTCCGAGGCTCTGCCCAATGCGATGTTCCGCGTTGAGCTCAGCAACGGCCACAAGGTTCTGGCAACGATCTCCGGAAAGATGCGGCAGAACTACATCCGCATCATCCCCGAGGACCGCGTGGTCGTGGAGCTCAGCCCCTACGACCTGACCCGCGGGCGCATCGTCTACCGCTACCGCTGATCGGTCGAGAAGTAACACCCCAGGCATCGCGCCTGCCCGGTGAAGACAGCGAACAGGAAACAACATGAAGGTCAACCCCAGCGTCAAGCCGATCTGCGACCACTGCAAGGTGATCCGCCGCCACGGCCGCGTCATGGTGATCTGCAAGAGCAACCCGCGTCACAAGCAGCGCCAGGGCTGAACGCCCGCGCTGCGTGAGCACCGCTCTCGCACTCGCATAACTCAATACGACACGGCAGGATCAGAACCCGCGCGAGCGGGGGACACCTCGGGGCGGAGGCCCGGGCACCGATCCTGCTCCACACCTCCACAACACCCAGGAGAACCGCATGGCACGTCTTGCCGGCGTTGACATCCCGCGCGACAAGCGCGTGGTGATCGCCCTTACCTACATCTACGGCGTCGGCCGTACCCGCTCGGTCGAGATCCTCAAGGCGACCGACATCGACGAGAGCATCCGCGTGAAGGACCTCAGCGACGACCAGCTCGTCGCCCTCCGCGACTACATCGAAGGCAACTACAAGGTGGAGGGTGACCTGCGCCGCGAGGTCGCCGCAGACATCCGCCGCAAGGTCGAGATCGGCTCCTACGAGGGCCTGCGCCACCGTCGTGGCCTTCCGGTCCGCGGTCAGCGCACCAAGACCAACGCCCGTACCCGCAAGGGCCCGAAGCGCACCGTCGCCGGCAAGAAGAAGGCCCGCTAAGCAGCGGCCAGGGACTAGGAGAACACTTTCATGGCTGCACCCAAGGCCGCCGCGCGCAAGCCGCGCCGCAAGGAGAAGAAGAACATCGCGCTGGGCCAGGCCCACATCAAGTCGACGTTCAACAACACCATCGTTTCGATCACCGACCCGTCCGGCGCCGTCATCGCCTGGGCCTCGTCGGGTGGCGTGGGCTTCAAGGGCTCCCGCAAGTCGACGCCGTACGCCGCCGGCATGGCCGCGGAGTCCGCTGCCCGCCAGGCTGCGGAGCACGGCGTCAAGAAGGTCGACGTCCTCGTGAAGGGTCCGGGCTCCGGCCGCGAGACCGCGATCCGCTCGCTGCAGGCCGCCGGCCTCGAGGTGGGTTCGATCCAGGACGTGACCCCGCAGGCGCACAACGGCTGCCGTCCGCCGAAGCGCCGCCGCGTCTGATGCGTGCACCGAGCCGCTCGTCTCTTCGGAGTCGGGCGGCTCGGCGCCCCGCGCGGGGCATCGACTTCCACAACTCAAGACCTCACCCCACCACATGTCATATAGCGGGCATGTGATCGAAAGGAACACAGAGTGCTTATTGCACAGCGTCCCACACTGACCGAGGAAAAGATCGTCGACAACCGGAGCCGGTTCGTCATCGAGCCGCTGGAGCCCGGCTTCGGATACACGATCGGCAACGCGCTGCGTCGCAGCCTGCTGTCGTCGATCCCCGGTGCCGCTGTCACCAGCGTCCGCATCGACGGCGTGCTGCACGAGTTCAGCACGATCCCCGGCGTGAAGGAGGATGTCACCGAGATCATCCTCAACATCAAGCAGCTGGTCGTCTCCAGCGAGCGCGACGAGCCCATCACCGCTTACCTGCGCAAGACCGGCGCCGGTGAGGTCACCGCCGCCGACATCTCGGCTCCCGCCGGTGTCGAGGTGCACAACCCGGAGCTCGTCATCGCGACGCTCAACGACACCGCGAAGTTCGAGCTCGAGCTCACGATCGAGCGCGGCCGTGGCTACGTCTCCGCGACGCAGAACCGCAACGAGTACGCCGAGGCCGGTCAGATCCCGATCGACTCGATCTACTCGCCCGTGCTCAAGGTCAGCTACCGCGTCGACGCCACCCGTGCCGGTGAGCGCACCGACTTCGACAAGCTCATCCTCGACGTCGAGACCAAGTCGGCGATCAGCCCGCGCGACGCCGTGGCCTCGGCCGCCAAGACGCTCACCGAGCTGTTCGGCCTCGCCCGGGAGCTGAACGTCGAGGCCGAGGGCATCGAGATCGGCCCGGCGCCGGTGGAGGCTGTGAACTCCAGCGAGCTGTCGATGCCGATCGAGGACCTCGACCTGTCGGTCCGTTCGTACAACTGCCTCAAGCGCGAGGGCATCAACACCGTGTCGGAGCTCGTCGCCCTGTCGGAGACGCAGCTCATGAACATCCGCAATTTCGGCCAGAAGTCGGTCGACGAGGTGCGCGACAAGCTCATCTCGCTCGGTCTGTCGCTCAAGGATTCGGTGCCCGGTTTCGACGGCGCCCACTTCTACGGCGGCAGCGAAGACGAGTCCTTCTGATACCCGACCTTTCCTGACCAGGAGTTAGACGATTATGCCCAAGCCCACCAAGGGTCCCCGCCTCGGAGGCGGCCCCGCCCACGAGCGCCTGCTGCTTGCCAACCTCGCGGCTGCGCTGTACACCCACAAGTCGATCAAGACGACCGAGACCAAGGCCAAGCGCCTGCGTCCGCTCGCCGAGCGCCTGATCACCTTCGCCAAGCGCGGAGACCTGCACGCACGCCGTCGCGTGCTGTCTGTCATCGGTGACAAGGAAGTCGTGCACGTCCTGTTCGACGAGATCGCTCCGCTGGTCGCGGACCGCGAGGGTGGCTACACGCGCATCACCAAGGTCGGCAACCGCAAGGGCGACAACGCGCCCATGGCCGTGATCGAGCTCGTCCTCGAGCCCGTCACCCCGAAGGCGAAGTCGACCAAGAAGGCTGCTGCCGCGCCGAAGGCCGAGAAGCCCGCCGCCGAGGAGGCTCCCGCCGAGGAGACCACCGAGGCTCCGGCCGAGGAGACCACCGAGGCTCCGGCCGAGGACACCGCTGCCGAGGCCGGCGCGGAGTCGCAGGCCGAGGGCGAGGCCGCTGAGGCCGCCGCCGAGGACGCTGTGGAGAAGAAGTCCGAGTAATCCGGATCGCCCTGCCGAAGCCCGCCGCCCCTTCCGGGGTGGCGGGCTTCGTCGTCACCGGGGATCGGTGATGCGGTACCGCGCGCTCGGGCGCCCCTTCGTGCCGTAGTCGAGCGAGCGCACGGCCTGCCCGGTCGCCGCGAGGTGCTCCAGGTAGCGCCGCGCGCTGACCCGCGAGATCTGCAGGTCGTCGCCGATCTCGGTCGCCGAGGCCTCCGGCCGTGCCGCGAGGGCGGCGGATACGCGCTCCAGGGTCTCGCCGCTCAGGCCCTTGGGCAACCCGAACCGCTGCCGGAACGCGATGATGGCGTCCGCCGCCTCCACCCGCCGCACCACGTCGTGCAGCTCGGTGTGGTCGCGCAGCAGCAGCGTCGCGCCCACGTCGGCGCCGTCGTCCTCGCTCGCGGTGCTGCGGGCGACCAGCACGTGCGACCCGACGATGACGGGGCGTCCCGCCGACTCGCCCTCGTGCAACAGGGCGAAGAGCTCCGGCCCGAGCACGTCGTCCGCGAGGGCTCCGTCGAGGTCGCCGGCGTCCCTGTCGAGGAAGCGGGCCGCCGCGTCGTTCACGAGCGTGATGCGGCCCTCGCCGTCGACCGTGATGACGCCCTCGCTCAGCCGGTGCAGCGTCGTCTCCTGGTTCTTCACGAGCGCGGCGATCTGATGCGGCTCCAGACGGTAGATGCGGCGACGGATGACCGACGTCACCCAGGCCGCCCCGAACACCCCGAGGACCGCGGCGGCGAGCATCGCCGAGATCAGCCAGGCCAGGTTGCTCGCGAACTCCTCGTCGAGCTCCGACTCCAGGATGCCGACGGACGCGGTGCCGATGACGCCGCCGTCGTCGTCCCTGATCGGCACTTTGACCCGCCAGGACGTGCCGAGCGTGCCGGTCTGCGTGCCCACGTAGATCTCGCCCCCGAGCGGGATCGACGGATCGGTGGACACCCGCTCGCCGATCCGCTCCGGGTTCGGGTGCGAGTAGCGGATGCCGTCCTCGTTGGCGACCACCACGTAGGCGAGGTCAGAGGCCTCGCGGATCACCTCGGCGATGGGCTGGATCACCGCGGCAGGGTCCTCATGGGCGAAGG
This sequence comes from Microbacterium sp. p3-SID336, assembly GCF_025143365.1. Classification (GTDB taxonomy): domain Bacteria; phylum Actinomycetota; class Actinomycetes; order Actinomycetales; family Microbacteriaceae; genus Microbacterium. Next base: position 19,270 of record NZ_JALXPE010000038.1, on the reverse strand, counting down.
CCTCGCGGACCACCGGGAGGGCGGCAACCGACTGCGCCACCGCCTGCATGCGGTCCTTGTAGGCCTCCCGCAGCGCGTTCTCCTGGAAGGCGCCCGCCGTGATGCCGGTCGCCAGGGTCACCAGGAACACGATCAGCGCCTGCAGCGCGAGCAGCTGCATCCGGAGCGTCATCTTCGAGGCCACCTGCCCATTCTCCCGGGTCGCGGCGGACCACCGCGACCGGGCGGGACAGGTGCTCGCGACCAATAGTTACGGAACGCGACCAATGGTTTCGGAAGCTTGAGCACCCCGCGGGAGTGCCCGGAGGGTGGACGGATTGCCCCTGAACGCTCAAGGAGGAGCGCCATGAAGTATGCACGCATCGGGACACTCACGGTCGCCGTCGCCGCCACAGCCCTCGCCCTCACCTCGTGTGCGGCAGCCGGTGGGGATTCCGGCGGCGATGCCGCCGAGGACGAGGCGGTCGCGATCACCGACCTGAACATCGTCGTGCCCGCCGACCCCGGTGGCGGCTGGGACCAGACCGGCCGCGCCATGTCGCAGCTGTTCACGGAGGAGGAGATCGTCGGCTCGGCGCCCGTCACCAACGTCGGCGGCGCCGGCGGCACGGTCGGCCTCGCGCAGCTCGCGAACGAGAAGGACCCGGCGACGCTCATGGTCATGGGGCTCGTCATGGTGGGAGCCGTGGAGACCAACGCCTCGGCCGTGCGCATCGAGGACATGACGCCAATCGCCCGCCTGACGGACGAGCCGCTCGTCGTGGTCGTGCCGGCGGAGTCGCCGTACGACACGCTCGAAGACCTCGTCGAGGACGTGGTCGACCGGGGACAGGCCGTCACCATCACCGGCGGCTCTGCGGGCGGCGCGGACCACATCCTCGCCGGGCTGCTGCTGGAGGAGGCGGGCCTCGACGGCGGCGAGATCGCGGAGAAGCTCAACTACACCCCGAACTCCGGTGGCGGCGAGGCCACCTCGCTGATCCTGGGCGGCAAGGTCGCCGCGGGCATCTCCGGCGTCGGCGAGTTCCTGCAGCACATCGAGGCGGGCAACATGAAGGCGCTCGCGGTGTCGTCGGAGGAGCCCGTCGCGCAGCTGCCCGACGTGGAGACCATCACGGATGCCGGGTACGACGTCGTGCTCACGAACTGGCGCGGAGTGATCGCCCCGGGCGGCATCGAGGACGCGGAGCGTGCCGAGCTGGAGCGCCTGGTGACGGAGCTGCAGGAGTCGCAGGCGTGGCAGGACGAGCTGGAGACCCGCGGCTGGGCCGACGCGTTCCTGACCGGCGCGGAGTTCGACGAGTTCCTCACCGGCAACATCGCCGAGGTCACGACGACCCTGCAGAACATCGGGCTGGTCGGCTGAGATGATGCACCGGTCCACCGGGACCGAGGCCGTGCGGGTCGGCGACGACCGGCCCGCACGGGGCCTCGGCTCTCTGCCGCGCGGCGAGCTCGTGTTCGCCGCGCTCATGGTCGCCCTCGGCGTGTTCGCGCTCGCCGGGGTCTTCACGATCCACGTGCCCGCGGGCGCACAGGTCGGGCCGACCGTGTTCCCGCTCTTCGTCTCCGTGCTGCTGCTGGGGTCCGCTGTCGCCGTACTGGTCGAGGTCCTGCGCGGACACCGGGGTGTCCCGGAGGAGGGGGAGGACGTCGACCAGAGCCTCCCCACCGACTGGCTCACGCTGCTCAAGATCGTCTCGCTCGTGGTCGCCCACCTGCTCCTGATCGAGCCGCTCGGGTGGGCTCCCGCCGCTGCCCTGCTGTTCGGCGGCGTCGCCTGGGCGCTCGGGGCCGGCCGGTGGTGGATGGCGCTGCTGATCGGCGCGGTCATCGCGGTGGTGGTGCAGGTCGTGTTCGGCGGGCTGCTCGGGCTGTCGCTGCCGTGGGGACCCGCGCTCGGCTGGCTGGGGAGGCTCTTCTGATGGACAGCTGGAACCTGCTCCTGGAGGGCTTCGGCACCGCGCTGCAGCCCCAGTACCTCGTCTTCGCGTTCTTCGGGGTGCTGATCGGCACCGCCGTGGGCGTGCTCCCCGGCATCGGGCCCGCCATGACCGTGGCGCTGCTGCTGCCGCTCACCTACACGCTCGAACCGGCGGCGGCGCTGATCACCTTCGCGGGCATCTACTACGGCGGCATGTACGGCGGCTCCACGACGAGCATCCTGCTGAACACCCCGGGGGAGTCGGCCTCGATCGTCACGGCGATCGAGGGCAACAAGATGGCGAAGCTCGGCCGGGGTGCGGCCGCGCTGGCCACCGCGGCGCTCGGTTCGTTCGTCGCCGGCACGCTCGCCACCGTCGGCCTCACCCTGCTCGCGCCCGTGCTGGCGCAGTTCGCGGTGAACCTCGGGCCGGCGGACTACGTCGCGCTGATCGTGGTCGCGTTCGTCACGGTGGGCGCGCTGATGGGCTCGTCGGTGTCGCGCGGCCTGCTGTCGCTGGGCGTGGGACTGTTCCTCGGCCTCGTCGGCACGGACTGGCTCTCGGGCCAGCAGCGGTACACGCTGGGGCTGCTGCCGCTCGCGGACGGCATCGACGTGGTGCTGGTCGCCGTGGGTCTCTTCGCGGTCGGCGAGACGCTGTACGTGGCGGCGCGCCTGCGGCACGGCGCGGTGGACGTGATCCCGGTCACCCGCGGGTGGCGCCGCTGGATGACGAAGGACGACTGGCGTCGCTCGTGGAAGCCGTGGCTGCGCGGCACCGCGATCGGCTTCCCGATCGGCACGATCCCCGCGGGCGGGGCCGACGTCGCGACCTTCCTGTCCTATGCGACCGAGCGCAAGCTCTCCCGCCGCAAGGACGAGTTCGGGCGCGGGGCGATCGAGGGCGTCGCGGGGCCGGAGTCGGCGAACAACGCGGCCGCCGCCGGGGTGCTGGTGCCGCTGCTGACGCTCGGCCTGCCGACCACGGCGACCGCGGCGATCATCCTCACCGCGTTCCAGACCTACGGCCTGCAGCCGGGTCCGCTGCTGTTCACCGGACAGTCGGACCTGGTGTGGGCGCTCGTGGCGAGTCTCTACATCGGCAACGTGATCCTGCTCGTGCTGAACCTGCCGCTCGTGGGCATGTGGGTGAAGCTGCTGCAGATCCCGCGGCCGTACCTGTACGCGGGCATCCTGCTGTTCGCCGCTTTCGGCGCCTACGCGCTGAACTTCGCGATCGTGGACATCCTGATCCTGCTGATCATCGGGGTGCTGGGGTACTTCCTCCGGCGGTACGGGTTCCCGGTGGCGCCGCTCGTGGTCGGCATGATCCTCGGCCCGATGGGGGAGGAGCAGCTGCGGCGTGCTCTGCAGCTGAGCCAGGGCGACCTCACGACGCTCGTGGCACAGCCGTTCGCGGCCGTCGCCTACGTCGTGCTGGCCCTGCTGATCGCGGGCGGGCTGTGGCTGCGGCGGCGGCAGCGCCGGTACGAGCAGGCTCTCACCGCGTCGATCGCGGTGCCCGTGAAGGCCGACTCGGAGGTGTGAGAGCCCGCACGGGTTCGGGGCGGGAAGAGGCCGGGAGTAGGCTGATCCGGTGAGCGATGCGCAGGTCCTGAGACGTGGGCCGCGCGCGTACGCGGCGTTCATCGGCATCGGCCTCCTCGCCGGTCTCCTCTCCGGCCTCTTCGGCGTGGGCGGCGGCACCGTGATCGTGCCGCTCCTGGTGCTGCTGCTGCAGTTCGACCAGCGTCTCGCGGCCGGGACCTCGCTGGCGGCGATCGTGCCGACCGCGAGCGTCGGCGTGATCTCCTACGCGGCTTCGGGCTCGGTCGCGTGGATCCCCGCGCTGATCCTCGCCGCGGGCGCCGTGGTGGGGGCGCAGATCGGCACGAGGCTGCTGCCGCGCATCTCGCAGACGGCGCTGCGCTGGGGCTTCGTCGCCTTCCTCGTGGTGGTGATCGTCAGCCTGTTCCTGGTGATCCCGTCGCGCGATGCCGCGTTCGAGCTCACCTGGCTCACCGGCATCGCGCTCGTCGGCGTCGGTGTCGGGACCGGGATCCTCGCCGGACTCATCGGCGTGGGTGGGGGCGTGATCGTCGTGCCGGTGCTGATGCTCGCGTTCGGCACGAGCGACCTGGTCGCCAAGGGCACGTCCCTGCTGATGATGATCCCGACCGCGGTGTCGGGCACCATCGGCAACCTCCGCAACAGCAACGTCGACCTGCGCGCCGCGGTGCTGATCGGCGTCTCGGCGTGCACCACCACGGCCCTCGGCGCCTGGCTCGCGACGATCGTGAACCCGACCGTCGGCAACATCCTGTTCGCCGCCTACCTCGTGGTGATCGCGGTGCAGATGGCGATCAAGGCGATCCGCGGCCGCAAGCGCTGAGCTGCGGGAGTGCCGGTCGCCAGGATGAGGACTTCTTCATCCTGACCTCATCTCCTCATCATCCGCGCCCGGCACGATGGAGCCATGACCACCGCACGACGCATCCTGATCCCCGGCGCACTGATCGCGGTCCCGGTCGCGTTCGCGCTGGGGAGCGTGGCCCTCGCGCAGATGCCGCCGTCGCCGCACCTGCCGGAGGAGCCGCTGACCGTGCGTCTGGCCGAGCCCTCGGCCACCCCGGCCCCGGCCCCGGTGTCTCCGGTCACGCCCGTCGTGCCGGCTCCGGTCCCTCCGCCTCCGCCGGCCGCTCCCGCCCCGCCTCCCGCTCCGGCGCCTCCCGCCCCGGCGCCGCCCGCCGACGACGATGACGACGACGGCGTCGACGATGACTGACGCCGCGACCACCGTGCCACTCCCGGTCTCGACACCCCCAGCCGCGGCGGAGCCCGCCCCCGCTCCGCTGCGCACGCTCCGGCGCCGGACGCTGCCCGCGCGCTGGCGGATCACGCTCTGGATCATCCTCAGCACCATGATCACGGTGCTCGCCGTCGGCCTGATCGGGCGCAGCATCTTCCTCGCCGGGGTCGAGCAGACCGCGAACGTCGAGATCGAGCAGGAGGCGGCGGAGTTCGCGCGCTTCGCGGAGGATGCCGCGGCGGGCGGACTCACCACGGCCGAGGAGCTTCTGACCGAGTACGTCGCCCGGCAGTCCGTGCACGAGAACGAGGTCGTGGTGGCGGCGCTCGAGGGCGAGCCGATCGCCGTGGCCGAGGACACGGGATCTCGCACACTCGACACCCACGCTTCCCTCGTGAACCGCCTGCTGAACGACACCGCGATCTCGGGATCCCTGGACACCCCGACGACCGGACCGCTGCGGTGGGGTCGCATGGACTTCACGGGCGGCGGCCAGGACGGCTCCGTGCTGATCGTCCAGTTCACACAGGAGCCCAGGGCGCAGGTGGACGCCAGCTTCGGCGCGATCGCCTGGGTCGCCCTGATCGGCGTGCTGCTCAGCTCGGGCGTGGCCTGGCTCGTGGCCGGGCAGATCCTCGCCCCCGTGCGCGAGGTGTACCGGGTCGCACGCGACATCGGCGAACACGACCTGACAGCGCGTGTGCCGGTCGAGGGCAGCGACGACATCGCGGCGGTGGCAGCCACGTTCAACCAGATGCTCGACCGGCTGGAGGCTGTGCACGCCACACAGCAGCGATTCGTGGACGATGCGGGGCACGAGCTGCGCACGCCCATCACGATCGTCCGCGGCCAGCTGGAGCTGCTCAGCGAAGACCCCGAGGAGCGTGCGGCGACCCTGCGCCTGGTGAGCGAGGAGCTCGACAGGATGAGCCGCATCGTCACCGACCTGCTCGTGCTCGCCCGCGCCGAGCAGCCCGACTTCGTGCGCTCGGCCGCCTGCGACGTCGCCACTCTCACGCTCGACATCGAGGCGAAGGCGCAGATGCTGGGCGACCGCCGCTGGCAGCTCATGGAGGTCGCCGAAGGCGTCGTGCCGCTCGACCCGCAGCGGGTGACCCAGGCCGTGCTGCAGCTGGCGGCCAACGCGGTGCAGGTCACCCGCGACGGCGACACGATCCGCATCGGCTCCCGGTTCGAGGGCGAAGGGGAGTCCCGTCGCCTCCGACTGTGGGTGCAGGACACCGGGCCCGGCGTGGCCCCGGCCGACGCCGAGCGCATCTTCGACCGCTTCACCCGGGGCGACAGCGCGGGAGGCCGCCGCGGCTCCGGACTCGGGCTCGCGATCGTGCGCGCCATCACCGACGCCCACGGCGGCTCCGCCTGGGTCGACAGCGTGCTGGGGGAGGGCGCCGCATTCGGCATCGACCTCCCGGCGCCCGACCCCGTCGCCACGCACACCCCGGACGAAGGGACGCTCTGACATGCGCCGCATCCTCATCGCGGAGGACGATCCGCACATCACCTCGTTCGTGCGCCGCGGTCTGCGCGCAGCCGGGTACGACACGGCCGACGCCACCGATGGGCACACCGCGCTGCTGATGGCACGCAGCGGGTTCTTCGACCTGGTGGTGCTCGACATCGGCCTCGGCGGCATGGACGGCTTCGAGCTGCTCGCCCACCTGCGCGGCGAAGGGGTCACGACGCCCGTCATCATCCTCACTGCGCGCGACTCGGTGATCGACACGGTGCGCGGCCTGGAGGGCGGCGCGAACGACTACATGACCAAGCCGTTCCAGTTCGCGGAGCTCCTCGCGCGCGTGCGGCTGCGGATCGGGGACGGCGAGGGGCGCAGCGGCGGCGCCTCGCTCACGCACGGGGACGTGAGCGTGGACGTGCGCGCCAGGACCGTGACGGTGGCCGGCGAGGTGCGCGAGCTCACCTCGCGCGAGTTCGCGCTGCTGGAGGTTTTCCTGCAGAACGCGGGGCAGGTGCTCTCGCGGGATCAGCTGATCGGCCATGTGTGGGGCATGGACTTCGACCCCGCCTCCAATGTGGTGGACGTGTACGTGCGGGCGCTGCGGGGCAAGATCGGCGCCGAACGCATCGAGACCGTGCGCGGAGCGGGGTACCGGTTCCGATGAGCACCCCGACCTCGACCCCCGTGCCGACGGCGCCTGACTCGGGCCTCGTCGCCGCGGCACCGGCCGCCGGCCTCGCCGACACGGCTCCCGCTGCCGCTCCCGCCTCTGCCGCTCCCGCCTCGGCCGAGGGGCGCACGCGCTTCGCGACGCTCCCGCCGCACGCCCGGACGACCTCCCCGCTGCCCTCCGTGCGGAGGAGGGGAGGACCGCGCCGCCGGCTCCCGCTGCGAGTGTTCGCGCTCGCCGTCGTGCTCACGGGGTGCGTCGCGCTGGTCGTGGCCGGCGCGCTCGGCGGCACCGGGGCCCCGAAAAGCGCGGATGGGATCACGCTGCCGGTCGCGCTCACGGTGAGCGTGTTCGTGCTGGCCGTCTGGGCATGGAGCGCCACCGACCTCGACGACACCCTCGTGGCGTTCCTCGCCGCCCTCGCCCTGATCGCGGTCGGCGTGCTCCCCGTGGAAGACTTCTTCGCGTCCCTCGGCGACGAGACCATCTGGCTGCTCATCGGAGCATTCGTGATGGCCACCGCGATCTCCTCCTCCGGGCTCGCCCTGCGCGCCGCCGCACACCTCGTGCGCTTCGCGCGCGGGCCCCGCAGCCTGTTCCACCTGACGACGGTCGCGCTGACCCTCTCGGCGTTCGCGGTGCCCGCCACCTCGGGCCGGGCCGCGCTCGCGGTCCCCGTGCATGCGGCGCTGTCCACCGCGCTCGACGGCCGTCCGCGGGTGGTCAGGGCTCTCGCGCTGCTGATGCCGACCGTGGTGCTGCTGTCGGCGGTCGGGTCGCTGCTGGGCGCCGGCGCACACCTGATCACGGATCAGCTGCTGCGGGCCTCCGGCGAGCAGGGCTTCACGTTCCTGACCTGGCTGTGGCTCGGGCTGCCGCTGGCCGTGGTGTCCTCGCACCTCGCGTGCGAGCTCATCCTCTGGCGCTTCCTCGCCCGCGCGGACAGGGCGCGGGGAGTCCGCGTCACCCCGGCGGACATCGAGCGCGCGTCCGGGTTGCGGGTCACCGGCCCGCTCACAGGGCTGGAGCGGCGGGCCACCCTGCTGCTCGGCGCCGCCGTGCTGCTGTGGAGCACCGAGCCGCTGCACGGGCTGCCGCCGGCCCTGGTCGCCCTGCTCGGCGCGGTGGCCGCGGTGACCCCGGGCATCGGCTGCACGACGCTGCCGACCGCCGTGGCCCGCGTGCCGTGGTCGCTGCTGCTGTTCCTCGCCGCGACCCTCGCCCTCGCCGCGGCGCTCACCGGCTCCGGTGCGGCGGAGTGGCTCAGCACGAGCGCCCTGGAGCCCCTTCGCGGCCTGGGCGCGGCGGGCGCCGTGGGGTTCCTGCTGGTCGTGGTCGCCGTGTCGACGGCGGCGCATCTGCTGATCCCGTCCCGGTCCGCACGGTCGGCGGCGATCGTGCCCGCGGTGATCGCGCTGGCCCCCGGTCTGGGCGTGGAGCCGATGGCCGCGGCGCTGGCGTCCACCGCGGCGGCCGGGTTCTGCCACACCCTGCCCAGCTCCGCGAAACCCGTGGCGATGTTCGCCGACCCCCAGGTGGTGCAGGGCGGCTTCGACCGCGGCGACCTGCGCCGGCTCTCGGTCGTGCTCGCCCCGGCGATGTTCGTGCTGGTCGCCGTGTTCGCGCTGTGGATCTGGCCGCTGCAGGGTCTGCCGCTGCTGCGCTGACCCGTCCGCAGTCCCCTTTCGCGTGCGCCGCCGGTGCACCGCTGTTCGTCGCGCCCGAACCAGGGCCGCAGCGCCTCAGGGCGCAGAAGGAGGTACCCCATGTCCATCCACGCTCCGCAGCGCATCCTCGTCGCCCCGAGCGGCTTCAAGGAGAGCCTCGACGCCGCCGCCGTGGCCCGTGCGATCGCCGCCGGCGTGCGCCGGGTCATCCCGGGCGTGCGCGTCGACGAGTTCCCCGTGCCCGACGGCGGGGAGGGGACGGCGGCCGCGCTCGCCGCATCCACGGGCGGGCAGCTGGTGCCCGCGACAGTGACAGGGCCCGTGGGGCAGCCGGTCGCCGCGCACTGGGCGCGACTCGGGGGAGCCGCGTCGGGAACCGCCGTGGTCGAGATGGCCGCCGCGGCCGGGCTCCGTCAGGTCCCGCGGGACCGGCGCGATCCCTCGGCGACCACAACCCGCGGCGTGGGCGAGCTGCTGGCCGCCGCACTCGACGACGGTGCCGAGCGCATCGTGGTGGGCTGCGGCGACTCCGGGACGAGCGACGGGGGAGCGGGTGCTCTGGCCGCCCTCGGGGTGCGCATCCTCGACCGGCACGGGCGCGACGTGCGGCCGGGCGGCGGGCATCTCGCCGACGCCGTGGAGCTCGACTTCACGGCCGCGCATCCGCGGCTCGCCGAGGTGGACCTCGTGCTGGCGTGCAACATCCACAACGTGCTGTGCGGTCCTCGCGGGGTGGCACGGGTGTTCGGCCCGCAGAAGGGGGCGACGCCCGACCAGGTCGAGCGGCTGTCGGCGGGACTCGAGGTCTGGGCAGCGCTGCTGCACGAGCAGGCTCCGTTCGGGCCGGAGCTCGACGTGCGCGCGGGCGGCGGGACCGGGGCGTCGGGCGGGCTGGGCGCCGGGCTGGCCGCGGCGTTCGGGGCGCGGCTGGCGTCGCGATTCGACGTGCTGCTGGACGGCGGGCTGCTCCCGCACGACCTCGACGGGCTGATCGCCGCCGCCGACCTCGTGATCACGGCGGAGGGAGCGATCGACTTCCAGACCCCGCGGGGCAAGGTGCCGGCGGAGATCGCGCGGCGCGCACGGCTCGCCGGCGTCCCGGTGCTGGGGCTCGCGGGCTCGCTGGGCCGCGGAGCCCCGGCGGTGCACGACATCGGCATCGACGCGATCGCCTCGATCCTCACCGTGCCCATGCCGCTGGAGGAGGCGGTGGAGCAGGGGGAGGAGCTGCTGCGCGATGCCGCGGAGCGCACCATGCGGCTCGTGCTGCTCGGCTCCGCCATGTCCGCCAGGGCTGCCTGAGCCTTTGCTCCGGTGCCCGGCGGGGCCGGTGTCCACGGGCCTCGGTAGGATCGAGGGGTGGCAGTGAACCAAGATCTGATCGGCCGGGAGTTCCCGCCGACCGCCCCCTACCTGGTCGGCCGGGAGAAGGTGCGCGAGTTCGCGCGCGCCGTCTTCGCCGACGCCCCGCAGCACCTCGACGTCGAGGCGGCCCGCGCCGCCGGGTATGCGGATGTGGTCGCACCGCCGACCTTCGCGATGGTCATCCAGGACCAGGCTCTCCAGCAGCTGCTGGGCGAGCCCGATTCGGGGATCGAGCTGTCGCGCACGATCCATGCCGAGCAGCGCTTCACCTACACGCGGCCGATCGTCGCGGGGGACGAGCTGTCGGCGCGACTGCGCGTCACCGGCATCCGCATGATGGGCGGCAACGCCATGATCACGAGCGAGTCGGACATCGCGGACGCCGAGGGCGCGCACGTCGTCACCGCGATCAGTGTGCTGCTGGTCGGCGCCGAGGACGAGGAGGCCGTCTGATGGGGTTCACCGTCGGAGACGTGATCGCCGAGCGCACCGTGCACCTGACCAGGGAGTCGCTGGTGCGCTACGCCGGCGCCTCGGGGGACTTCAACCCGATCCACTACCGTGACGATGTGGCCGCGTCGGTCGGGCTGCCGGGCGTGCTCGCCCACGGCATGCTCACGATGGGCGTCGCGTCGTCGGTCGTGGTGGCGGCCCTCGATCCCGCCACCCGCATCCTCGACTACGGCGTGCGCTTCACCAAGCCGGTGGTCGTCGACCCGGTCGACGGCGCCGACATCCACGTGGTCGCCACGGTGGGCGTGGTCGACGAGGACACGGCGCGCATCGACCTGAAGGTCACGTTCGACGACGCGACCGTGCTGGTCAAGGCGCAGCTGCGCATCGCCGTCCGATGAGGGAGGTGGAGCCGCTGCGGCTGGCCGAGCTCACCACGCTGCGCACGGGCGCGGCGCCGGAGCGCATGCTCGAGGCGACCACGACCGAGGGTCTCGTGGAGGCGCTGCGCGAGACGTGGGAACGCGGAGACGCGTGGCTCGTGCTCGGCGGCGGCTCGAACCTGTTCGTGGGCGACGAGCCCTTCGAGGGCACGGTCATCCGCGTGCGCACCAGCGGCATCGAGGAGCTGCCGTCCCCGCATCCCGGTCGCATCCGCCTCCGCGTACAGGCCGGTCATGGGTGGGACGAGCTGGTGGCGTACGCCGTGGAGCACGGCTACGCGGGGCTCGAGGCCATGAGCGGCATCCCCGGCACCGTGGGGGCGTCGCCCGTGCAGAACATCGGCGCCTACGGGCAGGAGATCCAGGAGACGCTGGTCGAGGTCGACCTGATCGACGAGTCGACCGGCGCCATCTCCACCGTGCCTGCTGCCGACCTCGGGCTAGGTTTCCGCACCTCCGTGCTCAAGCACCACCACGGCAGCGAGCCGGCCCGACGAGCGGTGATCCTCTCGGTGACCGTCGACCTGCTGATCGCGACCGAGCGGGTCGTGCGCGGCGAGCAGCTGCGCAGGGCACTCGGTCTCACCGACGACGCTCCCGTCCCGCTGACGTGGGTACGCGAGCGCATCCTGGCGACCAGGGCATCGAAGGGCATGCTGCTCGACGAGCACGACCCGGACACGCACGGCGTGGGGTCCTTCTTCCAGAACGCGATCGTGTCGGCTGCGCAGGCGCGCTCGCTGCCCGCCGAGTGTCCGCGCTGGCCGGTCGCGCCCGACCTCGACACCGTCACGGTCATCCCGCTGTCCTCCTACGAGGGGCATGTGCCCGCCGCCAAGGCCGAAGCGCCGGACGTGAAGGTGAGCGCGGCGTGGCTGATCGAGCAGGCCGGCATCCGCAAGGGGTTCAAGCTGCCGCGTTCGCGCGCGTCCGTGTCCACCAAGCACGCGCTGGCGCTGACCAACCGCGGCGGGGCCACGGCGGCCGAGGTTGCCGAGCTCGCCCGCTTCATCCAGAGTCGCGTGCACGCCGAGTTCGGGCTCGTCCTGCAGCCGGAGCCCGTGCTGCTGGGCGTCGAGCTCTGAGCGCGGTGGCGCTTCCCGCCCGGCCCTGAGCCGCCGGTTTCACGCCGAGACCCCCTCGTTCCTGCGCCCGTACGAGGGGGTCTCGGCGGAAAAACGGTGTCTCGGCGTCAGGCGAACAGACGCTGGAGGCGCTGCACGCCCTCGAGCAGCTGCTCGTCGCCCAGGGCATAGGAGAGCCGCAGGTACCCGGAGGGGCCGAACGCCTCGCCCGGGACGACGGCGACCTCGGCCTGGTCGAGGATGAGGTCGGCGAGCTCCAGCGAGGTGGTCGGCGTGACGCCGCCCCACGTGCGGCCGAGGAGGCCCTGCACATCGGGGTAGACGTAGAACGCGCCGAGCGGGTTCGGCACCACGAGGCCGTCGATCTTCGACAGCTCCGATACGATCAGGCGACGCCGGCGGTCGAAGGCCTCGCGCATCTGCTCGGCCTCGGTCTGCGGACCGTTCAGCGCCGCGATGGCCGCCTTCTGCGCGACGTTGTTCACGTTGCTCGTGAGGTGGGACTGCAGGTTGCCGGCGATCTTGATGGCGTCGGCGGGGCCCACCATCCAGCCCACACGCCAGCCGGTCATGGCGTAGGTCTTCGCGACGCCGTTCACGAGGATGGTCTGGTTCGCGACCTCGGGCACGGCCTCGACGATGGAGGTGGACTTCACGCCCTCGTAGGTGAGGTTCTGGTAGATCTCGTCGCTGATGATCCAGATGCCGTGTTCGAGCGCCCACTCGCCGATGGCCTTCGTCTCCTCGGCGGTGTACACCGAACCGGTGGGGTTGGAGGGCGAGACGAACACGAGCACGGTGGTGCGGTCGGTGCGCGCGGCCTCCAGCTGCTCGACGGTCACCTTGTAGTCCTGGTCGGCGCCGGCGAACACCTCGACGGGCGTGCCGTCGGCGAGGCGGATGGCCTCGGGGTAGGTGGTCCAGTAGGGCGCGGGCAGGAGCACCTCGTCGCCCGGGTTCACCACCGTCTGGAACGCCTGGTAGACGGACTGCTTGCCGCCGTTCGTCACGATGATCTGCGCGGGGGACACCTCCAGTCCGGAGTCGCGGAGCGTCTTGGCGGCGATGGCCTCGCGCAGCGCCGGGAGTCCGGGTGCGGGCGTGTAGCGGTAGCTCGCCGGATCCGCGAGCGCCTCGGCCGCGGCATCCACGATGAACTGCGGCGTCGCGAAGTCGGGCTCGCCCGCGGCGTAGGAGATGACGGGCTTGCCCTCGGCCTTGAGGGCCTTCGCCTTGGCATCGACCTTGAGGGTCGCGGACTCGGCGATGGCGGACAGCTTGCGGGAGAGAGGAGCGCGTTCGGTCACGGTTACGAGCGTACTCGGGTCACTGCGGGCGCCGACATGTCGGCACCAGCCAAGATCCCCGGTTCTTTCGGGTCGGGAAGGTCACTCGGCGAGACCGTGCGCGCGGGCGACGGCGTCGAGCGTGATCCGCCCGCCCTGCACGTTCAGACCCTTCGCGAGCGCGGGGTCCTCGGTGGCCGCCCGCTCCCAGCCCTTGCCCGCGATCGCCGACACGTACGGCAGCGTGGCGTTCGTGAGCGCCCTGGTCGCGGTCTCCGGCACGGCGCCCGGCATGTTGGCGACGCAGTAGTAGATGGAGTCGTGCACCGCGAACGTGGGGTCGTCGTGCGTGGTCGGCCGCGACCCCTCGAAGCAGCCGCCCTGGTCGATCGCGATGTCGACGAGCACCGAGCCCTTCTTCATGCCCGCGACCATGTCGTCGGTCACGAGCTTGGGCGCCGCGGCGCCGGGGATCAGGACGGAGCCGATCACGAGGTCGGCCGTGGCGAGCTCCTCCGCGATGTCGTAGCGGCTGGACGCGCGGGTCTCCAGCGCGCCGCCGTAGCGGTGCTCGAGTTCGCGCAGGCGCGGGAGCGAGATGTCGACGACGGTGACCTTCGACCCCAGTCCGAGGGCGTTCGCCGCGGCATGCTCGCCGGCGACGCCGCCGCCGATCACGACGGTCTTCGCGCGGGGGGTGCCGGCGATGCCGCCGAGCAGCGTGCCCCTGCCGCCCTGCGAACGCAGCAGCGAGTACGAGCCCATCGTGACCGAGAGGCGTCCGGCGATCTCGCTCATGGGCACGAGCAGGGGGAGGGTGCGGTCGGGCAGCTGCACCGTCTCGTAGGCGACCGCGGTGGTGCCGGCGGACACCAGAGCCTCGGTCAGCGGGCGGTCGGCGGCGAGGTGCAGGTAGGTGAAGAGGGTGAGGTCGGAGCGCAGGAAGCCGTACTCCGCGGCCACCGGCTCCTTGACCTTGATGAGCAGGTCGGCCTCGCCCCAGGCTTCTTCGGCGGTGTCGACGATCTCGGCACCGGCGGCGCGGTACGCGTCGTCCGTGATGCTGGAGCCGACCCCGGCGCCGGACTGGACGAGCACGCGGTGACCTTCGTGGACGAGCCGGTCGGCGCCCGCGGGAGTGAGCGCGACGCGGTTCTCGTTGTTCTTGATCTCTGTCGGGACGCCGATCTTCATCGATCCTCCTGGTCTCGGGGTGCGAGGGGCGCAGACCAGAATCGCAGAAACGTCGACGAAGCGACAGAATCAGTGAAAGGAATTCGGCTGATGTACGAATCCTGAATAATGCTTCGTATGGAGACCACTGCATCCGGCTCGACGCCGAACAGCCTTCGGGCCCCCGCGCTGGACCCGACCGATGCCCGCATCGTGCAGCTGCTGACCGCGGACGGGCGGATGACGAACGCCGAGCTGGCCGGGCGCCTCGGCGTCGCCCCCTCGACCGCGCACGCCCGCCTCCGCGCCCTGATCGACCGCGGCGTCATCACCGGCTTCCACGCGAGCGTGGACGAGCGGATGCTGGGTGCCGGGCTGCAGGCGATCATCGGCGTGAGCCTGCGCCCGAGCGCCCGCCGGGAGAGCATCGTCGAGTTCGCCGATCGCGTGCGCGCCCTCCCGCAGGTGATCCAGGTGTTCTTCCTCGGCGGGGACGACGACTTCCTGCTGCATATCGCCGTGGCCGACTCGTCCGAGATGCGCGAGTTCGTGCTGGAGCATCTGTCGGCGCAGAGCAGCGTCGCCTCCACCAGAACGAGCATCGTGTTCGACTACCACCGCAACTCCGTGGCGGCGCCGTTCCACTGACGCGGTTCAGACCCGCGCCGCGCGCAGGACGAGGGCGAGCCGCGCCGCCGCCTCCTCCACCAGGGCGTCGTCGAGGTTCCCGTAGCCGAGGACGAGCGCCTCGGACGGCTCCGCGGCGACCGCGTACCGCTGCAACGGTGTGAGCGCGGTGCCGAGATCGGCGGCTGCCGACACGACCGCAGCGGCCGTGCACCCGGCGGGCAGATGCAGCACGAGGTGCATTCCCGCCGCGATGCCGGACAGCTGCAGACCGGGCAGCTCGCGGGCGAGCGCATCCAGCAGCCGCTGGCGCCGGCGGCGGAACCGCGTGCGTCCGGCACGCAGATGCCGCTCGAAGTCGCCGCGCGTGAGGAAATGCGCGAGGGCCGCCTGGTCCACGAGCGACGGAGGCCCTGCCGCAGGGGCGAGCGCGAGCTGCGGAGGCCGGAGCATCCAGCCGACGCCGAGCGCGGGGGAGACCGACTTCGACAGGGACCCGATGAGCGCGACCCGGTCGGGCGCGAGGCGCTGCAGCGCCGGGACGGGGCGCCGGTCGTAGCGGAACTCGGCGTCGTAGTCGTCCTCGATCAGCAGTCCGTCGACCGCGCGGGCCCAGCTCACCAGCTGCTCGCGGCGGGCGGGCGAGAGGGCGGCCCCGAGCGGGAACTGATGCGCCGGAGTGACGAGGGCCGCGCGGGCGCCGGTCTGCGCCGCGAGCTCGACCACGCGGTTCGTGTCGATCCCGTCCGCGTCGACAGGGACCGGGATCGTGCGCAGGCCGTTCTCCTCCGCTTGCACCCGCAGGCGCGACCAGCTCGGATCCTCCACGAGGAGAGCGCGATGGCCACGGCGGTGCAGCTCCCGGGTGAGGAGGTCCATCGCGTCGGTCGCGCCGTGCGTGATCGTGACGTGAGCGGGGTCGGCGGCTGCATGCCGCGAGCGGGCGAGGTAGGCGGCGACAGCCTCCCGCGCGGACGGATGCCCGGCCGCGGGTGCGGTGGCGAGGTCGCGGTCGGGCAGCTCCGACAGCGCCGCCCGCAGCGCGGACGCCCACCGCGCACGCGGGACCGCGCGCAGGTCGGGGATGCCGGGGCGCAGGTCGTACCGGGTGCGGGGCTCTGGCGCGGTGCCGGGCGCCTCCACCTCCCGGCCGACCGTCGCCGCCGCCCGGAGCCCCGCCGTGGAGTTCTCGGCGACGCGGGTCGCCGAGCCGGTGCGGGCATCGAGCACCCCTTCGGCGACCAGCTGACCGTACGCCTCGGTCACGACCCACCGGGACACCCCGAGCGTCTCGGCGAGCGTCCGGCTGGGCGGCAGCGCGGAGCTCGCTGCCAGCCGCCCGTCCTCGATGGCCCCTCGCAGCGCCGCCTCCAGGCGGTCGCGCAGCGGCCCCTGACCTGACGACGGGCCGAGGTCGATGAGGGTCTCCCATCCGAGGATTGGCCTGGTCTTCTGCATCGTGATTGGAGTGTATCGCCGAACCGATATCTCCCTAGCGTGGAGCCGCCCCCGAGAAAGGAAACCCCATGCAGTACCGCACACTCTCCGACGGCCGCACCTCGTTCCAGGTCTCCACCCTCTGCCTCGGCGCCATGAACTTCGGCACGCGCACCGACGAGGCCACCTCCCGCGCGATCCTCGACCGGTTCGTCGAGGCCGGCGGCACGTTCATCGACACCGCGAACAACTACAGCCTGTGGGCGGGCGGGACAGGGCGCGACAGCGAACAGCTGCTCGGCCGATGGATGGCCGAGCGCGGCAACCGCGACGACCTGCGCATCGCCACCAAGCTCGGCGCCGCGCAGAAGGACCCGGCGCTGCCGCTCTCCAACACGCCGCCCACGAACTTCGAGGGGCTGTCGGCCGAGGTCATCCGTCGCCAGGGCCCGGAGAGCGCGCGGCAGCTCGGCATCGAGCACATCGACGTCCTCTACGGGCACGTCGATGACACCGAGGTCCCGCTCGCCGAGACGGTCGGCGCGTTCGGCGAGCTGCAGCGCGCGGGACTGATCGGCATCGCCGGCATCTCGAACGTGCCGACCTGGCGCGTGGTCGAGGCGCGCGAGGAGGCCCGCCGTCAGGGCGTCGCACCCTACGGCGTGGTGCAGCAGCAGTACAGCTACCTCTATCCCGCTCCCCGGCTGGGCCGGAACAACTTCGTCACGCCCGGGCTGCTCGACTACGCGGCCTCCACCGGCACCGACGAGCGCCCGCCCCTCGCGATCACCGTGTACTCGCCGCTGCACCAGGGAGGGATCGCCCGGCTCGACAAGCCGCTGTGGGGCGGGGTCGACCACCCCACCAGTCACGCGCGGCGCACGCTGCTGCACGAGGTCGCCCGCGAGATCGGCGCCACCCCGAACCAGGTCGCGCTGGCCTGGCTGCTCGGCGCCGAGGTGCCGGTCATCCCCGTGGTCGGGGTGTCCAGCGTGGCGCAGCTCGACGAGGCGCTCGGGGCCGCCGACCTGGTGCTCGACGCCGACGTGCGCGCCCGCCTCGACGCGGAACCCGGCGAGGCCTGATCCCGGCGCGGCAGAAGGCCCGGCACCCCCACGGGAGCCGGGCCTTCACTCGTGCGCGGCGCCGCTCAGGTCTCGAAGGACGACGGCACCGCGCAGTAGTCCGCGAAGCGGCGGGTGGGATGCGCGGGATCCGTCACGTCGACGAGGGCGTTCGCGGCGGTGTGCGGCGGCTCCTCCCCGGCGAGCTGCCACAGCACGTAGTTCCACATGCCGCGGGCGGTCGGCGACACGAGCGCGCCGGGACCGGACACCAGCAGCACGCGATCGGGCTCCCCCTCTGCGCGGAACGGCGCCACGATCAGGGCCCGCAGTGCAGTCTCATCCACGTCCGCGACGTGCGCGCGCACCACCGTGGGTCCGGCCGCGGTCAGGGCTGCCGCGAGCCCATCGGCGGCCACCCGGGAGCGCTCCGCGTCGGCGCCCGCCACCGCGAGCAGCCGCGCCCCGCGCGGGTAGAGGTGCAGGAACTCCTCGGCGATCCCGGTCCACACATCGGTCATGCACCCAGGCTACGCCCGCCCTGCCTTAGGTTGACGCCCCACTTCAAGCATGCTACCTCTTAACATGTTACACAATACCAATTCAACGATGAATGGGGTTCGAAGTGCGCAACTGGCTGATTGGATTCAACAGGCCATTACGACCGCTCGCTGTCGCCGGGGTGGGCCTTCTCCTCGGAGCCGGAGCCGGGGTCGGAGCCGCGCCGTCGTCATCACAACCCGACCCCGCGGCGGTTGAGGCTGTTGCCTCCGCCGATCCACTAGCGGTCAGTGCTGTCGTCGATGATCCGTTGCTGGTGGGCCGCACCACTGAACTCACTGTTAATGAGCATGCCGTCGAAGTGTCCTCTGACCCCTCGCGCGCCGTCGCCGTGGGGACTGGCGACGACATGGTCGAAATTGCGTTGCCATTCTCGGATGCTGCGGGTCAAGGATTGTCGACGCAGGCTGGCACCGTGACCTTCGACAACACGAACGAGACAAGCAGCGTTGTTCTCCTGCGCGAGGATGGATCGGTGCAGGTCGCAACGGTGATCGAGAGCGACTCTGCGCCAAGTCGTTTTGAGCCTCATTCAAGTCGTAGATCATGGTGCTGAATATGTGTACCCAGTTGTCGCTGATCCTGCTTACACGACGTCGGTGACCTACTTGAGTCGGGCGCAGGTTGTCAGTATGTATAAGGGGCTGAAGAACCTCGGCGGCGTCTGTGGGCTCTTTCCGATTCCGTACCCGGCAAGCATCACATGCGCTGGTCTAGCTCCGGCTCCGGAGATTGAGAAAGCGTACTGGCAGCACCTGCGGATTCGAGTGACGTACTACAATTGCGGATTCAACTACTGCAGCAGTACGAAGTTCAGCGCGGTCAAGTAGAAGGAACTTCTGATGCGTATCAGGGACGCGTCGTCGCAAGCGGGGTATGTGCTCCTCGTGCTGATCGGGCTCACGTTGACGGTGATCCCGCTCGGACTCATCGCCTTCGACGTGGCGTATGCGTGGGGTGTCGTGGGCCTCGCGCTCGCCATGATGGTGTCGGCCCGGACGTTCCGGGGGCGCGGGGAGATCGATGACCCCCGCCCGTGGTGGCGGCTGACGACCTATCGCCGCAACAGCGTCCTCCTCGGCATCTTCCTCGTCGTCCAGAGTGCTGCTGCAGCACTCGGCGCGCAGGCCTCGCCGAACCCTCCGCTCGTCCTCGCCGGTGGTGCGGTGCTGCTGGTGCTCGCCGCGTTGTACTTCCACTCGGCGATCCGCCTGCGGTGACACCCCAGG
>NZ_JALXPE010000037.1 GCF_025143365.1 Microbacterium sp. p3-SID336 | reverse complement strand
TGGCGACGCTGACTCGCCTGGTGGGTGATTTCGGGCTCGCCGAGGATCTGGCGCAGGAGGCGCTGGTCGACGCCCTGCGGCAGTGGCCCGCGGACGGCGTGCCGCGCAACGCGGCCGCGTGGCTCACCGCCGTCGCCAAGCGCAAGGCGGTCGACGGCTGGCGGCGGCGCGAGCGCCTGGACGAGCGCCTGGCACTGCTCGCGCACGACCTGGAGCGCGAGCAGGCGGAGTCGAGCGAGCTGCCCTGGGATCCGGACGCGGTGGACGACGACGTGCTGCGGCTGATCTTCATCGCCTGCCACCCCGTGCTATCGAAGGAGGCGCAGGTCGCGCTCACTCTGCGCGTCGTGGGCGGCCTGTCGAGCGAGGAGATCGCGCGCGCGTTCCTGGTGCCGACCGCGACCGTGCAGCAGCGGATCGTCCGCGCCAAGAAGACTCTCGCCGCCGCCGGGGCTCCGTTCGAGGTGCCGCCGCGCGAGGAGCACGCCCAGCGCCTCGGCGCCGTTCTCGGGGTGCTGTACCTGATCTTCAACGAGGCGCATGCGGCCAGCAGCGGCCCGGAGTGGATGCGCCCCGAGCTGAGCGACGAGGCCATCCGGCTCGGGAGGGTGCTCGTGGCACTGATGCCGCGCGAACCCGAGGTGCACGGCCTGCTCGCCCTCATGGAGTTGACGGCCGCCCGTTTCCCTGCGCGGGTCGACGGCGACGGGGAGCCGGTGCTGCTGGCCGACCAGGATCGGCGGCGATGGGACCGCAGCCGGATCGCACGCGGCAGGGCAGCGCTCGCACGCGTCGACGGACTCGGGCGGGGGAGGGGCGTCTACGCTCTGCAGGCCGCGATCGCCGAATGCCATGCCGTGGCTGCGTCCGTGGACGACACCGACTGGGACCGGATCGTGCTGCTGTACGAGGCGCTCGGCCGCCTGGCTCCGTCCCCGGTCGTGGAGCTGAACAGGGCGGCGGCTGTGGCGATGGCGACCGGACCGGCATCCGCCCTGCGGATCATCGACGAGCTGGCCGCTTCCGGTGCGCTGCGGGGATACCACCTGCTCCCTGCCACGCGAGCGGAGCTGCTCCGGCGCCTCGGCCGGGAGGAGGAGGCGCGCAGCGAGTTCGCGGTCGCGGCGGGCATCGCGGGCAACGACCGCGAGCGGGCGCTGCTGCAGCGCAAGGCTCGCGGGGCGCGGGACTGACCGCCGACAACAGAAAGACCCGCCCCCAACGGGTGCTCTCGCAGCCGTTGGGGACGGGCGTGGTGACGCAGTGTGCGCGTCGAGTGGGGTCGTGCGTCAGTCGTTGACCCGCTGGCCACGGTTGACGATCAGGCCGTAGATCAGCAGCACGACGATCGAGCCGCCGATGGCGAGGAGCCAGGTCCCGAGGTCCCAGAACTCCGTGAGGGGACGGTTGAGGATCAGGCTGCCGAGCCAGCCTCCGAGCAGGGCGCCGACGACGCCGAGCAGCAGGGTGATGAACCATCCTCCGCCCTGCTTGCCGGGCAGGATCAGTTTGGCGATGGCTCCGGCGATGAGGCCGAGGAGAAGAAAGCCGAGAAAACTCATGGTCAGCTCCTTGTGTCGGGGCCCCGGGGTGCCGGGGCTTCGTGACATCCACACTGCCGCGTCGCCGGTGCGCATGCCAACCCCTTGCGCGCACCTCCCGGGATATGGCAAAGAGGCCCGCCTCCGCGGGGGAGACGGGCCTCTGTGCGACGGCGGGGCGTCAGTCGTTGCCGCGGACGATCGCGATGATCCGCAGGATCTCGACGTAGAGCCAGACGACCGTGACCATGATGCCGAAGGCGCCGAGCCAGCCGTACACGCGCGGAGCGCCGTTGCGGACGCCCTGCTGGATCTGGTCGAAGTCGAGGACCAGGGAGTACGCGGCCATGATCACGACGAGGACGCCGATGATCAGACCGAGCGGGATGCCCATGATCTCGGCGCTGTACATGCCGAAGGCCTGGTCGGCGGGCAGCACGCCCGTCCACATCAGGACGAGGTTCAGCAGCGAGAAGACCAGGTAGCCGATCATCGCGATCATGAAGATCTTGGTGGCCTTCTTCGACGCGCGGATCTTGCCGCTCGCGAAGAGCGCCAGGGTCACGCCGACGACCGACAGGGTCGCCAGGGTCGCCTGGAAGACGATGCCGGGCCACAGCACCTCGAAGTAAGAAGAGATGCCACCGATGAAGAGGCCCTCGAACGCGGCGTAGGCGAAGATCAGCGCGGGGCGGATCTTCTTGCGCGAGGTGAAGGTGATGACCATCGCCAGGACGAAGCCGCCGAGGGCGCCGACCATCCAGGGGAGGAGGTTGGGCTGGAAGGTGTTGTACGGGTCGCGCTCCGGGACCGACAGGCCGCCAAGCGTGAGCACCCAGCCGATGGCCGCGGTGACGAGCAGGATGCCGAACAGGCCGGCGGTCTTCCACACCGTGTCCTCGACGGACATGCGGTCGGTCTCGATGGCGCCGGCGGACGGCGCGGCGTACATCCCCTCGAGCTGTGCGTTGGCGGCGGCGTCAACGGCGCCGTGCTGGAACGACGCGCTCTGGGCGCCCTGAGCAGCCTGGGGTGCACCCGGGTAGGTCGCGACGTTGCGCGGGTCCTGCTGCTGGAACGCAGGATTGTTGAAAGCGAAGTTGCTCATTGGTGGGCCTCACTCCAAAGGGGGGTAGTAGGTCGCTTTCCTCCACGATACCCGCGCGGTGACGCTCCCGGGGTGTTCTACGCTGTGAGCGTGCCCAGGAAAACACCGCTCGTGATCGGGCATCGGGGCGCGCCCGGCTACCGTCCGGAGCACAGCAGATCGTCGTACGAGCTCGCCCTCGCGATGGGTGTGGACGCGGTCGAGCCGGACGTCGTGGCCACGAGGGACGGCGTCCTGGTGGTGCGGCACGAGAACGAGATCTCGGGCACGACCGATGTCGCCGATCACCCCGAGTTCGCCGATCGCAGGACCACCAAGCGGGTCGACGGCGAGGCGCTGACGGGCTGGTTCACGGAGGACTTCACGTGGGACGAGCTCTCCACGCTGCGCGGTCGCGAGCGGCTGCCCGCGGTGCGGCCGTCGAGCGCGAGCTTCGACGGCGCGCAGCCCATCCTGCGGCTGCGGGACGTGCTGGACCTGGTGCGGGAGGGGTCGGTCGCGCACGGCAGGGAGATCGGCGTGGTGCTCGAGGTGAAGCACGCGACCTACTTCGCGGGCATCGGACTCGACCTGGCGCCGCTGATCGACCGTGAGCTGCGCGATGCGGGATGGGCGCACGGCGAGCTGCCGCTGATCGTCGAGAGCTTCGAGTCGACCGTGCTCGGGCAGCTGCGTGCGCGCGGCATCGCGGCGACGTACGTGTACCTGATCGAGGCGGCCGGTCGGCCGTACGACCTCCTCGTCGCGGAGGGCAAGCGCGCGCTCACCTACCCCGAGACGGTCGAGCCGGCGGGACTGGACGCGCTGGTGGGGAGGGTCGACGGGATCAGCGTCGACAAACGGATGCTGCTGGCGCGCGGCAACACGATCGTCGCGGATGCGCACGCACGCGGGCTGGTCGTCTTCACGTGGACCTGTCGCCCGGAGAACGGCTTCCTCGCGAGCGAGTTCCGCGGGCCCGGCGGCAAGGGCGCCTTCGGGGACTACGAGGCGGAGTGGGGCGTGATCGCGCGGCAGGGCGTCGACGGCGTGTTCGTGGATCACCCCGACCTCGGGGTCGCGTTCTTCCGCGGCTGAGCCCGCCGCATCAAAGTGTGCGGTCGAACGCACCCTGCCGCGTCGAGACGATCTCCTTGCCGAGCGGCATCAGCGAGACGGGCACCATCTTGAAGTCGGCGATGCCCATCGGGATGCCGATGATGGTGACGCACAGCGCGAGACCCGAGACGATGTGGCCGAGCGCGAGCCACCAGCCGGCGAGGATGACCCAGAGCACGTTGCCGAGGAGCGAGCCGACCCCGGCGGTGGGCTTGGAGACGACCTCGCGGCCGAACGGCCAGATCGCGTAGCGCGCGATGCGGAACGACGCGATGGCCCAGGGGATCGTGACGATCGGGATGCACAGCAGCACGCCGGCGAGGAGGTAGCCCAGGAAGAGGGCCCAGCCGGCGAGGATGACCCAGATGATGTTGAGGATCGTGCGCATCCGACGATTGTGTCATCCGCCCACGACCGCGCCTGGGGATCCGCCCCGAGGACCCGGGCGGGCGTGGTCGTCGATGCCAGACTGACCGCATGACCGGAATATTGGTGCAGGACGTCAGCAGAGCCTTCGGCGCGGTGCAGGCCGTGCGATCGGCCACCCTCCGCGCGGAGCCCGGCAGGGTCACCGGACTCGTCGGGCCCAACGGCGCAGGCAAGACCACGCTGCTGCTGATGCTCGCGTCGCTCCTCGCGCCAGACACCGGCACGATCCGCATCGGCGGCGTCGACCCCCTGGAGGACCCGCTCGCCGCCAGGCGCCTGCTCGGCTGGATGCCGGATGCGCTCGGCGCCTGGCCGTCGCTGACCGCCCGCGAGACCCTCGTCACCACTGCACGGCTCTACGGCATCGCCCCGCTGGACGCCGCGCAGCGCGCCGAGCGGCTGCTGCACCTGGTCGGCCTCGCCGCGCTGGCCGACTCCCCGGCGAAGGTGCTGTCGCGCGGGCAGAAGCAGAAGCTCGGCCTTGCTCGCGCTCTCGTGCACGACCCGCAGGTGCTGCTGCTCGACGAACCGGCCTCCGGCCTCGACCCCGAAGCACGCGTGCAGCTGCGGGTGCTGCTCCGCCGCTTCGCCGCCGAGGGGCGCACGGTGCTGATCTCCAGCCACATCCTGTCCGAACTGGAGGAGGTCGTCGACGACGCCGTGTTCCTCGTGGCCGGTGCCGTGGTGGACGCGGCGCCCGCGCAGACCGCCGTGCGCGCCTGGCGCATCCGGCTGGCCGGCGCGACGCCGGAGCGCCTGAGCACCGACACCTGGCAGGTCGCCGCGCAGCTCGGCCTCGCGCTCGAGTCGCTCGCCGTCGACCGCGGCGCCGTGCTCGTGGGCTTCCCCGGGGAGGACGCCGCCGCGCACTCGCTGCGTCGACTCGTCGAGGCAGGCCTCCCGGTGGCCGAGTTCGCCCCCGCGCAGAGCGATCTCGAGCACACCTTCCTCCAGCTGCAGCATCCGGCCGCGGCGCCTGCGCCTGCGCCCGCAGCGGCGGGTCCGATCCCGCCTGCGCCTGCGGCTCCGACAGCTCCGCCGGCGCCGACACCGCCCGCAGCACCGAACGGAACGGAGGCGGGAGCATGAGCCTCGCGAACATCGGGATCATCGCACGCCTCGAGCTGACGCAGCGTCTGCGCAGCGTCGGCTGGTACGTGCTGCTCGCCGTCTTCGCCGTCGTGCTGCTCGGCATCACGGGCATGTCCTTCGCGGTCTACTCGTGGGGCGACGCGATCGGGGCCGGCGTCTACTCGATCGTGGTGAACATCGTGCTGCTGCTGGTCGTGCTGGTGTCGCCGACGCTCAGCGGCAACGCGATCAACGGGGACCGTGACGCGGCGACGCTCGGCGCGATCCAGGTCACGGCGGCATCGACGGGCGACATCATGCTGGGCAAGCTGCTGGCGGCGGTGGCGACCGGCGGCGCGTTCCTCCTGGTGGCGCTGCCGTTCCTCGCGCTGTCGCTGCTGGGCGGCGGAGCGAATCCGCTCGTGCTGCTGGTGTCGCTGCTCGTGCTCGCGGCGGAGATCGTCGTCGTGGCCGCGATCGGCGTCGGACTGAGCGGCCTCATCGCACGCCCGCTGTTCTCCGTGGCGACGACCTACCTGGTGGTCGCGGCGCTCGTCGTCGGCACGCTGATCGCGTTCGCGCTGGGCGGCATGGCCATCCGCAGCGAGGCGACCAGCTACAGCCGTCCGTACGACGCGAACGGCGACCCCGACTGCGACCGCTGGCAGGTCTCGACCACCTACGACGTGCCGCGCTTCGACCTGGTGTGGTGGGTGCTCGCCGCGAACCCGTTCGTCGTGCTCGCCGATGCGACCCCGACGGAGTTCGCGAAGGAGGGGTATCCGGTGGACCTGTTCGGGCAGATCAAGTACGGTCTGCGCAGCGCCCAGCAGTCGCCGCTGGAGCAGCGCTGGGACGAGTGCGATCCCGACGGTGGCTACCGCACCCCGCAGGAGGTCATCGAGTCCTCGGTGCCGAGCTGGTTCGTCGGCCTCGGGGTGCAGGTCGTGATCGCCGGTTCGCTGTTCGCCGGAGGATGGGCCCGCACGCGCACCCCCGCGCGTCGGCTGCCGCCGGGCACCCGCATCGCCTGAGTCCGGCGGGCTTCCTGGGATGCCGACGGGCTCCTTCGGGGTCTCGCTGGTGGGGTGATCGCCACCTGTCGTTCACCCGCCGTGCACCCGTGGGCCGCCGTCCGGACACGCGGGATCGGTGATCTGGGGGCGTACCCGTCTGCGCCTTCCCGGCCGAGCCCCAGGAGCCCTCATGCCCCGCCTGCAGCCTGCAGCGGCGGTCGCGGCGGCGTGCGCGTTGAGCGCCGCCGCCATGTCCGTCGCCCCCGTCGCCGCCGCCGAGGAGGTCCCGGCGCCGACCGCCGCATCCGGTCTCGTGCTCAACGAGATCGTCTACGACGACGCCGCGACCGGTCTCCCCGACCAGGTCGAGCTCTACAACGCCGGCCCTGCCCCCGTCGACCTCGCGGGCTGGACGATCGCGGACGAGAAGCGCGACAGCTTCGGCCAGGCTCCTGAGGGCACCGTGCTGGCTCCCGGGGAGTTCCTCGTGCTCGTCAAGGATGCCGACTTCCCCTTCGGCCTCGGCAAGGGCGACGAGGTCGTGCTCTTCGACCCGAACGGCACCGAGGTCGACGCGTACGCGTACGACAACACCGCGCCGCTGTCGGTGTGGGCGCGCTGCCCCGACGGCACCGGTGCCTGGGCGGCTGCGACCGCCGTCACTCCCGGCACCGCGAACGACTGCAGCGTGGCGCCCGTCGACGGCTCCATCCGCATCAACGAGGTCGACTCGCAGCCCGCCGACTGGGTGGAGTTCTTCAACCCCGGGACTGAGGCGCTCGACCTCACGGGCTATGAGATCCGCGACAACTCCGACGACCACCGATGGCGGTTCCCGGCGGGCACGCAGATCGCCGGCGGCGAGCGCCTGGTGGTGGACGAGGGCGCCGTCGGGATCGTGAACGGCGTCGACGCCGCGTTCCGCGACGCGATCGGCATCGGCAGTGCTGACCGGATCCGTCTCTTCGACGCCGCAGGCGCGCTGATCGACGACACTCTCCCGTGGCAGGCTCACGCCACGATCGACGGCGACGCGGCTGCGGCCACACTCGCCCGCTGCCCCGACGGAGTCGGCGCCTTCGTGCTCGCGTACGCCACCCCCGGTGCTCCGAACGCGTGCGTGATGCCGTCCGTGGCGATCAACGAGATCGAGTCGAACGGCGATGCCACCGACTGGGTCGAGGTCGCCAACACGGGGAGCACGCCGGTCGACCTCTCGGGCTGGACCGTGATGGACGGCGATCCGGCCGGACACGCCGCAGAGACCACGCCGCTCCCCGCGGGGACCGTGCTGCCGCCGGGCGGCTACCTGGTGTTCGACCAGCCCAGGGACTTCGTCTTCGGGCTCGGCAACGGCGACACCGTGACCCTCCGCGACGCCAACGGGAACACGGTGGACGAGCATGTCTACGCCGCGCACGCGGACGGCGTCTGGGCGCGCTGCCCCGACGGAACCGGCGACTTCGTCGACGCGGACGCGTCCACGAAGGGACTGCGGAACGCGTGTGGCAACCCGGTGCGCCTCAACGAGGTGGAGTCGGACGGCGGATCGCCGGACGACTGGGTCGAGCTCGTCAACCCCACGGCCGAGGCACTCGACGTCTCCGGCATCGTCGTGAAGGACGACGATGACGCCCACGCGTACACGATCCCCGCGGGCACCTCGATCCCCGCGGGAGGCTACCTGGTCATCGACCGTGCCGAGCTCGGCTTCGGTCTCGGTGGCGGCGACGCGGTGCGCGTGTTCGACGACGAGCTCCTCCTCGACGAGACGACCTGGGGCGAGGGCCACGCGGCCGCCTCGTGGGGGCGCTGCCCCGACACCACCGGTGCGTTCGCGCCGACCGCGGAACCCACGAAGGGCGCCGCGAACGTATGCGCGGGCGAGATCCCGGTGGGCGCCTGGCCCGGATCCGCGGAGGTGCGCGTGGTCGATGACACACCCGCCTTCCTGGAGGACAGCTCGGGACTCGACGTGCAGGAGACTCCGGACGGAGTCGTGCTGTGGGCCGTGGACAACGGCGAGGGCCGGATCTGGAAGCTGGACGCCCAGGCCGACGGCTCGGTGACCAAGGCCGACGGCTGGGACCAGGGCAAGCGCGTGCGCTTCCCGAAGGACGCGCAGAACCCGGGGGCGGCGGGCCCCGACACCGAGGGCATCACGGTCGACGGGGACGGATTCGTCTACGTCGCCTCCGAGCGTGACAACGGTGCGAAAGGCGTGAACCAGAACACGCTGCTGAAAGTGGACCCCGAGGAGGCGGCGGGCGACCTCGTCGCCCAGCAGCAGTGGGATCTGACCACGCTGCTCCCGGCGGTCGGCGCGAACCTCGGGGTGGAAGCCGTGCAGTGGGTGCCGGACAGCGCGCTGGCCGGTGCGCTGTTCGACGACACGACAGGAGCGGCGTACGACCCCGCGGTGCACCCGGGCCACGGCGACGGCCTCTTCCTCGTCGCCGTGGAGGACGACGGGCACGTATACGCCTTCGCGCTCGCGGCGGACGGCTCGGCCACGCTCGTGTCGGAGATCGAGCCAGGTCTGGCGGGGGTCATGGCCCTCGACTGGGACAGCGTGCGTGGCACGCTGTGGGCCGTGTGCGACGACGGCTGCCAGGGGCGTGCGGCGGAGGTCACTCTGAACGGCACGGCGGCCCCGGACGTCGCGCACTACGCCCGTCCGGCGGGCATGCCCGACATCAACAACGAGGGCTTCGCCACGGCGCCCGCGTCGCTGGCGGTGGACGGGCAGCGTCCGGTGTGGTGGTTCGCCGACGGCTTCGCCTCCCAGGCGCTACGGACCGGCACGCTGCCGGGCGGCGAGAACCCCGGCGGCGAGAACCCCGGCGGCGAGAACCCGGGCGGCGAGAATCCGGGAGGCGCGAACCCGCCGCTGCCCGGCAGTGCGCTCGTGGAGGGGAATCGGCACGGTGCGACGGTCGATCCGGCGGTGGCGGCCAGGGGGCAGGAGGTGACGGTCGCGGTGGGTGCGGAGTCCGCAGGCTCCGGGGTCGAAGTCTGGCTGTACTCGGAGCCGGTCCGTCTCACTGCAGGCACGCTGTCGTCGGCGGCCACGATCACGGTCACGGTTCCGGCGGACGCCGCGCTCGGCGCACACCGCCTCGCCGTGTACGCAGCCGACGGCTCCCTGGTCGGGTGGGCGGACCTGCGCGTGATCGCCGCGGCCGGAGGACTCGCCGCCACGGGCGCGGACCTGCCGTTCGCCGCCACCGCGCTCGCGCTGGGACTGCTCGTCGCGGGCGGCATCGCCGTCGCGCGGCGTCGCCGGCGCGGCGTCGGCGACGCCTGAGCCGCCCCGAGGGGTGCGCGGTGGTGCTCACCCCTCGGACCGGACGGCGGATGCCCGATTCCCGCACAGGGGTGCGGACGGAGCGCTGAACCGGTAGACAAGGAGTCCCGTGTCGACCACCGCAACGGAAGGGCTCGCGTGACGATCGCATTCCTGCTCACGACACTCGTGGTCGTGGCCACCCCGGGAACGGGCGCCGTGTACTCGATCGCGATCGGGATCTCCCAGGGCGCACGGGCGGGCATCGTCGCGGCGCTCGGGTGCACGCTCGGCGTCGTCCCGCACATGATCGCGGCGATCACCGGCCTCGCCGCGATCCTGAACGCGTCCGCCGTGGCCTTCGAGACGATCAAGTGGATCGGCGTCGCCTACCTCCTGTTCCTCGCCTGGCAGACCGTGCGCGACCGCTCGCTGATGCAGCCGGACGGCCAGGCAGCACCCGTGTCGATGTGGCGTGTGGTCCGCACCGCGGTGCTGATCAACCTGCTCAATCCGAAGCTCACGATCTTCTTCTTCGCCTTCCTCCCGCAGTTCGTGCCGGCCGGCGCTTCCGGCGGCACCCTCCAGATGGTCGTGCTCAGCCTCGTGTTCATGGGCGTCACGCTGGTCGTGTTCGCCGCCTACGGGGTCTTCGCCGCGTCCATGCGCACGCAGGTCCTCAGCCGGCCGAAGGTCATGGCGTGGCTGCGCCGCTCGTTCGCTGCGACGTACGTGCTGCTGGCCGGTCGCCTCGCGCTCGAGAGCCGCTAGGCGTTCTTCCCCGAAGGTCGTGAACGCGGGTCGCGGGGGGTGGCGACCGCGCCGTGATGTCGGTGCCGCCGCCTAGACTCGTATGGTCATGACCGAAGCCCCTCTCATCGTCCCCGGAACCGCCGGCCCGCAGTCCTCCGGCACCCCCGCACAGGACGAGCTCCTCGCCGGCCTCAACCCGCAGCAGCTCGAGGCCGTCACCTATCGCGGCCCCGCGCTGCTGATCGTCGCCGGCGCCGGCTCGGGGAAGACGAGCGTGCTCACACGCCGTATCGCCTCCCTCCTGCGCAGCCGCGAGGCATGGCCCAGCCAGATCCTCGCCATCACCTTCACCAACAAGGCCGCCGGCGAGATGCGCGAGCGCGTCGAGGGCCTGATCGGCGACGCCGCTCGCGGCATGTGGATCTCCACGTTCCACTCGGCCTGCGTGCGCATCCTGCGTCGCGAGGCGCAGCAGTTCGGCTTCACGAAGAACTTCACGATCTACGACTCGGGGGATTCCCGCGCACTGCTCAAGCGGCTCGTGAAGGAGCACGAGGCCGACGCCTACGGCCTCACGCCCGCCGCCGTGCAGGGGCGGATCTCCAAGCTCAAGAACGAGCTGTCCGACGCCGAGGCCTACGCCCGCCAGGCCAACATGTCCGATCCGGCGGAACGGGTCTTCGTCGAGGTGTTCGCCGACTACCAGCGACAGCTCCAGCGCGCCAACGCCTTCGACTTCGACGACCTCATCGGTCAGACCGTCTACCTGTTCCGCGCGTTCCCGCAGGTCGCCGACACGTATCGCCGCCGCTTCCGGCACATCCTCGTCGACGAGTACCAGGACACCAACCACGCGCAGTACGCCCTCATCCACGAGCTCACCCGCCCGGTGTCCGGCGTCGGATCGGCTCCTGACCCCTATGCCTCGAACGGCATGATGATCTTCGAGCCCGACCCGGAGCCGCACGGCGCCGGCGAGCCCGGGGCCTCCCTCACGGTCGTCGGCGACTCCGACCAGTCGATCTACGCGTTCCGCGGGGCCGACATCCGCAACATCAGCGAGTTCGAACGCGACTTCCCGGGGGCGAAGGTGGTCCTGCTGGAGCAGAACTACCGCTCCACGCAGAACATCCTCTCGGCCGCGAACGCCGTGATCGGCAACAACTTCGACCGCAAGGACAAGAAGCTCTGGAGCGACAAGGGCGACGGGGACGCCATCATCGGCTTCACCGGGTACTCGCAGCACGACGAGGCGCAGTTCGTCGCCGACGAGATCGAGGCGCTGCACCGCAAGGGCATGCCGTACTCCGAGATGGCCGTGTTCTACCGCACGAACTCCCAGTCCCGTGCGCTGGAGGAGATCTTCATCCGCTCGGCCGTGCCGTACAAGATCATGGGCGGCACCAAGTTCTACGAGCGCGCCGAGATCAAGGACGCGCTCGCGTACCTCGTGGCTGTCGCCAACCCGGCCGACGAGATGGCGGTGCGCCGCATCCTCAACAAGCCGCGGCGCGGGATCGGTGATGTCACGGAGACCGCGATCGCGCGCTTCGCCGAAGAGCACGGCATCACGTTCCGCGAGGCGCTGTCGGTGCCGGGTCAGCTCGGCGTCGGCCCCAAGATCCAGGCCGCGATCGCGCAGCTCGACGCCGTGCTGACCGAGGCCACCGCGATCATGCTGCCACCCAGCGGCGAGGTGCCGCCGTCGACCTCGGTGGCCGACGGGCTCAGCGTGCTGCTGTCGAAGAGCGGGTACCTCGACGCGCTGCGCGCCAGCCGTGATCCGCAGGACGAGGCCAGGGTCGAGAACCTCGACGAGTTCGTCGCGGTGACGCGCGACTTCGCGCGCAACAACCCCGAGGGCACCATCACCGACTTCCTCACCGAGGTGGCGCTGGTGTCGGACGCCGACGACCTGGACGACGAGTCCGGCTCGGTGTCGCTGATGACGATGCACACCGCGAAGGGGCTCGAGTACGACGCGGTGTTCGTCACCGGAGTCGAGGAAGACCTCATCCCGCACCGCATCTCGGCCGGCGAGCCCGGCGGCCCGCAGGAGGAGCGGCGGCTGTTCTACGTCGGCATCACCCGCGCCCGCAAGCGCCTGCACCTGTCGCTCGCGATGACCAGGGCGCAGTTCGGCGAGGTCACGGTGGCCATGCCGAGTCGGTTCCTGCAGGAGATCCCCGCCGCGCTCATCGACTGGCGACAGTCGCCGGGAGACGTCAACTCGCGCGGCGGCATGCAGTCCCGCGCTCTGAACGCCCGGCGCTCCGGTGGCTTCGGCTCCGGCTCGGGGGACCGCTTCGGCGTGAAGCCGCTGCCACGGGAGTCGCTCAAGCCGCTGTCGACTGCGATGGACAAGTTCCCCAACCGGGTCACGGCCAAGATGCGCGACAACGGCGACCTCGAACTCGCCGCGGGGGACCGCATCCGGCACGTCGACTTCGGCGAGGGTCGCGTGGACGCGGTGACCGGCGAAGGGGCGAAGCGCATCGCGCACGTGCGCTTCGACAGCGCGGGGCAGAAGAAGCTGCTCATCAAGGTCGCACCCATCGAGAAGCTGTAGCCGAGGACGACGGGCCCGGCGGACCCGGGTCGATGGCGCGCGTTAGGCTGGCTCATATGGCCCTCTTCTCCCGCCGCAAGAAGTCCGGTGACGACGCTGTCACCCCCGTCGACGAGACCCCCGAGCAGACCCCTGTCGCTGCGAGCGAGGACGGGCAGGCCGCGTCCGCACCCGGACCCGCGTCCGCACCCGCAGACGCCGCACCCACGGCGCAGGAGCAGGAGCAGGCACCCGCCGTCGGCATCTCGGTGCAGGCCTTCCGGGGCGTCGGCGCCGAGGCCGGCCCCGAGGTGGCGCTGCCGGATCCCGACGCGAAGCCCGAGCCCGCTCCGGCGCCCGTGCGCGCGACGACTCCGCCCGCGGCCGCTCAGCCCGCCGTGCCGCAGGAGCGGAAGCTGCCGTTGGCTCCGGCGCTGCCGCCCGAGCAGACCGAGACCGTCGCCGGCATGAAGGACAACGTGCTGCTGCGCGAATCGCTCACGCAGATCGAGGCGGGTGCCTCCAACGAGCAGCTGCTCGGAGTGCTGCGGCAGGCGCTGCAGGGGCACCTGTTCATCCGCGTGAACGGCGACGCCAGGGCGCAGATCAGCGAGGGCAAGCCGCTCGCGGTGGCCGTGGTGCGCGACGGGGAGCGGCAGTTCATGCTCGCCTTCAGCTCGGCGGCGGCCGTGCGGGCCTCGGTGCAGCTGGAGGCCGACCCCTCGGCGACTTCGGCTGTCGCCCAGCCGGTCACGTCGATCATGCAGCAGGTCGTGTCCGGCGACTTCGCGGGGCTCATCGTCGACAACGCGTCCGCACCGCACCGGGTGGTGTTCCCGACCGAACTGCTGCAGAAGACGCTGGAGCAGGCCGACGTCGAGATGACCGTCAAGTCGCTGCTGGCGGCGCCGCGTGAGCAGGACACCCCGGCGAAGGTGGGCGAGGCGCTCGCCACGAAGCGCATGTGGGTGGCCGTGAACGACGGCTCCGGCACGGGGCAGGTCGGCATCGCCGAGGCCCAGACCGCCGACGGCCGCCGCTTCCTCCAGCTGTTCTCGCACCCGCTCGAGGTGATCGCGCTCGGCCGCGGTGACCGGCCGCTGCCGTTCGAGCCGGAGCAGCTGGCCAAGGTCCTCACGACCCACTCGGAGATGGCCGGCGTCATCGTGGACTCGGCCGGACCGTCGATCGTGGTCGAGCGGGATGCGCTCGCACCGGTGCTGGTGCGCGCGGTCGACATCGGCGACTGACCCCTCCTTCCGCGAGAGGTCGTCCGCGTGGATCCCTCGCCGGGGCGGACCGGGTCGACGGGGTTCCGCGTGCCGGAGCCGCCCTCTAGGGTCGGAGCATGGCCTCAGAACGTGTGACCCTGACCGTCGCCGACCCCGACGGAGAGCGCGAGGTCGCGCTGTCCAGTCCCGACCGCGTGGTCTGGCCCGACCTCGGCATCACCAAGGCGGAGCTGGCGGAGTACGTGCAGATCGCGGCCGTCCCGTTCCTCTCGGCGAACGGCAATCGCCCGGTGTCGCTCGAGCGCTTCCGCGACGGCGTCGGCGCTTCCGGGGCGCCGGGGGCGGAGGGCTTCTTCTCGAAGAACCCGCCGAAGGGCACGCCGGACTTCGTCGATGCGGTCACCGTCACGTACAACAGCGGCCGGCAGCATCCGCAGATCGTCCTGAACCGTCCCAGCGCCATCGTTTGGGCGGTGCAGATGAACACGATCGTGTTCCACCCGTGGGCCTCCCTGGCGACGGACTCCGACAATCCGGTGGAGCTGCGCATCGACCTGGATCCGCAGCCGGGGACGGGCTTCGCGGAGGCGGTTCCGGCGGCGCACGCACTCCGCGAGGTGCTGCGCGAGGCCGGGCTGGAGGCGTTCGCGAAGACGAGCGGCAACCGCGGACTGCATGTGTTCGCCCCGATCGAGCCGACGCACGAGTTCCTCGACGTGCGGCACGCCGTGATCGCCGCCGGGCGTGAGCTGGAGCGTCGGATGCCCGAGAAGGTCACCACCAACTGGTGGAAGGAGGAGCGCGGCGAGCGGCTGTTCGTCGACTTCAACCAGGCCAACCGCGACCGCACGATGGCAGGGGCCTACAGCCCGCGGGCGCTTCCCGGCGCGACCGTGTCCACTCCCGTGCACTGGGAAGAGCTGGACGATGTCGATCCCCGCGCGTTCACGGTGCGCAGCATCCCCCAGCGCCTCGACGAGGTGGGCGACCCGTGGGCGGACATGCAGGCGTCTCCCGGGCGCATCGACACCCTGCTGGAGTGGTGGGAGCGCGACAAGGCCGATGGCCTGGGCGAGCTGCCGTTCCCGCCGGAGTTCCCCAAGATGCCGGGGGAGCCGCCGCGCGTCCAGCCGAGCAAGAAGGTCGCAGCGAACTGGGACGCCGACGGCAACCCGGTCGAGGACTGAGGCGGCTCAGCTGAGCACGTCGGCGAGGTCGTAGCCGGCGACGGTGTCGAGCTGGTCGTACGTGCACGAGCGCGCGTCGCGGTCGGGGCGCCACCGCTCGAACTGCACGGTGTGGCGGAAGCGCGCGCCCTCGAGCTGGTCGTATCGCACCTCCAGCACACGCTCGGGGCGCAGTCGCACGAACGACACGTCCTTCGCGCCGCTGAAGCGCGAGCGCTCGCCCTCGCCCGTCACGGCCGCTCCGTGCTCGTCGCGCTCGACGAGGGGAGCGAGCTCCTCGACCAGCTGCTGCCGGCGGGCGTCGCTCCAGGCGGCGACACCGCCCACCTGCCGCAGGGTGCCGTCCGCGTCGTACAGGCCCACCAGCAGCGAGCCCACCCCGGAGCCCGACTTGTGGACGCGGTAGCCGAGCGCGACGACGTCGGCGGTGCGCGCGTGCTTGATCTTCAGCAGCGTGCGCTTCCCGGGGGCGTACGGCTGATCCAGGGGCTTGGCGACGACCCCGTCGAGCCCGGCGCCCTCGAACTCCTCGAGCCACCGGACGGCGGCGTCGCGGTCACGGGTGGTCCTGGTCAGATGCAGCGGATGATCGACCGCCTCCATCAGCGTCTCCAGACGGGCGCGCCGGGTCTCGAACGACTGGTCGCGCAGATCGTCCTCCCCGGAGGCGAGCAGGTCGAACGCGATGAACATGGCGGGCGTCTCGGCGGCGAGCTTCGCGACCCGGGAGGCGGCCGGGTGGATGCGCTGGCTGAGGGCCTCCCAGTCCAGGCGCTGCGCTCCCTGCGGGCCCGTCGCCACCACGATCTCGCCGTCCAGCAGGCACGGCCCTGGCAGCAGCTCGGGGATCGCGTCGACCAGCTCGGGGAAGTAGCGCGTGAGCGGCTTCGCCCCGCGGGAGCCGATCTCCACGGTCTCCCCGTCCCACGCGATCAGCCCGCGGAAGCCGTCCCACTTCGGCTCGAACAGCAGGCCGCCGGAGGTCTTCTCGGGATCCGGGACGGTGGCGACGGCCTTGGCGAGCATGGGGGCCGGGATGTCGTAGCGCATGCCCCCATCCTGGCCCGGGCGCGACCCGGGGGAAAGGCCCGCACGGCGTTCGCAACTCCTCAGGAACGCGACTCGGGCGCCGTTCACGGCGGCGTGTCGCCGACGCGGCGGAGCGCTTCTGAGGAGTTGCGTCCGGGCGGCGGTCAGTCGAACAGGTCGTCGAGCTCCGCGGGGGAGCCGGCGTCACGGAGCACCGTGTGCGCGGCGTGCCATCCGGCCATGCCGTTGACCGCGGGGCCCGGCGGGGTGGAAGCCGACGCGAGGTACACGCCGCGCAGCGGTGTCCGCCAGGGCGCGGGGGAGAGGACGGGGCGGCGCAGGGCCTGGCGCATGTCGAACACCCCGCCGGAGATGTCGCCGCCGACCTCGGCCGGGTTGATGGCCTCGCGCGACGACGCCGGCACCGCGTGGTGGGCGAGGATCCGGTCCCGGAACCCGGGCGCGAAGCGCTCGACCTGCGCGGTGATGAGTGCGGTGGGATCGAGGTCGGAGCCGTTCGGGACGTGGATGTACGCCCACAGGACGGCCTTGCCCTCGGGGGCCCGCGTCGGGTCGAAGCGGGAGGGCTGGACGGCCAGCACGTACGGCCGATCGGTCACGCGACCTCTGGCGACGGCGTTCTCGCTCGCCCACACCTCGTCGCGGGTGCCGGCGACGTGCACGGTGGCCGCGTCGCGGACGAGCTCGTTGGTCCAGGGGACGGGGGCGTCCAGGGCGAAGTCGACCTTGGCGGCCGCCGCGCCGTAGCGGTAGGCGCGGAGGGCGCGCGCGTAGCCGGCCGGCACGTCCGGGTGCGTGAGCGCGAGGCGCGGCGAGGTGTTCAGCAGCAGCACGTCGCCCTGGGCCGGGTCGCCCCAGTCCAGTGCGGCGAGGTCGGTCACCCTGGCGCCGGTCTCGATCGTGCCGCCGTGCGCCTCCAGGTCGGCGATCAGGGCGTCGGCGATCACCTGCGAGCCGCCGCGGGGGTAGGGCCAGCCGCCGGCGTGCGCGAGTCCGGCGAGCAGGAGCCCCGCGGCGGCGCCCGCGAGCGTGGGCTGCGGGGAGTTCGCGTGCGCGACCACCCCGGCCATCAGCGCGGCTGCCTCCTCGGTGCGGAAGGCGGTGCGGGCGAGCGGCGTGCCCTGGTCGAGCATGCGGATCGAGTAGCGCACGGCGGTGACCGGGTCGCGCGGGATGCGAAGGAGCTGGTTGCCCGTGAAGTCGGTCACCCCGTCGATGTGCGTGCTGAGGGGGCGCAGGCGCCGCAGCCAGGCGTCGCCGTCCACGCCGAGCTCCGCTGCGGTGCGCTCGATGTCGCGCCATGCGATGGCTGCCCTGCCGCCGTCGAGCGGGTGCGCGAACGAGATGGCGGGATCGATCCAGTCGATGCGCTCGTCGAGCCGGAAGGCCTGGAAGAACGGCGAGGCGACGGCCGCGGGGTGCACGGCGGAGCACACGTCGTGCACAAACCCGGGGAGCGTGGCCTCCTGTGTGCGCAGACCGCCCCCGGCGGTGTCCGCCGCTTCCAGGATGCGCACCCGGTAGCCCGCCCTGGCGAGCGCGACCCCCGCCGAGAGGCCGTTCGGACCGGAGCCGATGATCGTCGCGCGTGCCATGCCGTCAGTCTGTCACGGCGCCTTGCGGTCGGCAGAGGGGGTTGCGCCGTGCGATCCTGGAAGGGATGAATGAAGTCCAGGGCCCGACTCCCGCCGGCACCTCCCGTCCGTACCGCTCGCTTCCCGAGGCGCTGCGCGCCCATCGCATCGATCCGGTGAACCACGCCTTCATCGCCGAGATCGTCGATCAGGTCGGCGTGACCTCGCTGATCGACAGGGGCCGCTACATCGAGGCGATCCGCCGCGGCGAGGGAGCAGCGCTCCACATCGGCCGCACCTACACCAACGGCTTCACGGAGGACGAGGTGGTCACGGTCGGCTCCACCCGCCTCCGCCTGCAGCCGAGCGAGGGCCGTGCGCCGTACTTCTACGTCGTGCACCCGAGCGAGTTCGCACCGCCCACCGCCGTCAAGGCGAAGCGCTCCTCGACGCCGCGGACCCCCGCGGCTCCGCGCACGCCCGCGGCGCCCAAGCCGGTCGAGCGCGACTACGGCGTCTGCGACGTGTGCTTCATGGTGAAGACCCCCGCGGGCGGCTGCGGCTGCGACTGAGGCTCAGGCGAAGGCGCTCATGCCCGTGATGTCGCGGCCGAGCAGCAGCGCCTGCACGGATTCCGTGCCCTCGTAGGTGTGGATGGCCTCGATGTCGGCCAGGTGCTGCATCACGCCGTTCTCGAGCAGGATCCCGTTGCCGCCGAGCAGGTCGCGCGCGGTGGAGGCGATGCGACGGGCTGCCCGCGTGTTGTGGAACTTCGCCAGCGACGCCTGCGTGGGGCGCAGCTGCCCCGCCTGCTCGAGGTCGGCCATGCGGCGGCAGTAGAGCTGCATGGCGGTGAGGTCTTCGAGCATGTGGGTCAGGCGCTCCTGCACCATCTGGAACTTCGCGAGCGGCTTTCCGAACTGCACCCGCTCCTTCGCGTAGGCGAGGGCGGCTTCGTAGCAGGCGGTCGCGTGGCCGAGCGCCGACCAGGCCACGCCGGAGCGCGTCGCGTAGAGCACGGTCGACGCGTCCTTGAAGCTCTTCGTCCCCGGCAGCACCGCGTCGAGGGGGACACGCACGTCGTCGAGGCGGATGTGCGCCTGGTGGATCGCGCGCAGTGAGGCCTTGCCGCGGATCACGGTCCCGGCGTACCCCGGTGCGTCCTGCTCCACGAGGAAGCAGCGCACGGCGCCGTGCTCGGCGGCGGTCTCGTCGTCCACGCGGGCCCACACGAACGTGATGCCGCCGGAGGCTCCGTTGCCGATCCACTTCTTCGCCCCGCGGAGGACCCAGTGGTCGCCGTCGCGGCGGGCCACGGTCTCCAGCGACACCGAGTCGGATCCGTGGTCGGGCTCGGTCAGGGCGAAGGAGCCGAGCACGGAGCCGTCGGCGAGGGCGGTGAGCCAGCGCTCCTGCTGCGCGGCGGAGCCGAACAGGGCCAGAGTGCGCAGCGCGAGGCCGCCCTGCACGGCGAGGATCGTGCCGAGGGAGCCGTCGCCGCGGGAGATCTCCATGTTCACCAGACCGGCGGCGAGGGGCGACAGGCGGGTGAGCGCGGGGTGGTCGATGCCGTCGACGACGAGGTCCATCTCGCCCATCCGCCGGGCGGCGGAGAGAGGGTACTCGGCACGGTCCCAGGCCTCCGCCATCTGCGGCGCGACCTCGTCGACATAGGCCTTCGCACGATCCCACGCGGCGCGGTCGGCGGCGGGGATGTCGGCGAACACGGCGTAGTAGTCGCTGTCCTGTCGGCGGGTGACGTCGTACGACGAGACCCGCTCGCCGGGGAACGGGGAGGCTTCGGTGCTCATGACTGCTCCTTCGTGGACCTCAGTATCATACGCCTCGATACTGAGTTTCACGAGCCTCGGATGTCCTGCGATCAGTCGAGCTCGGAGCGGAGCCTCCGGGTCACCTCGGCGATGGGCATGGTCCGCGGGAACACCGCCACCACCATGTCGTCCGGCGCGGTCGCGGCGGCATCCTCCGTCACGCCATAGCGGCGACGCACGTCGGCGAGGGCCGCCTGCAGCGTCGACAGCGGCACCTTCCTCCGGCCGCGCAGCAGCTGGCGCAGCACGTGGTTGTGCACCGCGGTGACCAGTGCGGCGAAGCCGACCGCGTCCAGCGGATCGACCCCGGGAAGCGCTCCGCGGAGGTACTCGTCGAACAGGCGCTCGTAGCGGAACACGGTGATGATCTCGCGCTCACGCAGCACAGGCACCTGGCGCACGATCTGGTAGCGGCGGCGCGCCAGCTCCGGGTCGTGCGCGAAATGGGTGAACACCGACTCCGATGCCGCGCACACCGCGCCCCACGGATCGTCGTGACCCTCCGCGAGGAACTCCCTGAGCTGTTCCAGCAGCACCTCGTGGTCGGCGAAGACCACGTCCTCCTTGCCGCCGAACTGCCGGAAGAAGGTGGAGCGGGAGACGCCGGCGGCCTTGGCGATCTGCTCGACGGACGTCTGGTCGAACCCCTGCGTCTGGAAGAGCTCGAGGGCTGCGGCGACGACGGCGTCGCGCGGTTCGGGGAAGTCTCGCATGACGAAATCCTAGGTCCTCGGCGTCGCGTCGCCCCGGGTCGGCGGCTCGCCGGGGGCTCCGGAGCGTCCAGGCCGAGGTAGTAGGCTGGGGGACTGGTCGATGTCTCGACATCGAGAGAATCACCAGACCAACAGCAGCCCAGTGAAGGAACCACAGTGGATCTGTACGAGTACCAGGCACGAGACGTTTTCGAGAAGTACGGAGTGCCGGTCCTCGCCGGCATCGTCGCCGACACCCCCGAGGAGGTGAAGGCGGCCGCCGAGAAGATCGGCGGTGTGGTGGTCGTCAAGGCCCAGGTCAAGACCGGTGGCCGCGGCAAGGCCGGCGGTGTCAAGGTCGCGAAGACCCCCGACGAGGCGTACGAGGCGGCGAAGGCCATCCTCGGCCTCGACATCAAGGGCCACGTGGTCAAGCGCGTCATGGTCGCCCAGGGTGCCCGCATCGCGGAGGAGTTCTACTTCTCCGTGCTGCTCGACCGCGCCAACCGCTCCTACCTCTCGCTGTGCTCCGTCGAGGGCGGTATGGAGATCGAGCAGCTCGCCGTCGAGAAGCCCGAGGCTCTGGCCCGTGTCGAGGTCAACCCGCTCACGGGCATCGACAAGCAGAAGGCCGTCGAGATCGCCCGCGCGGCGAACTTCCCGGAGGACCTCGTCGAGAAGGTCTCCGACGTCTTCGTGAAGCTCTACGAGGTCTACAAGGGCGAGGACGCGACGCTCGTCGAGGTCAACCCGCTCGTCCGCACCGAGGACGGCGACATCATCGCGCTCGACGGCAAGGTCACGCTGGATGACAACGCCTCCGAGATCCGTCACCCCGAGCACGAGGCGCTCGAGGACAAGGACGCCGCCGACCCGCTCGAGGCGAAGGCCAAGAAGAGCGGCCTCAACTACGTGAAGCTCGACGGCGAGGTCGGCATCATCGGCAACGGCGCGGGTCTGGTCATGTCGACGCTCGACGTCGTCGCCTACGCCGGTGAGAACCACAACGGCGTCAAGCCCGCCAACTTCCTCGACATCGGCGGCGGCGCCTCGGCCGAGGTCATGGCCGCCGGTCTCGACGTCATCCTCGGCGACCCGCAGGTCAAGAGCGTGTTCGTCAACGTGTTCGGCGGCATCACGGCGTGCGACGCCGTCGCCAACGGCATCAAGGGCGCCCTGGAGACGCTCGGCGACACGGCCTCCAAGCCGCTCGTCGTCCGCCTCGACGGCAACCGCGTCGAGGAGGGTCGCGCGATCCTCGCGGAGTACGCGCACCCGCTCGTCACCCTGGCCGCCACGATGGACGAGGGCGCCGACAAGGCCGCCGAGTTCGCCAACGCCTGATCGCGTCGAGACACAAGGAACCAGAGAAATGTCGATCTACCTCAACAAGGACTCCAAGGTCATCGTCCAGGGCATCACCGGCGGGGAGGGCACGAAGCACACCGCGCTCATGCTCAAGGCCGGCACCCAGGTCGTCGGCGGCGTCAACGCCCGCAAGGCCGGCACCACGGTCTCGCACACGGACAAGGACGGCAACGCCGTCGAGCTGCCCGTCTTCGGCTCGGTCGCCGAGGCCATGAAGGAGACCGGCGCCGACGTGTCGATCGCCTTCGTCCCCGGCGCCTTCACGAAGGACGCGATGATCGAGGCCATCGACGCCGAGATCCCGCTGCTCGTGGTCATCACCGAGGGTGTTCCGGTCGGCGACTCCGCCGAGGCCTGGGCTTACGCGACCAGCAAGGGCAACAAGACCCGCATCATCGGCCCGAACTGCCCCGGCATCATCACCCCCGGTGAGGCGCTCGTGGGCATCACGCCCGCCAACATCACGGGCAAGGGACCGATCGGCCTCGTGTCGAAGTCGGGCACCCTGACGT
The DNA here is from genome assembly GCF_025143365.1 of Microbacterium sp. p3-SID336. Taxonomy (GTDB): domain Bacteria; phylum Actinomycetota; class Actinomycetes; order Actinomycetales; family Microbacteriaceae; genus Microbacterium. Next base: position 17,241 of record NZ_JALXPE010000037.1, on the reverse strand, counting down.
ACCAGATGATGTTCGAGCTGCGCGACCTCGGCTTCTCCACCGCCATCGGCATCGGCGGCGACCCGGTCATCGGCACCACGCACATCGACGCGCTCGCCGCGTTCGAGGCGGACCCCGAGACCAAGGCCATCGTCATGATCGGCGAGATCGGCGGCGACGCCGAGGAGCGTGCGGCCGAGTACATCAAGGCCAATGTCACCAAGCCGGTCGTCGGCTACGTCGCCGGCTTCACCGCTCCCGAGGGCAAGACCATGGGTCACGCCGGCGCCATCGTCTCCGGCTCGGCGGGCACGGCGCAGGCGAAGAAGGAGGCCCTGGAGGCCGCCGGCGTGAAGGTCGGCAAGACGCCGTCCGAAACCGCCGCCCTGATGCGCGAGATCATCGAGGCGCTGTAAGGCGTACACTCGTCACGAAGGCCCCGGGCTCCACCCCGGGGCCTTCGTCGTTCCCGGGGAGGGGCCTTCGTCTCCAGGGCGGGCCCTGCGGTCTCCGGGAGCGGGCCTTCGTCTCCCGAGCGAGCCTTCGTCGTCTCCGCGGGGCTCCTTCGGCATACCGGGGAGGGAGACGGGCGTCGTCAGTCCGAGCCGGTCACGGCATTCCGGGGAGGGAGACGGGGCGTCGTCAGTCCGAGCCGGTCACGGCGTCCAGGAGGCGGTCGAGGGCGCGATGCGCCTGCCGTCGTGCGGCGTCATCGGGGCGGGAGGCGAGCCAGAGCGCGAGCTCGTTCATGGCCCCGGACAGCGCGGCCGTCAGGGCGTCGAGGAGCGCCGGGGGGACTCCGGCCTCGCGCAGCCCCGCTCGGAGCTCGCGCTCCGGCCCCTCGGCGTCGAGACGGCGCCAGCGCTCCCAGCCGAGCACGGCAGGTCCGTCGACGAGGAGCACACGCGCCGCGGGTCCCTCCGTGATCGCGTCCAGGAACGCATGGCTGCCGTCGCGGAGGGCGTCGGCGCGGCTGTTGTCGCGCGTCGCGGCGACGATGGCGTCGGCAACGCGCTGCTGCTGGGCGGCCGCCACCGCCGCGAAGAGCCCGGGCTTCGAGTCGAAGTGGTGGTACACGGCACCGCGGGTGACGGCGGCGGCGCGGGCGATATCGTCGACCGAGGCTGCGGTGTATCCGTGCGCCGCGAAGTGCGTCGTTGCCGTGTCCAGGATGCGCCGCGCGGTCTCGGCGGCGTCGGCGGCGGAAGCTCGGGGCATGCGGTTCCTTTACGTGCGATGTGTATGTATTCTATCCCTCAAATACAAACACCGTGTATGTAAAAGGAGACAGAGCATGGAGATCACGAGCTTCTACCCGGTGCTGATGGTCGACGACGTCGCCGCAGCCGCCCGGTTCTACCGCGAAGAGCTGGGCTTCGAGACGACGTTCGAGGCCGACTGGTACGTGAGTCTGCGGTTCGAGGGCGGAGAGCTCGCGATCCTCGACCGCACGCACGAGACGATCCCCGACGGATACCGTGAGCCGGTGCGCGGGCTGCTGCTCAACGTCGAGGTCCCGGATGCCACCGCGGAGCACCGCCGCCTCGTGGAGGAGCGGAACCTGCCGGAACGGCTGCCCCTGCGGAACGAGGACTTCGGGCAGCGGCACTTCATCGTCGAGGCGCCGGGCGGGGTGCTCATCGACGTGATCGAGCCCATCGAGCCCTCGCCCGAGTTCGCCGCCGCCTACACCTGAGCCATCCGCGGGCGCTGGCGACTGCGCGAGACCGCGAAGGACTCACGCGCAGCACGCCGGGAACGACGGAGGGGCGGATGCCGCAGCACCCGCCCCTCCGTGGAACCGTGTCAGATCCCGACGCCGAACAGAGCCTCGATGGGCCCACGGGCGAAGAAGATCAGGAACCCGGCGCCGACGACCCACAGCAGCGGGCTGATGGTCTTGGCGCGGCCGGAGAACGCGTGGATGAGCACCCAGCTGACGAAGCCCGCACCGATGCCGTTCGCGATCGAGTAGGTCAGCGGCATCACGGACACCGTCAGGAAGACCGGCAGCAGCACGCGGAAGTCGCCGAAGTCGATGTGCCGGATCTGCGCCATCATCATCGCGCCGACGATGATCAGGGCCGCCGCCGCGATCTCCGTCGGGACGATCGAGGTGAGCGGCGTCAGGAACATCGCGATCAGGAACACGGTGCCCGTCACGACGTTCGCGAGTCCCGTGCGGGCGCCCTCGCCGATGCCGGCGCCCGACTCGATGAACACGGTGCTCGAGGAGGACGAGGTGGCGCCACCGGCGATCGCACCGACGCCCTCGACCACCAGCGCCGACTTGATGCGCGGGAAGTCGCCGTTGTCGTCGGCGAGGTTCGCCTCCTTGGCGAGACCGGTCATGGTGCCCATGGCGTCGAAGAAGTTCGTGAACAGCAGGGTGAAGACGATCATCACGAGCGCCACCAGGCTGACCTTGCCGAGGTCGAAGGAGAAGTCGACGGCGCCGATCAGGCTCAGGTCGGGCACGCTGACCGGCGAACCGGAGAGCGCGGGGACCGTCAGGCCCCAGCCGCCGGGGTTCACGACGTTGCCCTCATCGTCGAAGCCGCGCGGGCCGATGTGCCAGATGGCCTCCACGATGACCGCGAGCACGGTGCCGCCGATCAGGCCGATCAGCATGCCGCCCTTGATGCGCAGCGCGACGAGGATGCCGGTGAGCAGCAGGGTGATCACGAACAGCAGGCTGGGCACGGTCGCGACCGAGCCGTTCACGCCCAGGCCGACGGGCGGGGACGAGGCGCCGGTCGCCGTAACGAAGCCGGAGTTCACGAAGCCGATGAACGCGATGAACAGGCCGATGCCGACCGTGATCGCGATCTTGAGCTGGAACGGAACCGCGTCGAAGATCGCCTTGCGCAGTCCGGTCGCCGCGAGCAGCACGATCACGACGCCGTTGATCATCACCAGCGCCATCGCCTCGGGCCAGGTCACCTGGCCGACGACGGAGAACGCCACGAAGGCATTGATGCCGAGGCCCGCCGCGAAGCCGAAGGGCAGTCGGGTGACGAGCCCGAACAGGATCGTCATGACACCGGCGGTCAGCGCGGTCGCCGCGCCGACGGCGTTGAAGTCGAGCATGTCGCCGGCGACATCCGGCTTGCCGGACAGGATGATCGGGTTGAGGATCACGATGTACGCCATCGTGACGAACGTCACCAGGCCCCCTCGGATCTCGGTGCCGATCGTGGATCCGCGCTTGCTGATCTCGAAGAAGCGGTCCAGGGTGCCGGTGGGCTGGGTGGATGCCGGGGCGGGCGGGGCAGTTGTCATCGGGTAACCTCCGGAGAAACGCTATCGTGTCGCCCACCCTCGCGCGCGCCCCCGGGAGCACGGCGACAACTCGTCGTAGTCTCGAATCGCTATGCAACGCCTCCTCGTCGCGCTTCTCGCCGCCTTCGACGCCGCCATCGCGGCCGCGGTGGGGCTCGTCGTGCTGCTGGCCCCGCTGACCCTGCTCTGGACCCTCGCCTTCGGGGCGACGGCCGACTGGGGCGCGCTGTGGCCGCTCACCGGAACGCTGTGGGAGTTCGGGCACGGTGTGCCGCTCGAGGTCGTGATCCCCGACGAGCTCCTGGTGTCGCTCGGCATCCCCGCGCAGGCGGCGAGCTTCGCCGTCTCGATCACCCCGCTGCTGCTGCTGATCTTTACGCTCCTGTTCGCCGCGCGCTCCGGAGCCAGGGCCGCGAACGCCGGAGCCTGGCTGCTGGGCGCGCTGTCCGGATCGGTCGTGTTCGCCGTGATCTCCGCGGCGGTGGCGCTCTCGGCCCACCTGGACGCGGTGCGCACGCCGCTCGCGCTCGCGATCGCCCTGCCTGCCCTCGTCTACCTCGTCGGCGCACTCTGCGGTGCCGTGCGGGTGGCGTGGGACGAGGGCGACGGCGGCCTGCTCGACCGTGTGCACGACCTGCTGGACGCGCGTGAGGACTGGGCGCCCGTGCCGGCGGCGGTCGTCCGCGGTGCCGCGTTCACGCTGGTGGCGGTGACGGGTGCCGCGGCCCTCGCGGTCGCGCTCTCGGTGCTGACCCGCGGCGGCGACGTCGTGGCGCTGTTCCAGGGCGCCCGCGTGGACGCGCTCGGCGCTACGGTGCTCACACTCGCCCAGCTCGCGTACCTGCCCACCCTGCTGGTGTGGGCGGCCTCGTGGCTGGCGGGCCCCGGATTCGCCGTCGGCGCTGGCACGGCGGTGTCGCCCGCGGGCACCCAGCTGGGGGTCGTGCCCGGCATCCCCGTGTTCGGGCTGCTGCCGGAGAATACCTCCATATGGGCGCTCATCGTGGTGCTGGTGCCGGTCGCGGCCGGGGCGTTCGCCGGGTGGGCGGTGCGTTCGCGGCTGGTGTGGGAGGGGACGCCTCTCGGCCTGCTGCAGCGTGCGGTGATCGCGGTCGGCATCGCGGCGGTGTCCGCGGGCGTGGCCGGGCTCGCGGCGGAGCTCGCGAACGGCTCCATGGGCCCTGGTCGGCTCGCCGTGGTGGGGCCGGCGGTGCTGCCCTTCGCCCTGGCGCTCGGAGCGGAGGTGCTGGTGGGCGCGGCCATCCTGCTGCTGTCGCCGCGCAACCGCGAGGAGCTCGCCGAGGAGCGCACCGATCGATGGATCGCCGAGATGTCGGACCTGGAGCGAGACGCGGCGACCGAGGCGGGAGAAGCCCCCGTGTGGCCGGCGCCGGCCGATGACACGGCTCCGCTCGACCTGCGCGGCTTCCCGGTTCCGGAGCGGGACCGCGGCGACGCCCGCGACTGACCGACGCCCTCCGGTACAGGGGACGGAGCGGTCTGCGTGCGCCGGTAGACTGGGCGCGTGCTCACGGTCGCCGTTCTCATCTCGGGCACCGGCTCGAACCTTCGCGCCCTCCTCGAGGCCGCTCGTCACCCCGATTTCCCGGCCAGGGTCATCGTGGTGGGCGCCGACCGCGAAGCCGAGGGGCTGGCGCACGCCGAGGAGTTCGGCATCCCCAGCTTCACGGTGCCGTGGCACGAGCACGAGAGCCGCGAGTCGTGGGGCGAGGAGCTCGCACGGCAGCTCGCGGTGTGGAAGCCCGACCTGGTGGTCCTCAGCGGGCTCATGCGGCTGCTGCCCTCCTCGCTGGTCGCCGCCTACGCCCCGCGCCTCATCAACACGCACCCCGCCTACCTCCCGGAGTTCCCCGGAGCGCACGGTGTACGCGACGCGCTCGCGGCCGGGGTGCGCGAGACCGGCGCGAGCGTGATCGTCGTCGACGACGGCGTCGACACGGGGCCCATCCTGGCGCAGGAGCGTGTGCCCATCCGCGCCGACGACACCGAGCACACGCTGCACGAGCGCATCAAGCCGGTCGAGCGCCGGCTCCTCATCGACGTCGTCCGGCGCATCGCGACCGGTGACCTCGTCCTGACCGCATCCTCCTGACCTCCATCCCCGACGCACCCGCACGAAGGAGCCCATCATGGCCGGCCCCCGCCACGACCCCACGCTCTACCGCGATCGCGACACGGTGCCGATCCGGCGCGCGCTCGTCTCGGTGAGCGACAAGACCGACCTGCTGGTTCTCGCCGCCGCGCTCGCCGAGGCGGACGTGGAGATCGTCTCGACCGGTTCGACCGCCGCGACCATCCGTGACGCGGGCTTCGAGGTCACCGATGTCGCCGCGGTCACGGGTGTCGCCGAGATGCTCGATGGGCGGGTGAAGACGCTGCACCCGAAGGTGCACGGCGGCCTTCTCGCCGATCTCCGCCTGGAAGACCACGAGCGCCAGCTGGCCGACCTCGACATCGCTCCGTTCGAACTCGTCGTGGTCAACCTGTACCCCTTCGTGGAGACGGTCGCCTCCGGCGCCGAAGGCGACGAAGTGGTGGAGCAGATCGACATCGGCGGACCCGCCATGGTGCGCGCGGCCGCGAAGAACCACGCGAACGTCGCGATCGTCGTGTCGCCCGGGTCGTACCCGGCGATCGTCGCGGCGGTGGCGGACGGCGGCACGTCGCTCGCACAGCGTCGGGAGCTCGCGGCTCGCGCCTTCGCGCACACCGCCGCCTACGACACCGCGGTCGCGCAGTGGTTCGCAGAGGGCACGCTGAACGATCCCGGCGACCTCCCCGCACACCTGACGATCCAGGCGGAGCGGCTCGCCACGCTGCGCTACGGCGAGAACTCGCATCAGCGCGGCGCGATCTACACGCGTGCGGGCGGCCACGGCATCGCCCAGGCCACGCAGCTGCAGGGCAAGGAGATGTCGTACAACAACTACGTCGACGCCGACGCCGCCCTGCGCGCCGCGTACGACATGATCAAGCCGGCCGTCGCGATCATCAAGCACGCGAACCCGTGCGGCATCGCGACCACCGCGCCGAACGCGCTCGACCCCATCGCGAGCGCCCACCTGCGTGCGCACGAGTGCGACCCGGTCTCGGCGTACGGCGGGGTGATCGCGGCGAACGGCACGGTCACGCTGAAGATGGCGGAGAACCTGAAGGACATCTTCACCGAGGTCATCGTCGCTCCCGCGTTCGAGCCGGCGGCGCTCGAGGTGTTCAAGGCGAAGAAGAACCTGCGTCTGCTCCAGCTGCCGGAGGACTGGCAGCAGGAGCGCATGGATGTGCGACTGGTCTCCGGCGGGCTGCTGCTGCAGGACGCGGATCGCTTCCCCGACGACATCGTGTCGGTCGCGAAGGACTGGGAGCTGGTGTCGGGAGAGCGCCCGAGCGACGCCGAGATGGAGAACCTCATCTTCGCGTGGAAGGCCTGTCGTGCCGTGAAGTCGAACGCGATCGTGCTGGCGAAGGACAACGCCACGGTCGGCGTCGGCATGGGCCAGGTCAACCGCGTCGACTCGTGCCGCCTCGCGGTGGAGCGTGCGGGCGACAGGGCCACGGGCTCGGTCGCGGCCTCGGACGCGTTCTTCCCCTTCGCGGACGGCGCGCAGGTGCTGATCGACGCCGGCGTCACGGCGATCGTGCAGCCGGGCGGCTCGGTGCGCGACGAGGAGGTCGTCGACGCGGCACGCAAGGCCGGCGTGACGATGTTCTTCACGGGAGAGCGCCACTTCTTCCACTGATCCGAGACCCCGGGTCTTCGTCGAGAGCCGGGTTCTTCTTCGAGACCCGGGGTCCTCTGCCGAGACCCGGGGTCTCGGCATGCGACCCGGGGTGTCGGCGGGGAAGGAGCAGGCGAGACACTGCCGTGTCCGATTTCCGCCAGCCAGCGTCCGTGGCCGGTGGCAGAGTGGAGGACATGAGCCTCCCCGTGATCGACTTCGACGAGCGCTACCGTGCGATCAGCGCCCGCGACACGCGCTTCGACGGGCAGTTCGTCACCGCCGTGCGGTCGACCGGGATCTATTGCCGGCCCAGCTGCCCCGCGCGCACCCCGAAGCCGCAGAACGTCACGTTCTATCCCACCAGCGCCGCGGCGCACGAGGCCGGGTATCGCGCGTGCAAGCGGTGTCTGCCGGAGGCGGCGCCGGGCTCACCCGCCTGGGACGTCCGCGGCGACACGGCCGCGCGGGCCATGCGGCTCATCGCGTCGGGGGTCGTGGAGCGCGAGGGCGTGCCCGGCCTCGCCGCGCGTCTCGGCTACTCCAGCCGCCACCTCACGCGACTGCTGACGACGGAGCTCGGGGCCGGACCGCTCGCTCTCGCCAGGGCGCATCGGGCGCACACCGCCCGCATGCTCCTCGTCGGCACCGACATGCCGATCGCCGATGTCGCCTTCGCGGCGGGTTTCCAGAGCATCCGGCAGTGCAACGACACCATCCGCGAGGTGTTCGGGCTGACGCCGGGTGAGCTGCGTGCGCGCCGTCGCCTGTCCGCGGAGGCGGTGCCCGGTGCGATCGACCTCGTGCTGCCGTACCGGGGGCCGCTCGACGCCGAAGGGGTGTTCGCCTGGATGGCCGCCCGCGCCGTCGCCGGGGTGGAGGAGGCGGGGCCGCGCTTTTTCTCCCGGCACCTGCGCATGCCGGGAGGCCCGGCGTGGTTCGAGGTGCGGCAGGACGAGGACGAGCGGCTGCGGCTGCGGGCGCGGGTGTCGCGCCTGGCGGACCTCGCGCCGCTGGTGTCGACGGCCCGCCGCATCTTCGACCTCGACGCCGACCCGCTCGCGATCGACGAGGCCCTGTCAGCCCATCCTGCGCTGGCGCCGCTCGTGGCGCGCACACCCGGGATCCGTGTGCCGGGCGCCGCCGATCCGCATGAGATGCTCATCCGCGCCATGATCGGGCAGCAGATCACGGTCGTCGCCGCGCGCACGGCACTCACCGCTCTCACCGAGGCGCTGGGCGAGCGGACGCCGGACGGCCTGCTCTTCCCCACGATGGCGGCGATCGCCGCGCACGGCGCCGAGGTGCTGCGCGGTCCGGCCGCGCGCATCCGTGCCGTGACCGGGGCGGCGGCCGCGCTCGCGGACGGCAGCTTGACGCTCACGGTCGGGGACGACGGCACGGAGCAGCGGGCCGCCCTCCTGGCGATGCCCGGCATCGGGCCGTGGACGGCCGACTACGTGCGCATGCGCGTGCTCGGAGATCCCGACATCCTGCTGCCCGGGGACGTCGCGCTGCGTGCCGGTGCCGCCGCCGCGGGGCTGCCCGGCGACCCGCGCGGGCTCACCGCCTGGGCCGAGCGGACCGCGCCCTGGCGCAGCTACCTCAGCGCGCACCTGTGGCGGGCAGCCCCGCAGCGACCCGTCCGCTCCGCTTCGGCGCGCTCCGCCTCCGCATCCTCTGCATCCGCCCCATCCGCAACCACGGCCTTCGCATCCGCAACCACGGCCTCCGCATCCGCCGATCCCGCATCCGCCCGGTCCGCCGGGCACGCCGACATCCCCGCCGAGGAGACATCATGACCGCTCTCATCCAGACCATCGACACCCCCGACGGCGCTTTCACGATCCTCGCCGACGATCGCCAGCGCGTGCTGGCCTCCGGGTGGACCGCCGACGAGGAGGAGATTCTGGGGCGCCTGTCCGCCGCCGCCCGACCCGCCGACGTGCGGGAGGCGGAGACAGACGCGGCCGCCGCTGCCCGCGCCTACTACGCCGGAGACGTCTCGGCGATCGACAGCGTCGCCGTGCGGCAGACCGGCACGGCGCTGCAGCTCGCCGGATGGGCGGCGCTGCGCACGATCACGCCGGGGGAGCCGCTGACCTACACCGGACTCGCCGCACGACTCGAGAACCCGCGCGCTGTCCGCGCCGCGGCGTCGATCTGCGCCCGCAACGCCCCTGCGCTGTTCGTGCCGTGCCACCGGGTCCTGCGCACCGACGGTTCGCTCGGCGGATTCGCCTGGGGCCTGCCCGTCAAGGAGAGTCTCCTGGCGCGCGAACGAAGCGCCCGCTGAGGCGATGACGACAGCCCCGCGTCCGGCATCCGGCGCGGGGCTTTCCTGCGCGTCGGGAATTCCTCTTGCATCCAGCTCGTTCACAGGAATAGGCTGATGGGCTGTCGCGCCAACCGGACGACCTCGCCGAGCCCCTGAGGAGGACACCATGATCACGATCGCCACCGTGCGGATCGCCGCTCCCGGCTCGACCCTGGCGTACCCGCTCTCGTAGCGCCCCCGCCCCCACTTCTGCACCGGATGCCGGGCTCCGTGAGTCCGCTCTCGCATCCGTCCCCTTCTCCTCTTTCGCTCCGACTCCTCTGAGAGACATGTCTTCCTCGTCTTCCGCGCAGAATCCGTCCCCTTCGTCCACCCTCTCCACGCCCGCCGCACTGTGGCGGCTCAAGCCCTTCGTGAAGCCCGTCATCTGGCGGCTCACCGGGGGAGCGGCCAGCGCGCTCGGCGCCGCGCTGATCGCGCTGATGATCCCGATCGTGCTCGAGCAGATCATCCGCGGGCCGGTGCGCTCGGGCGCGCTCGACGCGATCGTCTGGGGTGCGCTCGCCGTGTTCGCCCTCGGCCTCGGCGAGGCGCTCATGGTGTGGCTGCGCCGGCAGTTCGTGCTGTTCCCGGCCACGCAGGTCGAGTACCGCATGCGCACCGAGCTCTACTCGCGCCTGCAGACGCTCCCGGTCGCGTTCCACGACCGCTGGCAGTCCGGTCAGCTGCTGAGCCGCATGATGCAGGACATCGGCCTGATCCGCCGGTGGCTGGCGTTCGGCCTGGTGCTGCTCGTGGTGAACGTGCTGACCATCATCATCGGCTCGGTGCTGCTGTTCCGCTGGCACTGGCTGCTCGGCACGATCTTCCTCGTCACCGCGATCCCGCTGTGGATCCGCGGCTACCTGTTCGAGAAGCGCTACGGCGCGCTCACCCGCCGCAGCCAGGACCAGGCGGGGGACCTCGCCACCAGCGTCGAGGAGAGCGTGCACGGCATCCGCGTGCTGAAGGCGTTCGGTCGCGGCAAGCACGCGCTGCGCCGCTTCAGCCGTCAGGCCGAGACGCTGCGCGAGACGGAGATGAGCAAGGCGGGCGCGATCGCGTCGATCTGGTTCTGGCTCGACCTGATGCCGCAGATCGCGTTCGGGCTAAGCCTGATCTCCGGCATCTGGTTGATCTGGCAGGGGCAGATCGACGAGGCGCAGCTCTTCGCGTTCTTCGCGATGGCCGTGGTGCTGCGGTGGCCGATCGAGTCGATCGGGTTCCTGTTCTCGTTCATGCTCGACGCCCGCACGGCGACCGACCGCGTGTTCGACATCTTCTCCGCGACCAACACCATCACCGACCCGGAGCAGCCCGCCCACATCGCGGAGCCCCGGGGAGAGCTGGCGTTCGAGTCCGCGCACTTCCGCTACCAGGATGCGGCGTCGAGCGAGCGCGACCTGCTCGACGGCATCGACCTGGTGCTGCGCCCCGGTGAGACCATGGCGCTGGTCGGTCTGACCGGGAGCGGCAAGACCACGCTCACCACGCTGCCCACGCGGCTGTACGACGTGACGGGAGGGCGGGTCACACTCGACGGCGTCGATGTCCGCGACCTTCCGCTCGCGGAACTCCGTCAGCACATCGCCATGGCGTTCGAGGACGCGACGCTGTTCTCGGCGACCGTGCGCGAGAACGTGCTGCTCGGGCGCGCCGACCTCGACGTGCACAGCGAGGAGGCCGAACGCGTGCTGCGCGAGGCGCTCGACGTGGCGCAGGCCTCGTTCGTGGACAGTCTCCCCGAAGGCGTCGAGACCGTGATCGGCGAGGAGGGCCTGAGCCTGTCCGGCGGACAGCGGCAGCGGCTCGCCCTCGCCCGAGCGGTGGCGGCCAAGCCGAAGGTGCTCGTGCTGGACGACCCGCTGTCGGCGCTCGACGTGGACACCGAGGCGCTGGTCGAGGAGGCGCTGCGTCATGTGCTCGCCGACACCACGGCCCTGATCGTGGCGCACCGCCCGTCCACCGTGGCGCTGGCGGACCGGGTGGCGCTGCTGGAGGCCGGTCGCGTCACCGCGGTGGGCACCCACGCCGAGCTGCTGAAGACGAGCCGTCACTATCGGCACGTGATCTCCAGCCTGGAGGCGGAGGAGGCAGCGCGCACCGGGGCGATCCCCATCATCCGCGACAGCGAGGCCGAGATCCACGAAACCGTCCAGGACGGCATCCGGGAGGACGCCGCCGACGAAGACTTCATCAGCGAGAAGGAGGTGCAGCGATGAGCTCCGCCCTCACCGGTACCCAGGACGAGGACCGCTCCCGCCTGACGCGCGAGGAGAGCAGGGCGATCCGGAAGCGGTCACTGCGACTCCTCGGCTCCCTGGTGCGTCCGCTCAAGCCGCAGATCGTGCTGGCGGCGGTCGTGCTCGTCGTCTCCACGGCTCTGCAGGTCGCCGGTCCGATCCTGATCAGCATCGGGCTGGACAGGGCGCTGCCGGCCGTGATCGACAGGGCCGACTGGATGCCGACGTTCGTGGTCGGCGGGATCTACCTGCTCGCGGGTGCTCTCGCCGCCGCCCTGATCGCGTGGTACGTGATCATCGCGGCCAAGCTCACCCAGGCGATCCTGCTCGACCTCCGCAAGCGAATCTTCCTGCACACACAGCGGCTGAGCCTGGAGTTCCACGAGTCGTACACGTCCGGCCGCATCATCTCGCGGCAGACGAGCGACCTCGACTCGATCAGGGAGCTGCTCGACGGCGGCCTGAACGAGCTGGTGTCGGGTGTGCTGTTCGGCCTGTTCACGTTCATCGCCCTGTGCGTGTGGGACTGGCAGTCGGGCCTGATCCTCGCGATCGGCGGGGTGCCGCTGTTCTTCCTCATGCGGTGGTTCTACTCGCGGTCGCAGCTCGTGTACCGCGAGTCGCGGGTCATCAGCGCGAAGGTGATCGTGCAGTTCGTGGAGACCATGACGGGCATCCGTGCGGTCAAGGCGTTCCGCAAGGAGCCGCGCAACGACGAGGCCTTCCAGGAGGTCGCGGGAGAGTACCGCGACGTGAACCGTCGCTCGATGCTGCTGTTCGGCACGTTCGAGCCGGGACTCATGGGCGTCGCGGCGCTCGTGCTGGGCGTGGTCGTCCTGTGGGGCGGCATCCGGGTCTCGACCGGGGCGCTCACGGTGGGCGTGCTCCTGTCGGCGGTGCTGTACGTGCGCAACTTCTTCGCGCCGATGCAGGAGATCGCGATGTTCCTGAACTCCTACCAGTCCGCGACCGCGGCGCTGGAGAAGGTCTCGGGCGTCCTCGAGGAGCGGCCGACGGTTCCGGACCCGGAGAAGCCGGTCGACCTGTGGGAGTCGCGCGGGCACGTGCGGTTCGACGAGGTCACGTTCGGGTACAACGGCGAGAAGACGATCCTCCCGAACTTCTCGCTCGACATCCCCGCGGGCCAGACCATCGCGCTGGTCGGCACGACAGGCGCGGGCAAGTCGACGCTCGCGAAGCTCATCTCCCGCTTCTACGACCCCTCGGAGGGGCGCGTCACGCTCGACGGCGTGGACCTGCGGTCGCTGCATCCGAAGGATCTCCGCCGTGCGATCGTGATGGTCACGCAGGAGGCCTACCTGTTCAGCGGCACCGTGGCGGACAACATCGCGCTGGGCAAGCCCGACGCGACGCTCGACGAGATCCGCGAGGCGGCCAGGGCGGTGGGTGCGGACGACTTCATCTCGGCGCTGCCCGACGGGTACAGCACGGACGTGAACAAGCGCGGTGGCCGCGTGTCGGCGGGGCAGCGACAGCTGATCTCGTTCGCACGGGCGTTCCTCGCGGACCCCGCCGTGCTGATCCTCGACGAGGCCACGGCCTCGCTCGACATCCCGTCGGAGCGACTCATCCAGGATGCGCTGCAGACGCTGCTGGCCGACCGCACGGCGATCATCATCGCCCACCGACTCTCGACGGTCGCGATCGCGGATCGGGTGCTCGTGATGGAGCACGGCCGCATCATCGAGGACGATTCGCCCGAGGCGCTGATCGGCGGCACCGGCAAGTTCGCGCAGCTGCACGCCGCCTGGCAGGAGACGCTCGTCTGACGCGCTCCGCAGGATGAGGCCCGACCCCTGGAGGGGCGGGCCTCATCCGTCCGGCGTCGTGGGTTCGGCGTCGTGGTTCGCGGTGTCCGTGCGGGCGGTCGTCCTGCGCCGCCCAGGCCGCGGGCGTCCGCCCTGGTCCGGCCGGTGGTGCCCGCCGCACTCAGCCGGACGGCGGGGCCACACGGTGGGTAGCATCGAAGCATGGACCCTGTGCTGCTGGCTGCGGAGTGGTGGTGGCTTGCGCCGACCGCCGCAGCGGGAGCGACGGCGGGGGCACTCGGGCTGCGCCGCCGCAACACGCGGAGCGGACGACGGCTGGAGTATGACGCGGCCCGCCACGACCTGCGGGTGGCGCAGCAGGCGGCGGTGGCACGGCGGACGGCCCTGAAGATCGCGCGGGCCGATCTGGCGCGCGTCACCGCCGAGCGTGCGGCACAGCGCGCGACTGCCGAGCAGGTCGCCGGGGCGCGGCGGATGCTGCGGGAGCGTGAGCGCGATGCCCGGGCGGCTGCTGCGGAGGTGCGGGCGCGGCGGGTGCGACTGAACGCGGCGCGTGCAGCCATCCCGGCGGGTTCCGCCCCGAGACCGCTCGAGCGTCTGCACGCCGAGCACGATGCGGTGACCGTGCGGTGGATGCGCTACGAGACCGATCCGGCGTTGCAGATCGCCTATCCTGCGATGACGGATGTGAAGCGGCCGGAGACGGCGGCGTATCTGCGGGCGGCCGGTGCGGCGACGGAACTGCGCCGGGCGGCGGAGGGTCGCATCACCGCCGCCGAGTTCGCCGCGTACCGTGACGCCGTAGCGGAGTTGGAGCGCGCGTTCGAGGCGGCTGAGCATGCCGCCCGGGTGCAGTCCGGCGAGGCGCCGCCGGCCGCCGCCTGGCAGGACGCGGCACACGACATGCTGAACCGGTCAGCCGAGGCGATCGACCGCGCCGCCGGTGCCGCAGCGTCGGCGCTCGCCGCCTGGACCAGTCGCCGCGGCCGCTCGAACCCCGACGACCGCCGCTGACGGCCCTCGGCAGCATAGGCCGCCCCGGAGACCCGCGCCCCGGCTTCTGCAGGGCCCGCGACGTCTGCGGGGCCCGGAACGTCTGCTCGGCCCGCGACGTCTGCTCGGCCGGAACGTCTGCTCGGCCGGAACGTCTGCTCGGCCCGCGACGTCTGCTCGGCACGCGGCCCTGACGCGACCCCCGGCGATCTCCGTCGGCGCTCGCCCCCGGTGATCTCCGACGGACGCCTCCGACGCCCTGAAGTGGGTCAGCCGCGACCGGGGTGACGCCGCACCCGGTACTCCCGCGGCACGAGCGGCGAGAGCCGCACCATGACCTCTTCGCCGACCGTGCCGATCGTCTCGGCGAGGTCGGTGGGGGAGGGCTCGCCGAGTGCCCCTGGACCCCACACCGCGACCTCGTCGCCGACGGCCACTCCTGGCCACGGGCGCACCGTGCTCGTGACCCGGTCGATGCGGAGCAGCCGCCGCGGCCCCCCGGGCGTCCCGACGTCGAAGCAGCCCGCCAGGGTCGCGGGCAGCCCGTCGAGCGTCCCGACGCCGACCGTGACCGCCCTCTCCCCGATCTCGATGACGGGAGCGAGCAGGGTCGCCGTCGGAACGACGCCGTCCGGGCTCGGTGCCCCTGCCGAGCGGATGCCGTAGGCGAACGCGCCGAAGCGCACCAGGTCGAAACGGAACTCGGGGCGCGCCGCACCGGCGGCGCTGGCGGCGAGGTGTCGCACGGTGGGCCTGAGCCCCGCGGCTTCGGCGATCGACACCGCGTCGAGGAACGCCGCCCTGGCGATGTCGTCGTCGCGGTCGCTGACCTCGGCGATGTGACTCCAGACGCCGTCCACTCGGATCTCTCCTGCGGCCTCGAGCTCCGCCGCTCGCTGGACGAAGGCGCCCCACGCCTCCGGCCGGATGCCGCTGCGGTGCAGGCCGGTGTCGATCTTCAGGTGCACGGGCAGCGCCCGCCCGCGTGACACCGCGGCGATCCGCTCCAGGTATCCGGCGTCTCCCACCCCGAGGGTGACGGAGGCCTGTGCCGCCCTCGTCAGCTCGTCGTCGGTCATGGTGACCCATGCGAAGATCCGAGCGCCGTCGCCGGTGACCTTCCGCACCCGCACGGCGGTGGCGCTGTCGAAGGCTCCGAACCACCGCACGCCCTCGGCTGCGGCCGCCGCCACTATGCGATCGAGACCGTGCCCGTAAGCGTCGCACTTGACCACGAGCATCGCCTCGGCCGGTGCAGCGCGGCGGCGGAGCTCACGGAGGTTCGCTCGGAAGCGCCCGAGGTCGACGGAGAGCCGTGCGCCGCTCATGGGACCTCCTCGCGTGCGGCACGGAGCCCGACGCCGCAGACGAGCTCCGCCGGGCTCCAACCCGTGATGCGCTCCCACTCGGCCAGTGCGTCCGCCGCGGGATGGCCGCCGAAGTACACGACCTCGGCGCCTTCGGCCACGGTCGCCTCGCCGATGTCCACCACACAGACGTCCATCGCCACGCGTCCCACGATCGGATGGAGCCTTCCCCCGATGCCCACGGCGGCCTCGTTGCCGAGCGCTCGCGGGATACCGTGTCCGAACCCGCCGGACACCAGCGCGACGCGCGTGTCGACCGCCGCGTGATGCGTGTGGTTGTACGACACGCCCTCCCCGGCGCGGAGGTGCTTGAACGAGATCACGCGCCCGACGACGCACATGACCGGGCTGCCGTCCGAACCGGGAAGGCCGAAGAGCCGGGCCGGGTCGATCGTCGCCGGCGCGGGGCACGACGCCACATCCGAGTCGCCGAGGTCGATGCCGTCGTCCACGACCGCGCGCCGGATGCCCGCAGCCTCGATCACGTCGACGACGAACGACAGCCCGTGCCCCCAGGCATCCCTGCGGAGATCGACGACGGGCGGCCCGACGGTGCCGCGGGCCGCTCGACGCGCGTTGTCGAGGAGGGCGGAGCGCGACAGCCGCGCACGGATCAGGGTGTTCAGAATCCCATCGCCTTCTGGAAGCGGGGACGATGCCCCGTGCGGATGCCGAGCACGCTCGGCTTGACCTCGTACACTCCCGTGCCCCAGTTCCCCTCGATGATCACAGGCCCAGTGGGGGTGACCGCGATGTCCCACCCCACGTATCGGACGCGCGGCACGCGGCGGGCCGCGCGGTCAATGAGCGCGATGACCTCGTCGTACAGGGGGAGCGCGAAGTCCGCGATGCGGTAGCCGGTGTCGGGGTGGTGGCGATACACGTTGCCGTGCGAGTCGTACCCGTCGCCGAGCGCGGTCCCGGTGTCGGCATCGAGCATCGTGTAGAAGCCGCCCCAGTCCATCTGATCCGCAGCCTGCCCGCGCCCGAACTTCTGCGCCAGAGAGAGGACGTGCGTGCGGTGGCCGTCGAAGTACGCGGTCACCCGGGTGGAGTTCACCGTCCCGGGGCACACGGCCGCGAGCGCCGGATGCTGCACGATGTTCTCCTCGATCAGCAGTTCGCCGTCGGCCAGCAGTCGCTGATGGAACGCCTCCCAGTTCTCGACCTCCTCCGCGTGGTAGCGGTGGATCGCGTGCCCGGAACGCCCCAGCTGCTGCTTGGTGATGAGGATCGGATGGCGCTCTGCGAACGCGCGGAACTCATCGATGTTGTGGGCGTTGAGCAGCATCCACTCCCGCCCGAGCAGGTCGGAGAACACGCGGTCGAACTCCCACTTGTCGTGGAAGATGTGCCGGAAGTCGGGGTGGTCGTACGTGTACGACAGCCGGTTCGACAGCGGGTGCGTCATCATCGTGCGGCGCTCCGCGGCGGTCAGCATCGCGAAGTCGAAGTCCACGTAGTCCTGGAAGCCGACCTGGTGGAACGCGGCCTGCACAAGCATGTCACCGAGGATCGTCAGGGGGCGTGCAT
>NZ_JALXPE010000036.1 GCF_025143365.1 Microbacterium sp. p3-SID336 | reverse complement strand
CAGTCAGAGCAGCGACCGAACGCCTCGAACACCTGGAGCGTGATCGCGTAGAACGCAGCGCCGCCACCAGAAGCACAGCCCTGGGCCGGCGGCACGATTGACTCGCAGCGGATCGCGACGCTCTCCGGGGTAGTCAGGGCCGGGAGGGTTCAGTCGCCGATGCCCAGGTGCTTGCCGAGCTCGGCGTACAGATCGAGCACCCGCGCGGCATCGATGCTATATCGGGTGCGCTGTCCGCGACGGGCGAGCTCGGGAGCTGGGTCAGGGACGACGACGCCGAGCGCGGTCAAGCCGGTGAGGTGGAACTGCACGGTCTTGGGCACCAGGCCCAGGGCGGTCGCGAGCTGTCCGCGAGTGGCTGGTCCGTGCTCGTGGATGTAGCCAATGATCGCGACCCGGACCCCGTAGCCGAACGCGCTCACGGCGTCACCGACCCCCGGAGGCAGGTCGGGGCGAACGTGTTCA
Organism: Microbacterium sp. p3-SID336; assembly: GCF_025143365.1. Taxonomy (GTDB): domain Bacteria; phylum Actinomycetota; class Actinomycetes; order Actinomycetales; family Microbacteriaceae; genus Microbacterium. The sequence continues at coordinate 42,581 of NZ_JALXPE010000036.1, read as the reverse complement.
GGCACCCCTCCATTCTGCCGGAGTCGCCTCGTCGTCTCGCCTCGCCCACAAGGGGATAATACCGTTATCCACTAGGCGAGAGGCTGCCCGTTTGACCGGGGTAGAGAGCGGTCGTGTCAGACGACGGCGTAGCGGCTCCGTGCGCGGCGGGCGCGAGCTTCGTGCAGGCGGGTCCGGGCCAGCAGGATGAGGCTCACCGGGCCGATGAACGCGAACTTCGCGGCGTTCCAGATGAACAGCACGACCAGGACGTTCAGCCAACCAGGGCCGCCGTCGGCGACCACGGCCGCCAAGGCGGCGGCAGCGAGCAGATAGGGGACGGCGATGAGCATCGCGGGGACACCCCACTTGAGGCCGCGGCGGGTGCGGATCGTGTCGAGCAGAATGTTAGTCGGCATATAGCGGCGCAGGAATGCGCGGGTACGGACGCTGAGAGTCCAGAGCAGCCGGATCATGAGGGCGGTCCTCTCCTAGTGACTCGGCAGCGAGTAACTAGAAGGACCAACCCGGCCAGCGGTGCGGTCATGCCTTCGCAACAAGCGACGGCGCCGAAAGGAACTGCCTGCACACAGAATACGCCGACAGGTGCGACATCGGAAGCGCATCGCCGATCACAGGCTGGGACCGCTCCGCTCGGCGCGCGGATCGCGTGGTGTCCATGCGTCGCCCTCGGCCGTGTCGGTCAGGGCACGAGCGCGGTCGAGCGCTGCGCGGGCGCGGGCGGCGTCGAGGCGTTGCGCGGTCGAATCGGGGGCAGCGCCGAGCGGGATGTCCGCTGCGATCCCGTAGCGGTCTCGGTACGCGGCGATGGTCGCGGCAGCCTGCCACCATCGGGCTCGGGCGGCCTCGCGCGTCGGCGGCGCTCCGAGGTGGCCGGCCCATGCGAGATGCTCGGCGACTGCGGCATGAGCGAGCGCGTCTGCGCGGTCCTCGATGAGCTGTCGGCGCTCCTGAAGGGCGCGCCGCATCTGTGCGTCCATCGGGCCGCCGGCTTCGGGGATGAGCCCGGCGATCAGGCGGGGCGCGCGACGGGCGCGGCCCGCGCCTGCGGGTCTGGCTGTGACGGCGGCCAGGCGCGCGTGCAGCACGGCCGCGACGTCCTCCGCGTCGTGGAGACTGCGGGAGGCGACCAGGCGGGGCAGCAGCACGGCGACGTCGTGGTGGTTGGCCTCGGCGTGGCGCAGCTCGGCGGCGAGCGCGCCGAAGGCGTCAGAGGCGATCGCATCCTCGGCCTCCTGCTCGGTGAGGCCGCTGGCGCGGATCAGCTCGACCCAGCGGTCTTGCTGCGCGGCGGCGGCGATCGTTTCGTATTCGGCCGCGATCTGCCGGATGGACGACCATGCCTCCTGCTCGGAGGTGGTCGTCTCGTGCGCGGACAGCTCGGCGCCGGAATGCTGGACGACGCCGAACAGCACCGTGCGGGCGGTCGCGGCCGTGTTGTCGCTGGGATGCGGGCCGGCATGCACACCGTCGGGCCGGTCGGTCGCGACGTAGGCGTGGTTCGCCTCGCGCCCGCGGGTCATCGCGACGTACAAGTTCTCCTTGGTCGTCGTCGCCTCGATCAGCGCATGCGCGGTGTCAGTCGTGAGCCCCTGCGCGCGGTGCGCGGTGACCGCGTAGCCGAGATCCAGGTGTTCGCGGACGTAGCCGGCAGGCAGCACCACGGACGCGCCGCGTCGTCGGCCGGCTCGGCGGACGGTGACCGAGCCGTCGCTGCGCACGGCGGTCATCGTCCAGCGGTCGCCGTTGCGGACCCAGCCGCGCCCTGCGGCGCGCAGGCGCCGGTCGTTATGGCGGGAGATCACGGCATCGCCTGGTGAGGCGACCGTGCCGTCGTGCAGTACCACGGAGCCGTGCCGCGGGGTCACGGCGCCGTCGAGGATCAGGTCGGCGCGCGCCCGCTGGTTCAGAGCGGAGACGGAATCGTGGGTCTCCGCGATCAGCACCGACTGACGTCCGGCGAGCATGTCGCTCCGCCATCCTGTGTAGGCGGCGTCCGCCATCGTGTCGGTGTCGCCGTCGTGAACCCGACCGTGGGCGTCGTACTCGTCGATCACGGCGGCATCGCCGTGGCGCAGCCCGAGTGACGCCGCCTTCTCCCAGCGGTGCGTGAAGCGGTGGATGTCGACCAGTTCGGGCGCGTCGTCCCGGTCGTGGACGAGCATCGAGAATGCACCGCCCGCATCGACCGACTGCAACTGCGCCCAATCGCCGACCAGCAGCGCCTTCGCACCGGCCTGCGCCACGAGCGCGGAAAGCCGATCCAGGGTCAGCGTCCCGGCGAGGGACGCCTCGTCGATGATGACCAGCTGGCCGGCGTGGAACGTCGTGCCGTGAACGAGGTGATCCTGCCACCACTTCGCCGTGTTCTCCGTGACGATCCCGAGGTCGTCGCCGAGCACCTGCGCCGCAGCGGCAGACGGGGCAAGCCCGATGACCGACCCTTCGCCATGCTGCATCTCCCAGGCCCGACGCAGCGCGCTCATCGCCGTCGTCTTCCCCGCGCCGGCAGGTCCGACCAGCACATCGAGGACGCGGCCGGAGACGGCGACCGTCGCCAATGCGGCGGCCTGGTCGGCGCCGAGCACGAGACCGCGACGGTCGGGCCGGCGGGTGACGCGCTCGAGCTGGGCGAGGTCGAGCGTCGCAGCGGTCAGCATCCGGGACCGTTCGAGCAGGCGATCCTCCGCGGCCAGCAGCTGCTCGGAGGAATAGACCGTGGCGTGCCTCGGCCGGAACGCGCTCGTGCCGTCCGAGCGTCGGAAGATCGCCGGGCTGCTCGCCAGCTCAGGCGGCGTGAGCCGCAGCGACCCCGCCTCGGCGGCATCGGCGATCATGCCCACGATCGCCTCCCGATCCATCGTGCTGGCGAATCGCCACCCCATCGTCTGCCGCGCGGCCTCGGCGTAGAGGTTCCAGCGTCGCCACGTCGCCCGCTTCTCGCCGACGACCTCGATCACCGTCTGGCCGAGTTCGCGGATCACGTCGAGCGGGACGTCATCGGCGCGCAGCATCGGCGGCGACGGGGCGGCGGTGATCCGCCGCGCCCACTCGGTCGCGTTCTCGCCCAAGCTCGCACTCGCACGCTCACGCCATTGCGCCGTCAGCGCGGCGAGGGATTGCACCTGCTTGTCGGGTCTCGTCGTCAGCGTCGCCTGAGCGCGCAGCTTCACGATCGTCGCCGGTGACGGGCGCCGGCCGTGCTCGCCGATGTATCGCTCGATGAGCCGGTCGGTCTCCTGGTCGATGTCCCGCGACCGGGAGGAGAACAACGCGATCAGCGACTCCGGGACGGTCGTGATCGCCCACGCCGGGTTCCGGTCCCGGCCACGAGCCCGCGCCTCCCACTCGACGCCTAGTGTCCGCGTGAGGTGATCGGCGAACACCGCCTCGTGCAGCTCCGACAGGGCGACGACCGCCGCGTGCAGGGGCCGGCCGTCCAGCGACCGCCACTTGCCGTCCAGCAACGTCTGCACCTTGTTGGAGAGCACAACATGGGTGTGCAAGTGGGGATCGCCCGCCCTGCTGTCGTAGTGATCGAACGCGGTTGCAATGAGCCCGCCGACGCCGACCTGTGCAACGGCCCCGTCGCGTCCGGTTGCGCCGACGCGCGTAGCCGCAATCTCCCGCTCCATGAACGCAACCACCTCCGCAACCGCTGCATGGTGAGCGTCGGCGATGATCGCCTGCGTGCCGGCGTCCGCAACCGCCCACACGACCGATGCAGCCTTCGGGATCGAGAACGTGAAGTCGAACCCGGCGACGGCACGCCGCGTCCCGCGCGCGGCTTCCTCAGCCTCGATCTGCGCGATGGCCTCGGCCCGCGCGACCACGCCCAGGCTCGGGTCCAGCGACGCGATCCGCTTCTCCACACGAGCGGTAGCGGTGGAGAAGTCCTGGTAGGCGCGGCCGAGCGGATCGCCCGTGATCGGATCGCGGCCCATGCCGACAAGCAGCTGGAGTTGGGCCTCCGAGACCGGATCGCCGGACACGATCCTCCCGCCGCCGAGGGCCGGCACGCTGCTGCCCATCCAGCGACCGGGGGGAGTTCCTTCCTCGAGGTAGTACCTCGTCAGCGGGGTCGACAAGGCACGGTTCCCGTCGCCCGAGGCGACCGTCTTGAGCAGGTACTTGTAACCCTCGCCCGCGCTCATCACCCGCATCGAGACCGTCATGCCCGTCAGGTGCGAACGAGATCACCGGCTTCGGACCCGGCGCTCGCGCCAGGTCCGAACCTCGTCTGCAAGAGGCGTGGACCGACCGAAGGCCGGCTGACCGGCCGCACCGGGACGACGCTCTCGCGGACGCGATCCGGGGCCGACGCGCTGAGCGATCGGTGTCGCGATCACGGGCGGAGCGCCGGGACGCGTGGATGGCGCGCGCACCTGGAAGGTGACCAGCCCGGCGACGTCTCGACCGGGACGCGCCGACCGTCATGGAACCGCGATGCTCGACACAGCCACCGCCCCGGCCGCCCCGCTGCGGATCGGATCGCTGTTCTCCGGCTACGGCGGCCTCGACCTCGCCGTCGAGCACGTCTTCGGCGGGCGCACGGTGTGGTTCTCCGAGCTCAACTCTGCCCCGGCCCGCGTCTTCGCGCATCACTGGCCCGGCGTCCCCAACCTCGGCGACATCACCCAGATCGACTGGCGACAGACCGAGCCGGTCGACGTGCTGTGCGGAGGTTTCCCTTGCCAGGACGTCTCCACGGTCGGCAAGCGCGCCGGCCTCGCCCCCGGCACCCGCTCTGGCCTCTGGGCGCAGATGGCGACTGCGATCGACGTGCTGCAACCCGAGTGGGTCGTCGCCGAGAACGTCCGTGGCCTGCTCTCGGCCACCGCTCGACGCCCCGAACCAAAGGACGACCCCGATGAAAGCAACCCCCTCTCCGCAGCCCTCGAGTTCGCAACCCCCGCCGAACGCTCTGCCCTTCGCGCAATGGAACCCGACCCGTGGAATCTGGGAGACACACCAGCCCGACCTCTACGGGCACTTGGAGCCGTACTCGGCGATCTGGCCGACCTCCGGTACGACGCTCGCTGGCTTGGCCTACCCGCTTCCCACGTCGGCGCACCCCACACCCGATTTCGGATCTTCATCCTCGCCCGGCGCACTCTTCCGCACCCCGCTCGCCTCGGACGTCGCCCGTGGCGCGGAGACCCTGGAACAGGTCCGAGCCCGACGCGGCACGATCGCCCTCTCGCATCAGATCATCGACCTGGCGCAGAACGGACCCCGATCCTGGCAGGGCAAGGAGCCGGCCGGGCTGTGGCCGCTGATCGAGCAGCTGTTCGACGGTGGGGACACTACGCCGGAGCCATCCGACGGTGGGAATACTTCACCGGACGGACTGCCCCCTCGCCGGCCCTCCTGAATGACGGCGGTCAGCCTCGCCCTGCGCCGCGATTCGTGGAATGGCTCATGGGTTTGCCTGACGGTTGGGTCACAGACCCCGATCACGAGTTGACTGGCAGCGAGCAGCTCACCGCACTCGGCAACGGCGTCCTACCACGCCAAGCGATCCGAGCCCTCGACGCCTTACGTCGGGGTATCACCATGTAGTTGGCGCCTCTTGCTCATCCCATACGCTTCACGGCTTTCCATCGCAGCGGATCTTGAGGCCTTCAAGGCCTAGCTCTTTCTTGCCCTTGCCCTTGCCCTTGCCCTTGCTGCTTGTGCTGCTCGCCGATGTCGTCGCAGAGTCGCGCGCCCGGGCGATCAATCACCATCTGCTCGGCCAGAAAATTGAGTCGTCGACCCGATCTCGTTCATGCGGAACCGCGGGGAGCGGTTGGGATGAGTGCCCCAGGATTCGACCGCGAGGAAAAGGCGCACTGGCGATTCCAGCTCGTCAACCCAGCGGCATTTTACTCGGCCTGGATACGCCGTCCTCTTCCGTCCGACGGCGCCTGACCCAGCTTCTGGTTCGGCGACGGCCTACAGGGCTCGAGTTAGTGATGAGCTAGATCGGCAAGACCGTCCCGCTGATGAGTCCTTGGAGCGAGTAGACGAGCATTGTCCACAGCCCGCTGATCATGAAGATGCCGATTCCGATCATTGCGACGCCGCCGGCGATGTTGATCGCGCGGATGTGCCGGCGCAGGAACGCGGTCGCTGTGGTCGCCCATCCCAGCCCGGTGGCGAGGGCCAGGAACGGCAGGCCGAGGCCGACACAGTACACGGTGGCGAGCAGTGCGCCCCGTGGTGCCGATGCGGCGCTGAGGCTGAGTGCGGAGATCGCAGCGAGCGTGGGGCCGAGACAGGGCGTCCAACCGAGGCCGAAGGCGATGCCCAGCATGGGTGCGCCGGCCAGGCCGGTTGAGGGTCTGATGCCGAGTTTCGCGGTGCGCTGTGCTGCAGGCCGGAAGTCGGTGCGGTGGAGACCATAGAATCCGACGACTACGGTGGTGGAGCCTTCGGGAGGTCGCGGATGACGGTCGTTTTCGTGGCTTTGTCAACTTGATTCAGGACCACGTGACGGCCTGATTCAGGACCACCTTGCTGGATCGCGGCACACCCCTGTCGGTTGTCAGGCGCAGCAGGAGGTGGGGAGTTCGTTGCGGAAGAGGTTCGCGGTGAGGCGGATGCCTTCGGCCATGGTGAGGTAGGGGGCCCAGGTGTCGGCGAGTTGGGTGACGGTGAATCCGGCGGTGATGGCGTAGGTCGCGGCGAGCATCATCTCGCCTGCTGCTTCGGCCAGGGCGTGGACGCCGAGGACTTTGCCAGTGTCGGCGTCGGCGACGATCTTGATGCCGCCGCGGGTGTTGTGGTTGGTTATGGCTCTGGGCACGTCGGAAAGTCGCAGGTAGCGGCACGCGCAGCGATACCCGGCGGCGATGGCTTCGGCTTCGGTGATCCCGGCGGAGCCGAGTTGGGGGGACGTGAACAGCACGGAGGGCATCCCGGTGTAGTTGACCTCTTCGTGCTGGCCGAGGGCGTTGCGTGCGGCGATCTTCCCGGCCATCGCGGCGACGTACACGTACTGTGGCACATCGGTGACGTCGCCGGCGGCGAACACGGCCGGATTCGTGGTCCGCTGTTGTTCGTCGACCATGATGAAGCCGCGCTCGTCGGTCGCGATACCCGCCGCAGGAAGGTCGAGCCCGTCGGTGCGCGGGGTGCGTCCGGTGGCTACGAGGACGCGTTCACCGGTGGCCTCCTTCCCGGTGCGGGTGGTCACTCGGACCAGGCCGTCGTACGGAGTGATCGTGACGGCGCGGTCGCCGATGACGGTGATTCCGTCGGCCAGGAAGGCTTTGCGGAGCTCGGAGGAGAGTTCGGGTTCGGCGTGCGGGGCGAGCCGACCGATGATTGCGACCTCGACCCCGAGCCGCGCGAACAATTGGGCTTGTTCGAGGCCGACGAAGCCGCCGCCGATCACCACGAGCGAAGCCGGCAACTCGGTGAGTTCCATTGCAGTGGTCGACGTGAGGTAATCGATCTGCTCGAGCCCAGGGATCGCCGGGATGGTCGGTTCAGCGCCGGTCGCGACGAGATATGACCTGGCGCGGACCGGGCGCCCATCCACGAGCAAGGTGGAGGAGTCGGCGAACGTGGCGGTGCCGGGAAGGATGTCGAACCCGTAGGCGGCGGCGATGTCGGCGTACTTGGTCTGCCGGAGCATGCCGACCATGTCGTCCTTCTGTTGGACGAGCGCACTGAGGTCAACAGTGTCAGCGGCTGTGGGGGCGCCGTGGAACGGGTTCGAGAGCGCGGCGTGCCGGGTGTGCGCGGCCGCGAGCAGCGTCTTCGAAGGAACACAGCCGACGTTCACGCAGGTGCCGCCGAGGGTCCCTGACTCAATGGCGACCACGCTGGCCCCCTCGAGTCGGGCATGGATCGCCGCGGACATCGCCGCGCCGCCCGTGCCAATCACCGCAAGATCGAACTCTGCGTGCTGGGTCATGATGCCTCCTCGGGGTGAACCGGGCCGCTCGCACGGCCTCGTACGACAGAATGGACCTTCAAGCATGCTTGAAGGTCAAGCCGGGTAGTGGAGGTAGCGATATGCGGATTGGTGAGCTCGCGGAGAAGGCGAAGACGAGACCGTCGACGTTGCGGTACTACGAGGAGCGGGGCCTGCTTCGGCAACCGGAACGAACCCCGGCCGGTTACCGCAGCTATGGCGAAGAGTCAGTCCGACGGCTGGAGTTCATCGACCGGGCCCGCGCAGCCGGCCTCACCCTCGCTCAGACCGCACAGATCCTCGATGTTCGTGACGCTGGCCGTTCGCCATGCGGTCATGTCCGGGATCTTCTTGACCGGCGGCTCCTGGAAATCGACGAGCAGCTCGAGCAGCTGCAGCTCTTGCGGTCGAGCATCGACGAGCTTCGGGCGCAGGCGGATGCCACAGCCGATGAGGCGTGCACACCCGAGTCCGTCTGCCGCTACCTCTGACGCATCTTGGACCCGCTACTGCTGTTGACGCATGTGGTTGAGCCTGTAGGAAGTGGTGCCGGTTTCGATGATGGTGCCGTTGAAGGTGAGCCGGTCCACGATCGCGGCGCATAGGCGCGGGTCGGTGAATGTCTTCGTCCACCCGCTGAACGACTCGTTGGACGCGATCGCGACGGAGGCTTTCTCTTCGCGTTCGGTGAGGACTTGAAAGAGGAGCTCGGCGCCGCGGCGGTCGAGTTCCATGTACCCGAGCTCGTCGATGCAGAGCAGATCGACGCGGCCGTAGCGGGCGATGGTCCGGGCGAGCTGTCTCTCGTCGGCGGCTTCGACGAGCTCGTTCACGAGCTTGGTCGCCAGGGTGAACTTCACCCGGTACCCCTCTTCGGCGGCCGCGGTGCCGAGCCCGATCAAGAGGTGGGACTTGCCTGTGCCGGAGTCGCCGATCAGGCAGAGCGGGTCGCCGCGGCGGATCCAGTCCCCGGTCGCGAGCGTGTGGATGGTCGCGGCGCTAATGTTCGGGTTCGCTTCGAAGTCGAAGTCCCCGAGCCACTTCTGCCGCGGGAACCCCGCCGCTGCCACACGCCGTACGACGGAGCGGCGGTCGCGATCATCGCACTCAGCGAGGAGGAGCTCGGCGAGGAACCCTTGGTAGGACAGCTGCTCGCGTTCAGCGGCCTTCACGGCTTCATCGATGACTGCCCGCATCGTCGGCAGCCGGAGCCTGCGGCAGGCCTGGTCGACTGCGGTCTGGGCGGCTTCCTCGGTCATCCCGCGCTGCCGGCGGAGGGTGGTCGTGACCTTCGTCGGTGTGCTCATGATCCGGTCGTTCCTTCTCTCGCATCGGTGGTCACGGTGGGGCTGCGCCAGGTGAGGAGCTCGTCGTACTGCGCCATGGAAGGCAGTGGTCGCCGGTCGGGCGGGAGGCCCGCGATCACCGCAGCCGGGTCGGCGAGTCGGCGTTGGGTGAGGCTGACAACTCGCTGCCCGTTACCGCGACGATGTTCAGCAGGATGACGGTCTGACACGGACCCGGTCGCGTGCAGACGGGCTTCGACCGCCACAACATCCGCGGAAACCGCGCCGACGGTGAGTGCGGCACGGATCCCGGCAATCACGTCGGTGTCGCGCATGCTCCGGTGCAGGAGGAGCACGTCGATCAGGGCGCGGGTGCCGGCGCTGTCCCCGTCGACCTTGCGCGCTTCCTGCCAGAACGCCTCATGGGCCGCGGTGAACACCCCACTGTCGCGGGCCTGTGCCAGCGCGGTCGAGCCCGGGAGTGCGCCGGGCTTGTGACGGAGGACCTCGAGGTAGTGGTCGAGGTTGACCGACTCCCCACCACGGGCGACGACCCGTTCGTGCCGAGCGACCTGGTCCCGGCCGTCGAAAACGACGACCTCTGACGCGCGCAGCGAAACGCGGACCTGTCGGCCGATCAACCGCGTCGGGACGGAGTACTTCGCCATCCGCACAGTGATCAGGCTCGACCGGTCCACGCGCGGGTGCAGGAGAAGGCCGGGGTCGAATCGTTCGAACGGCAGCGGCCGAAGCAGTGGCAGCTCCTCGGCGAAGTCCTGTCCGACGGTGCGGATCCGGGTGTCGATCCGCCGGTCGTTGTCGCGGGCGTCGTGCTCACGGATCCTCGCGTTCAGCTCGGCGAGGGTGTCAACTACTGGCATCGGCGACAGCCAGGTACGGCGGAACCGGCCGACCTCGCCTTCCACGCCGCCCTTCTCGTGAGCGCCGTCGATCCCTGGCTGGCAGTAGAACGAGTCGAACCCATAATGCGAGCGGAACAGCACCCACCGATCGTTCTCAACCCGGTTCCGACCCTTCCCGTACAGCACGGCCTGCACCGCAGCGGTGAGGTTGTCGTAGCGGATGTGCTTCGTGGGGACACCGCCGATCTCCTCGAACGCGTCGATGTGGCCTTCCAGGAACGCTTCCTGCGACTGCGTCGAGTACACCCGGTGCACCGCTTTGCCGGAGTGGGAGAGTCGGAAGGTGAACATGTGGCACTTCGTCTTCACCCCGGCCAGGATCACCCAGACTTCACCGAAGTCGACCTCGGCTTCTTCAGCGGGGGCGTGCTCCTGCGGGACGAACACCTCGACCCGCCGGCCGCCCTCAACATCGATCTGCGCCCGCCTGACCCGCACGTAGTCCCGGACCGTCGAGTACGACAGCTCCGTCGCCCCATGCTCGTCCGCGAGCCGGGCCAGGACCCGCGTCGCGGTATGGCGCTGCTTCCGCGGCGCGTCCAGGTCCTGGCGCAGCATCTCGTCAATCGCTGCCTTGAACGGAGCCAACCTCGGTGCCGAGCGGACCGGGGTCTTCCGCGGTGGTGGATCGGCCCGAGATAGTGCTGTCCGGACGGTGTCGCGCCCAACCTGGTGCTTCCGTGCGAGCGCCCGGATGCCGAGCCCTTCCACGCGGGCATCACGCCGGATGCGAGCGAACAGGTCCACGCGACTTCCCATCTGACCACCCCGATCCGCGCCTCAACAGCGAGGCCGCGAATCAACCGTCGAAGGTGGTCCTGAATCAAACCGTCACAACACACCGGGATCCAGCAAGGTGGTCCTGAATCAAGCCGTCATCCCGGTCCTGAATCAACCTGCCATAGTCATTTTCGTCCTCAATGCGGGCTCATCCTCGGTCAAGTGGAGACTGGTCGACGGGGAAACGGGCACGACGATCCGGGGCGGCGTCGTGGAGCGGCTCGGCCACGCCGGTGCGGATGGGCGTGAGCACGGCGCCGTGATCAGCACGCTGCTGGCCGGACTGGAGCACGAGCGCATCGCGGTCATCGGCCACCACGTCGTGCACGGCGGCGACCGATTCGCAGCGGCTGCGCTGATTACTGACGAGGTTGAACATCAGATCGACGAGCTCGCCACCCTGGCTCCGTTGCACAACTCGGTCAACCTGACCGGCATCCGCGCTGCGCGCGCCGCCTTCCCGGACATCCCGAACGTCGCGGTGTTCGACACCGCGTTCCACCGCACCCTGCCGGCTGCGTCGGCATCGTATGCGCTTCCCGCAGACCTCGTCCAGCGACATCAGATCCGCCGATACGGCTTCCACGGCATCTCCTACCAGCACGTCTCCGCCCGCACCGCCGAACTGCTCGGGCGTCCGCTGTCGGAGCTTCGGCTGATCATCTTCCACCTGGGCAACGGGGCATCCGCTTGCGCAATGGCCGGCGGCCGCTCGGTGGAAACCTCGATGGGCATGACGCCCCTGGAGGGGCTCGTGATGGGCACTCGCGCCGGGGACCTGGATCCGGGGGTGCTCCTCGCGCTCGGCCGCGCCGGCGTAGCATGGGATCGGCTGGAGGCGCTGCTCACGCGCGAGAGCGGCCTGCGGGCGCTGGCCGGCACCGAGGACATGCGCGACATCCACGCCGCGGCCGCCGCTGGGGATGCGAGAGCCGCCGCTGCGCTCGACGTTTACCATCACCGGCTGCGCCACTATCTCGGCGCCTACCTCGCCCAGCTCGGCGGAGCGGACGCGATCGTCTTCACCGGCGGCGTCGGCGAGAACGCCGCCGCGCCGCGCGCGGCGGTGGTCTCCGGCATGGCGGGCCTGGGCATCCTGATCGACCCGGCACGCAACGAGGCGAGGGCCGACGGGGCGCGAGCGATCTCGGACCCGAGCTCACCGGTCGCCGTGCTGATCGTTCTCACGGACGAGGAGCTCGAGATCGCCCGGCAGTCGCTCGCAGCGGTCAGCGTCTAGCGGTTCGGTCGACGTCGGAGGAGGCGGTCTCGTTCGTCCGATGCCGTCGGATGACGTTCAAGACGAGGACGGTTGCGAGCACCAGTGCCAGCACGAACATGGTCGCGATGAACCACAGGAAGTCCGAGCCGATCAGGATGTTGCTGATGACGAAGCGGCCGAAGGCGACGAGCACCCCGGCCGCCGTGCCGAGGTAGAGCCACAGCGTGCGGCGGGACAGCAGGGACGCGCCAATGCCCAGCAGCACGATCCCGAACCCCGCGATGAAGCCGCCCCAGGTCGAGAAGACGATCCCGAGCCAGTCCACGAATGCCACTGGCAGCGTGGCGGCGTCGATACCCGTATGCCGGATGTCTTCGGGCAGGAGGGAGGGTCGAAGGAACAGGAAGTAGACCCCGATCCCGAGGGTGAAGACGCCGAGCGCGGTCGTGACAGCGCCGCCTAGCAGGTCCTTCCGGAGACGTTCCTGAGTGGGCATCCGAGACATCCGTCCTGTTCGACCGTGGGGCGCGTTCCCGCCTGGACCTGTGCCGGTGAGATATGCCCTGGGTGCCAAGCGTTGCACAGGACACCCCGATCGGGCGAGAGCGGTCAGAGCCGGTCCAGGATGAACTGCACCCGCTCCTCGGCGCTGAGGACCGGAACCCGCACGACCGGGAAGGGCAGCGCTTCGTACACCTGGGTCAGCAGTTCGTGGATGCGCTGCTGGGCGGCGGTGTCCTCGGTGCGGGCGTAGTCGGCGGCCAGGGGCAGCAGGTCGAGGATGAACGTCTTGCGGTAATCGACGTGCTCGAGCGCGGTGAGCAGGGCGGGGTCGGGCTCGAGGTCGAGGAAGCGGTAGTAGGCGAGGGAGTCGGGGACGGCCCGGTCGAGGAACACGGTGGCGTCCGGGTCGAGGGCAGCTTCCTCCGCGAGCTGCATGTTCAGGACGCCGCGCTGGAACTGCCGCTGCTTCGCGCGGACCTCCTCGACGGTGCGGCCGGCGATGCGCTGCAGGTCGAGATAGTGCCGGGCATGCTCGATGGTGGTGGTGTAGCCGCGGTCCCGCAGCAGGTTCACGGTGGTGGTCTTGCCCGAGCTGGGCCCGCCGGTGATGACGTACCAGTTGGTCACGTTCGCCCTTTCGCTCTGCCCGCACCGGGAATATCCTCTTCACGAAGTACCTTATACCCCTAGAGGGTATAGGATTGACGTCGGAGGTGGCTGAGATGGCACACGGATACGTGGATGACAAGCAGGCACTGCTGGCGCGGTTGCATCGGGCGGAGGGGCAGGTGCGCGGGATCGCGCGGATGGTCGACGAGGACGTGTACTGCATCGACATCCTGACCCAGGTCTCGGCGGCGACGAAGGCGCTGGAGTCGGTCGCGCTGACGCTGCTGGAGGACCATCTCGGGCATTGCGTCGCGCAGGCGACCGCGCAGGGCGGCCCGGTCGCGGAGGAGAAGCTCCGCGAAGCGAACGCCGCGATCGCGCGGCTGGTCCGCTCCTAGAACGTTCACACCACACGCATCGACACGCTCGCGAAAGGAGCACAACATGACCGGACAGAGATTCCAGGACCTCGGCCTGCAGGCGACGAACGGCGGGGGCTGCGCCTGCTGCGGCCCCGCCTCGCACGCGACCACGGCGAGCACTACCGCTCCGGCGACGGCGCAACCAGCGTCGGGCGATCTGTCGGCGCAGTTCCTGGTGGAGGGGATGACGTGCTCGCACTGCGTACGCAGCGTCACCGAGGAGGTCTCCGCGATCGACGGGGTCTCCGGCGTCGAGGTCGACCTGCACCCCGGCGGCGTGTCCACGGTGACCGTGTCCAGCACCGCCCCGGTGGACGCGGAGCGGGTGCGGGAGGCGGTCGAGGAGGCCGGATACAGCCTCGCCGCAACATCATGAGCACGCTGGACGTCGATCTCGACATCACCGGAATGACCTGCGCGTCGTGCGCGACGCGGGTCGAGCGGAAGCTGAACAAACTGCCCGGCGTGGCGGCGACGGTCAACTTCGCCACCGAGAAGGCCCGCGTGCACTCGGAGGCCCCGGTGCCGGTCGAGGAGCTGATCGCGGCGGTCGAGCAGGCCGGGTACGGGGCGAGCGTCCCCACCCCACCCGCCCCCGACACAGATGAGCAGACCACCCCGCGGGACGAGGAGCTGGCGTCACTGCGCCAGCGGCTGATCGTCTCGGCGGTGCTGGCGGTGCCGGTGGCGGTGCTGTCGATGATCCCCGCCCTGCAGTTCACCTACTGGCAGTGGCTCACGCTCACCCTGGCCGCCCCGGTGGTGGTGTGGGGGGCGTGGCCGTTCCACCGCGCCGCGGCGATCAATGCCCGGCATGGGGCGGCGACGATGGACACCTTGATCAGCGTCGGCGTGCTGGCCGCGTTCGGCTGGTCGCTGTACGCGCTGTTCTTCGGCGGCGCGGGGATGCCGGGAATGCGGATGAGCGTCACCTTCGTCGGCACCCCGCAGTCCGGCGGTCATGAGGTGTACCTGGAGGTCGCCGCACTGGTGACCGTGTTCATCCTCCTCGGCCGCTACCTCGAGGTCCGTGCCAAGCGGCAGTCCGGCGAGGCCCTGCGCGCCCTGCTGGAACTCGGCGCCAAAGACGCAGTGATCCTTCGCGAAGGCACTGAGCAGCGCGTCCCCGTCGCACAGCTCGTTCCGGGTGATGTCGTGGTGGTGCGGCCGGGTGAGAAGATCCCCGCCGACGGCCTGGTCACCGAGGGCGTCTCCGCGGTGGACGAGTCGATGCTGACCGGCGAGTCCGTGCCGGTCGAGGTCGCCCCCGGATCCCGCGTGGTCGGAGCGACCGTGAACACCGGCGGGCGCCTGCTCGTGCAGATCACGCGGGTCGGCGCCGACACGGAGCTGGCCCGGATGGCGCGGCTGGTCGAGGAGGCGCAGACCGGCAAGGCACAGGTGCAGCGCCTCGCCGACCGGGTGTCGGCAGTCTTCGTCCCCATCGTCATCGTCCTCGCCCTGGCCGCGTTCGCCGGGTGGCTGATCGCGGGAGCGCCGCTGGAGGTCGCGTTCACCGCCGCGGTGACCACCCTGATCATCGCCTGCCCGTGCGCGCTGGGGCTGGCGACGCCGACCGCTCTGCTGGTCGGCACCGGCCGCGGCGCCCAGCTGGGCATCCTCATCCGCGGACCCCAGGTGCTCGAGCAGACCCGCCGCATCGACACCGTCGTCCTCGACAAGACCGGCACCATCACCGCCGGCACCATGACCGTCACCGGCATCCACCCAGCCCCCGGCACCGATGAGGCGGAGCTGATCCGGGTCGCCGCGGCGCTCGAGCACGGCTCCGAGCACCCCATCGGCCGCGCGATCACCGCCGCCGCGGATGGCCCGGTGGATGCGGTGGAGTCGTTCGCCGCCGAGTCAGGGCAGGGCGTGCAGGGCATCGTCGACGGCCGCATGGTTGCCGCCGGCCGCGCCACCTGGATCACCGGGCAATGGGCGATCGCGATCCCCGGCGAGCTCGCCGCGACGATCACGGCCGATGAGGCCGCGGGCGCCACCGTGACCGTCGTGGCGTGGGACGGGCGGGCGCGCGGCGCGATCAGCGTCGCCGACACCATCAAGCCCACCAGCCGTGAGGCCATCGCCCGGCTGCGCGGGCTCGGGCTGACCCCGATCCTGCTCACCGGCGACAACCCGGGCGCCGCCCGCACCATCGCCGACGACGCCGGAATCGAGGACGTCCGCGCCGGAGTCACCCCGCAGGGCAAGCTCGACACCATCCGGGAGCTGCAAGCCGCCGGCCGGGTGGTCGCGATGGTCGGCGACGGCGTGAACGACGCCGCCGCCCTCGCCCAAGCGGACCTCGGCATCGCGATGGGCACCGGCACCGACGCGGCCATCACCGCCGCGGACCTGACCATCGTCTCCGGCGACCTGCTCCTGGTCCCGGACGCGATCCGGCTCGCCCGCCGCACCCTGGGCACCATCAAGGGCAACCTGTTCTGGGCGTTCGCCTACAACGTCGCCGCGATCCCGGTCGCGATGCTCGCCCTGCTCAACCCCATCCTCGCCGCCGCCGCGATGGCGTTCAGCAGCGTCTTCGTGGTCACCAACAGCCTCCGACTGCGCCGCTTCCGCCCCCTGCCCGCCCCAGTGCCCACCGTCCCGACGCCCAGCCGCGACATCACCCCCGTCCACGCCTGACACCCCGCAAGGAGACAGCTATGACACACGACCACGACCACGAGCACCACGACCACGAGCACGTCGCGCACGATCACGGGTCCCACGAGCACCATCACCACGAGCCCCCGGCCGGGGCGACCGACCTCGTCACCTGCCCGGTCATGCCCGGCAACCAGGTCGACCCGGCATGGGCCGAGAAGCGCGGCCTGTTCCGCGACTACGAGAGCGCGCGGTACTGGTTCTGCTGCCCCGAGTGCGGGCCGCTGTTCGACGCCGACCCCGCCCGCTACGCCAACGCCGCCTGACCCACGACGGCAGGGAAAGGGGGCGCGGGATGGATACAGCGGTCGGGCTGGTGCAGGCCTACCTGCGGGTGAACGGGTACTTCACCGTCGCCGAGTACCCAGTGCTGGACGCGACCGGTCCGGACGGGCCGCGCACCGTCACCGACCTGGACATCCTCGCGATCCGACTGCACCACATCCCCGGCGACGACCCCGACCCGGCCCTCGGCGCCCGCCCCGGGGCGCCGGACATGATCGTCGGCGAGGTCAAGGAGGGCGCCCCGAAGCTGAACCCCGCGATGCGCGACCCCGCGGTGCTGGAGGCCGCGTTCGCCCGGTTCGGCTGCTGCACCCCCGCCGACGCGCCCGCCCTCGTCCAGGAGCTGCTGACGACCGGGCAGGTCCTCGCCCCGGAGGGCCACCTGATCCGCACGGTCGCGTTCGGCAACACCGCCCGCCCCCATCGGTCCGGCTCCTGGCACACCGTCCCCCTCGAGCACATCCTCGACTATCTCCGCGATCACCTCGCCCGCAACTGGGCCGTCGTCGGCCGCACCCAGATCAAGGACGACGCCCTCGGGCTGCTGGCTCTGATGGAGAAGGCCCACCGCGCCGGAACGGGCCGCCGATGAGCCGGCTGCCGCGCACCGGTCCCCATCCGGGACCATCGCCCCTGGCCAGGCATCGGTCGGGCGACCAGGCTGGGCAGGACCGCCGTGCGCCCGATCGGCGCCGGCGGGGATCCAGGCACACCGGGGTACGCTGGACGCGGGAAGGAGGTCGGCGGTGAACCACATCCGAACCCTGGTGCACGCCCCATCCGGGCTGCACCGGCTGCTGCTGACCTTCGCGACCGCGCTCCTGCTGATCGCCGGCCTGCTGGCCATGCACACCCTCACCGGCACGCTCACCAGCGGGCACGCCGACACCCCCGCAGCGGCCTCCGAAGCCGCCCATGCCGCGCCCGACTCTGACCTGGGCGGCACCGTCGCGACCGGGAGCATGCTCGAGAACACCATCGGGACAGGCCCCGAGGCTTCGGGCGGGCACTGCGAGGGCGACTGCGACAGCTCGGGCGGAATGCCGGACCATTCGATGCTGATGATGGCGTGCGTGCTGGCGCTGCTGGCCGCCACTATCGTGCTGCTCGCCCCGGCGCTGCTGGCCCGCCTGGGCACCGCCCTCGCCCTGCTGCGCCTGCACGGGCGGAATGTGCTCACCGCGTTACCGCACCCCCGACCACCTTCCCTCATCGTCCTGTCGATCAGTCGAACCTGATTCCCCGCCCTCCCGTCACCGCTGTGCCGGGAGATGCTGCGCCGTGCCCGCATACGGCACGGGAATCAACTCACCATTCGACCGACTAGACAAGGACACCCACCCATGCGTTTCCGCATTCTCGCGCTGAGCACCGGCGCGCTCGCCGCTGCGCTCGTGCTCGCCGGCTGCGCCCCCACCGACGGATCCATGCCCGGCATGGACCACGGCCCCGGCGGCATGACCAGCAGCACCCCCGCCCCCTCCGAGCAGGCATCGTTCAACTCCGCTGACGAGATGTTCGTCACGATGATGATCCCGCACCACGAACAGGCCATCGAGATGGCCGATCAGATCCTGGCCAAGGACGGCATCGACGAGCGGGTCGTGACCCTCGCCGAGCAGATCAAAGCCGCCCAAGGCCCCGAGATCCAGACCATGAAGGGCTGGCTCGAGGACTGGGGAATCCCCTACGACGACTCCATGTCCGACATGGGCGGGATGGGCGGCATGGACCACGGCGACGGGATGATGTCCGACGACGACATGGCCGCCCTGGACGCCGCCACCGGGGTCGAGGCGACCCGGCTGTTCCTCGAGGGCATGGTCGGCCACCACCAGGGCGCCGTCACCATGGCCCAGATGGTGCTGAACAACGGCGAGAACCCGGACGTGGCCGCGCTCGCCCAGCAGATCATCGACGGACAGACCGCCGAGATCACCACCATGCAGGACATCCTCGCCACCCTCTGACCCGAACCCCTCGGGCGGGGCCGACCACCCCTGACCTGGCCCCGCCCGAGGCCCGGCGCATCCGTCCTGACCGACAGCGCCGGCCCGTCGAAAGGCCCATCATGACTTCCCGGACTCTGGCCGCGTGCTTCGTGGGCATCATCCTCGCCCTGATCATCCTCTCCGCGGCGACCATCCTCTTCATCCAGGCGATCGCATGAGCAGCAACGCCACCACGATCACGGCCGCTGCCGTCGCCGCTGCCGCGGGCCTGCTGCTGACCGGCTGCACCCCCACGCCGACCGCCATCTCGGCACCCGCCCCGGACACGGGTCTCGGTCATGTGCACGGCATCGTCGACCTCGGCGGGAGCACCGTGCTGCTGGGCACCCACACCGGCCTCTACACCCTCACCGACACCGGCGACGTCTCCGGCCCCCTGGGAGGCGCGGACTTCGACGCGATGGGCCTGACCGCCGACGGCGACGTCCTCTACGCCTCCGGGCACCCCGGACCGAACACCCCGGCGGAGCTCGGCGAGCACAACCTGGGACTCATCCGAAGCACCGACGCCGGGACCACCTGGGAGCCGGTCGCGTTCACCGGGCAGGAGGACTTCCACGTCCTCACCGCCGGAGACGGTGCGATCCACGGGATCGGGTCCAGCTCGATCACCATCCGCACCAGCCCCGACGGCGGGACCACCTGGATCGACGGCGCCGAGCTCCCCGCCGCCGACCTGACCGTCACCACCGACGGCACCCTCTACGCCGCGACGCGGCAGGGCCTGCAGGAGAGCCGGGATGCAGGCGCCACCTTCGACCTCGTCGCGGATGCGCCCCCGCTCTACCTGGTGGAGGCGGACTCCACGGGCGGGCTGGTCGGCGTCGACACCGACGGCACCCTCTGGCGGCTCACCGGCACCGGATCCTGGGACAGCGTCGGCGCCGCCACGGGCACCGTCCAGGCGCTCGGGAACGCAGATGGGGCGGTCGTGCTCGTCGACGACCGCGGCATCGTCTGGATCCACGGCACCGAGACCACCGTCGTCCTCCCGACAGGGACCGCACAATGACCACCATCACCATGACCACATTCGGCGGCCCCGGCCGCGAACCGCGAGGAGACCGACCATGAGCACCGCACCGGCCCGCTGGGCCCACCGCACCACCGCCGTCACCCCGGAACGATTGGAGGGGGTGGATGCGTGGTGGCGGGCGGCGAACTACCTGAGCATCGGGCAGATCTACCTGCTGGACAACCCGCTGCTGCGCGACCCGCTCATCGCGGAGCACATCAAGCCCCGGCTGCTGGGGCACTGGGGCACCACCCCGGGCCTGAACTTCCTGTACGCCCACCTCAACCGGGCGATCACCGACCGGGATCTGAACACGCTGTACGTGACCGGTCCGGGGCACGGCGGGCCGGGCATGGTCGCCAACGCCTACCTGGACGGTACCTACACGGAGCTGTACCCGCGGATCGACCGCACCGAGGAGGGGCTGCGGGCGCTGTTCCGGCAGTTCTCCTTCCCCGGCGGCATCCCCTCGCACGCCTCCCCGGACACGCCCGGGTCGATCAACGAGGGCGGCGAGCTCGGCTACTCCCTCGTCCACGCCTACGGCGCCGCGTTCGACAACCCGGACCTGCTGGTCGCCTGCGTGATCGGCGACGGGGAGGCCGAGACCGGGCCGCTGGCGACCGCGTGGCACGGCAACAAGTTCCTCAACCCCGCCGCGGACGGGGTGGTGCTGCCGATCCTGCACCTGAACGGGTACAAGATCGCCAACCCGACGGTGCTGTCCCGCATCCCCGAGGACGAGCTGGTCGCGCTGCTGCGCGGCTACGGGCACGAGCCGTTTGTGGTCACCGTCGGCTTCGACGGCGAGGACCCGCGGGAGTCCCACGCCCGGTTCGCCGGCGTGCTGGACGAGGTGCTGGACCGGATCGCGGACATCAAGGCCGCCGCGGCGGCCGGCACCCTGGAGGGCCGGCCTGCGTGGCCAGCGATCGTGCTGCGCAGCCCGAAGGGCTGGACCTGCCCGCCGGTGATCGACGGGCTCCCCGTGGAGGGCACCTGGCGGTCCCACCAGGTGCCGCTCGCCGAGGTCCGCGACACCCCCGAGCACCTGCAGATCCTCCAGGACTGGCTGGCCTCCTACCGGCCCGACGAGCTCTTCGACGCCGACGGCGCCCCGTTCCCCGCCACGGTCGCCGCCGCCCCGGCGGGAGTGCGGCGGATGAGCGCGAACCCGGTCGCGAACGGCGGGCAGCTGACCGTCCCGCTGCGCCTGGGCGACTTCCGCGACCACGCCCACCCGGTCGACCCCGAGGCGCGAGGCGCGGAAACCGGGGAGGCGACCCGGGTGCTCGGCGAGTGGCTCGCCGACGTGATCCGGCACAACCCGGACAACTTCCGCATCTTCGGCCCCGACGAGACCGCCTCCAACCGGCTCGCCCCGCCCGTGTTCGAGGCCACCGGCAAGCAGTGGAACGCGACCGTGCTGCCGGTGGACGAGCATCTGGCCCCGACCGGGCGGGTGATGGAGGTGCTCAGCGAGCACCAGTGCCAGGGGTGGCTGGAAGGGTACGTCCTGACCGGCCGGCACGGTCTGTTCAACTGCTACGAGGCGTTCACGCACATCGTCGACTCGATGTTCAACCAGCACGCCAAATGGCTCGAAGCGGCCCGCGAGGTGCCCTGGCGGGAACCGGTGCCGAGCTTCAACTACCTGCTCTCCAGCCACGTCTGGCGGCAGGACCACAACGGGTTCAGCCATCAGGATCCCGGGTTCATCGACCTCGCTCTGAACAAGAGCCCCGACGTCGTGCGGGTCTACCTCCCGTTCGACGCGAACACGCTGCTGTCCACGTACGATCACTGCCTGCGTTCCACCGGCTACATCAACGTCGTCGTCGCCGGGAAGCAGCCCGCCCCGCAGTGGCTGACGATGGATGAGGCGATCGAGCACTGCACCCGGGGCCTGGGCATCCTGCCGTGGGCGGGCACCGAGACGGAGGGGAGCGAGCCGGACGTGGTGCTCGCCGCCGCTGGCGACGTGCCCACCCTGGAGGTCCTCGCCGCGGCCGCGCTGCTGCGCGAGCACATCCCGGGCCTGTCGGTGCGGGTCGTGAACGTGGTCGACCTGACCCGGCTGCAGTCCGAGGACCAGCATCCGCACGGGCTGCCGGACGGGGAGTTCGACGCGATCTTCACCCCCGACAAGCCGGTGATCTTCGCGTACCACGGCTACCCGTGGCTGATCCACCGGCTCACCTACAAGCGCGCCGGGCACCAGAACCTGCACGTGCGCGGCTTCGTGGAGAAGGGCACCACCACGACGCCGTTCGACATGGTCATGCTCAACGACCTCGACCGCTACCGGCTCGCGATCGACGTCCTCGACCACGTCCCGGGCCTTGCTGCGACCCACGCGCAGCTGCGGCAGGAACTCGTCGACGCCCGGCTGTGCGCCCGCGCCCACACCCGCGAGCACGGCACCGACATCCCCGCCGTCGCCGACTGGCGCTGGCCCCACCCCGACACCGACCTGAACCGCCCCTCCACCGCGAAGGAAATCCGATGACCGACACCAAGACCGTGACCCTGCAGGTCAGCGGCATGATCCGCGCGACCTCCAAGAACGTCACCGAAGCCCACCTCGCCCGCCAGCCGGGCGTCCTGTCCGTCGACGCGAACCCGGTCTCCCAGACCGCGACCGTCACCTACGACCCGCAGGCCACCTCGGTCGCGCACCTGCAGAAGTGGGTGATCGAATGTGGCTACCACTGCGCCGGGCAGTCCGTCCCGGACCACATCTGCGACCCCGCCCACGAACCTCACGAGCACGCCGACCACCACGACCACGCCGAGCACGAGGGACGCGCGGTCTCCACCGGTCATGACACCCCGGCGGGGCACGAGCACCCGCACCCGGCAGCGGACCACGCGGACCACTCCGCCATGGACGCCGGTGAGCATGCCGGTCACGCTCCGGCCACCGAGGGTGGGCACGATCACGGGGCTCAGCCGGCCGGCCGCAGCGCGCAGGATGTGATGGGCCACGGCGGGCATCACGGCGGCATGTCGATGGCGGCGATGATCCGGGACATGCGCAACCGGTTCCTGGTCGCGTTGATCCTGTCGATCCCGATCACCCTGTGGTCCCCGATCGGCCGGGAGGTGCTCGGCTTCGAAGTGCCGGCCCCGTTCGGGCTGCGCGACGACGTGTTCATGCTGATCGTGTCGCTGCCGGTGATCTTCTACTCGGCCTGGATCTTTTTCGACGGCGCCTACCGGGCTCTGCGGGCCCGCACCCTGGACATGATGGTGCTGGTCGCGGTCGGTGTCGGCGCCGGCTGGATCTACAGCCTGATCATCACCCTCACCGGCGGCGGCGAGGTCTTCTACGAGGCGGCGACCGTGCTGGCCACCTTCGTGCTGCTCGGGCACTGGGTCGAGATGCGCGCCCGGGGCGGCGCGAACGACGCCATCCGTCGGCTGCTGGAGCTCGCGCCCGCCCGCGCGGTCGTCCTCCGCGACGGCGAGGAGGTCGAGATTCCCACCTCCGAGGTCGTCCCCGGTGACCTCATGCTCATCCGCCCCGGCGCGAAGGTCCCCACCGACGGCGTGGTGGAGGACGGCGAGTCCGAGATCGACGAGTCGATGGTCACCGGCGAGTCCATGCCGGTCGAGAAGGCGCCCGGCTCGGAGGTGATCGGGGCGACCGTGAATACCGTCGGCACACTCCGTGTGCGCGCCACGAAGGTTGGCGCCGACACCGCGCTGGCGCAGATCGTGAAGCTGGTGCAGGAGGCGCAGAACTCCAAGGCCCCTGGGCAGCGTCTCGCCGACCGGGCCGCGTTCTGGCTCGTCCTGCTCGCCCTCGTCGGAGGCACTCTGACCTTCCTGGTGTGGTTCCTCGCCGGGGCGGATGTGCCGATGGCGATCCTGTTCGCGATCACCGTCGTCGTCATCACCTGCCCCGACGCCCTCGGGCTCGCCACGCCGACCGCGATCATGGTCGGCACGGGCCTGGGCGCCAAGCGCGGCGTGCTGTTCAAGAACGCGACCGGCATCGAGACCGCCGCGCACATCGACACCGTCGTGCTGGACAAGACCGGCACGCTCACCAAGGGCGAGCCGGAGGTCACCGACTACATCCCCATCGGCATGGACGACCTCGAGCTGCTCGCCCTCGCCGCCGCGCTCGAGCGGGAGTCGGAGCACCCGCTGGCCAAGGCGATCGTCACCTACGCCGACAGCCGGAACATCCCGCGCCGCACCGCGTCCGCGTTCCGCAACGTCACCGGGCAGGGCGCGATCGCCACCGTCGACGGAAAGCAGGTGGTGCTCGGCAACGCC
Organism: Microbacterium sp. p3-SID336; assembly: GCF_025143365.1. Classification (GTDB taxonomy): domain Bacteria; phylum Actinomycetota; class Actinomycetes; order Actinomycetales; family Microbacteriaceae; genus Microbacterium. The sequence goes on along the minus strand of NZ_JALXPE010000036.1, from coordinate 18,657 downwards.
CGGCTGATGGCCGCGCAGGGCATCGACACCGGCCCGGTCGTCTCGCAGCAGCAGGCCCTCGCAGACGGCGGCCGCACCGCGATCATGTTCGCCGTCGACGGGCAGATCGCCGGCGTGATCGCCCTCGCCGACGCCCCCCGCGACACCGCGAAAGCCGCGATCGACGCACTCCACGAGCAGGGCATCGAGGTGGCGATGCTCACCGGCGACAACAAGCCCACCGCCGAGCGCATCGCCTCGCTGCTGGGCATCGACACCGTGATCGCCGACGTGCTGCCCGAGGACAAGTCCGCCAAGATCGCCGAACTCCAGGCATCCGGCAAGAAGGTCGCGATGGTCGGCGACGGCGTCAACGACGCCCCCGCCCTCGCCCAGGCGGACCTCGGCATCGCGATCGGCGCCGGCACCGACGTCGCCATCGAGACCGCAGACGTCGTCCTGATGCGCTCCGACCCGCTCGATGTCGCGATCGCGCTGAAGATCGGGAAGGGCACGCTGCGGAAGATGCGGCAGAACCTCGGCTGGGCCATCGGCTACAACGCGATCGCGCTGCCCATCGCCGCCGGCGTGTTCTACCCCGCGTTCGGGATCATGCTCTCCCCGGAGATCGCCGCCATCAGCATGTCCGGCTCCAGCGTGATCGTCGCCGTCAACGCGCTCCTGCTCAAGCGGCTCCGGCTGCCCGCCCAGCAGGCCCCCGCGGCCCCGGCAGAGGCGAGCAGCCTCGCCCCGGCGTCGACGCCCGGCGGCGCCTCATGACCGGACGCGAGGCGCCGCGATGACTCCGCGGCCCGCAGAGCACGGGACTCACCACCTCGATGCCGTCTACGACGCGGTGCTGTTCGACATGGACGGGGTGGTCACGAACACCGCCGCGATCCATGCCGCCGCGTGGAAGCAGCTGTTCGACGAGGTGCTGCGAGACCCGCGTGTGCAGGTGGACGACCCCGAGACGACCTTCGACCCGGTCGCCGACTACCGCCGCTATGTGGACGGGCGAACCCGCGAGGACGGGGTATCGGCGTACCTGACGGCCCGTGGGATCGCCCTGGACGCCGGAGATCCCGACGACCCACCAACGGCGTGGACGATCGCGGGGCTCGCGGCGCGCAAGAACGAGCTGTTCCTGGCGGAGCTGGACACCCGTGGGCTGCGGGTCTATCCGGGCACGGCGGCGCTGCTGCATCGCCTGCGGGACGCGGCCGTGCCGGTCGGGCTGGTCACCGCGAGCCGGAACGCGCAGCAGATGCTCGCCGCCGCAGGACTGGCCGGCTGCTTCGACACCGTGGTGGACGGCCGGATCGCGCTCACGCACCACCTGAAAGGCAAGCCGGATCCCGCCATGTTCGTGGAGGCGGCCCGGCGACTGGGTGTCGCCGCGGCCCGCACCGCGGTCGTCGAGGACTCGGTCGCCGGCGTAGCGGCCGCGAGGCGCGGAGGCTTCGGCTTCGTCGTCGGCATCGACCGCGCCGGAGCGCGGGAGCAGCTCGAGGCCGCGGGCGCCGACCTCGTCCTGGCCGATGTCGCCGAGCTCGACCTGGGCGTCTCCACCACGGATCCGTGGCAGCTGGTCTACGACGGCTTCGACCCCGCGCACGAAGGGCACCGGGAGGCGCTCACCGCGCTGGGCAACGGCTACCTGGCCACCCGTGGCGCCCGGCCCGAGCACCACGACGACGGCATCCACTATCCCGGCACCTACCTCGCCGCCGTGTACAACCGACTGGCGAGCACCATCCACGGGCGCGAGCTCGAGGAGGAGCATCTCGTCAACACGCCCAACTGGCTTCCGGTGGACCTCCGCATCGGAGACGGGCCGTGGCTGTCCACCGGCCAGGTCGTGACGCACAGCGAACAACGCGAGCTCGACCTGCGCCGCGGCCTGGTCGTCCGCCGCGCGGTCCTCACCGCTGGGAACGGGGATCGACTCGACTTCGTGCAGACGACGTTCACCTCCCTGGACGAACCTCACCTGGCCGTGCTGGAGACCACGCTCACCGCCCCCGACTGGAGCGGCACGGTCACCCTCCGCGCCGGGATCGACGCCGGGGTGCGCAACAGCAACGTGGCCGCGTACCTCGGATCGGACGCCACCCACCTCACGCAGCCGACGTTCCGCCACGTCGGCGACACCACCCTCTGCGAGGTGCGGACCCGACAGAGCCGGGTCCACATCGCCACCGCCGTCCGCACGACCCTCACCGGAACCGACAGCGCGACCGATCACCGCATCGACACGCCATCGCAGCCCACCCGGGAGTTCCGCATCCCTCTGGAGCAGGGTCGACCGGTCACCCTCACCAAGACGGCCGCGATCTACACCTCCCACGATCGGGCGATCAGCGAGCCGGGTGGTGCCGCCCTGACCCTGCTCACCGAGCGCGGTGGCGACGTCGAGGCGCTGCGGGAACGCCACGCGGCGGCGTGGCGGCGACTCTGGGAACGCTTCGCGGTCACCCTGGACGCCGACACGCACAGCCGACTCATCCTGAACCTGCACGTCTTCCACCTGCTCCAGACCCTCTCGCCGCACACCGTCGAGCTCGACGCCGGGGTGCCCGCCCGCGGCCTGCATGGCGAGGGGTATCGGGGGCACGTCTTCTGGGACGAGGTGTTCGTCCTGCCCGTGATCGCTCTGCGCACGCCCGAGATCAGCCGGGCGCTGATCGACTACCGCTGGCGGCGACTGGACGCCGCCCGCGCCGCGGCGACCGCCGCCGGACTCCGCGGAGCTCTCTTCCCCTGGCAGAGCGGCAGCGACGGTCGCGAGGAGACGCCCGAGGCGCTCTACAACCCGCGCTCCGGTCGGTGGATGCCGGACAACTCCCACCGTCAACGCCACGTCGGCCTCGCCATCGCCTACAACGCCTGGCAGCACTACCAGGCCACCGGCGACCTCGAGTGGCTCGCCGAACGCGGCGGCGAGCTCATCATCGAGGTCGCCCGCCTGTTCGCCTCGCTCGCCGAGCACGACACTGCCACCGACCGCTTCCACATCGCCGGGGTGATGGGACCCGACGAGTTCCACGACGGCGCCCCGGACGCTCCCGGCAGCGGCCTGCGCGACAACACGTACACCAACGTCCTCGCCTCGTGGGTCGCCACGCGAGCGGCCCGGACACTCGCCCTGCTCCACGGGCACCGCGGCGAGGGCCTCCGCGACCGGCTCCGCGTCACCGACGAGGAGATCGCGGGATGGGCCCGGCTCAGCACACGACTGGCGGTGGGGTTCCACCGCGACGGCATCCTCACCCAGTTCGACGGCTACGAGAGCCTGCAGGAGCTGGACTGGGACCACTACCGCGAGGAGTACGGGAACATCGGCCGGCTCGATCTCATCCTCGAGTCCGAGAACGACAGCACCAACCGGTACAAGCTCGCCAAGCAGCCCGACGTCGTCATGCTGGTCTACCTGCTCGGTCACGACGGGCTCCGGGCGCAACTCGCCACGCTCGGCTACCCGTTCTCCGAGCAGGACCTGACCCGCACGGTCGAGTACTACCTCGCGCGCACCGCCAACGGGTCGACGCTCAGCCGAGTCGTGAACGCCTCCGTCCTGGCCGGCATCGACCCGTCCCGCTCCTGGATCGCGTTCCGCGAGGCGCTGATCGCCGATCTCGACGACTCCCAGGGCGGCACCACCCGCGAAGGGATCCACCTCGGCGCGATGGCCGGCACCATCGACCTGCCCGTCCGCTCCTTCGCCGGCATGGCCCTCGGTGACGACGAGCTCGTCTTCGCCCCCCGACTGCCGCCGAACCTCACCCGGGTCGGGTTCCAGATCCGATACCGCGGCCACCTCGTCGACGTGATGCTCCGTGACCGCAGCCTGGAGCTTCGCGTGCACGCCGGCTCAGCACCCGCGATCCACGTGCGCGTCGGCGCGGTCGCCGTGCCGCTCTCGGCCGGACAGACCAAGACGTTCGCGATCGGCCCGGGCACCTCGGCCCGCGACGCGACCAACCGCGAAGGAGGCCTCGACTGATGAGCACGCATCGGAGCCGGTATCGGCGCATCGCCACCATCCTCGAGCACCACGGACTCGGGCTCGGCCTCGGGCTGCTCGGGCTGGAGAAGTGGATTCCCTTCAACAAAGGCGTTCTCGGGCATGCGCGCCGGGACGAGCCCTACACCAGTCCGGAACACCTCCGACTCGCCCTCGAGGAGCTCGGACCGACCTTCATCAAACTCGGCCAGCTGCTGTCCACCCGCAACGACCTGCTGCCCGCCGCTTACCTCGCCGAGTTGGTCAAGCTTCAGGACGCCGCGCCGCCCGAGGCCTGGGAGCCGATGAAGGCGGTGATCCGCGAGGAGCTCGGCGCGGACCCCGAACAGCTCTTCGCACAGTTCGACCCGCAACCGCTGGCCGCCGCGTCGATCGGGCAGGCATACGCTGCGACCCTTCACGACGGCACCCAGGTCGTCGTGAAGGTCCGCCGACCCGGCGCGGTCGCCCAGATCCACGAAGACCTGGAGATCCTGCAGAACCTCGCCGAGCGCGCCGACAAGCGGTGGGATGCCGCCCGCCAGTACAACCTGCCGGGCATCGTCGAGGAGTTCTCCCGCACGCTGCGCGCCGAGCTCGACTATCTGCAGGAGGGCCGGAACGCGGAGCGGTTCGCCGCCGACTTCGCCGACTCACCCGACGTCGCCGTCCCCCAGGTGTTCTGGGAGACGACCACGTCACGCGTGCTGACCCTGGAACGGATGCACGGCATCCGAGTCGACGACCTGCCCGCCCTGGACGCGGCCGGCATCGACCGGAACCAGCTGGCCAGGCGAGGCGCAGACCTCATCCTCACCATGGTTTTCGAGAACCGCTTCTTCCACGCCGACCCGCACCCGGGCAACCTGTTCATCCAAACCGACGGATCCATCGCCCTCATCGACTTCGGCATGGTCGGCCAACTCGACGAAGAGGTCACCGAGCAGCTCTCCGACGTGCTGCTCGCCTTCACCCGCGGAGACTCCAACGCGCTCGCCACCGCCCTGCTCGCGCTCTCGATCACCAAGAACACCTCCGACCGCGGCGAGCTAGGCCGCTCCCTGGACGTCTTCGTGTCGCGGTATCTCGGACGTCCCCTGTCCGAGATCCACCTCAGCCACCTGCTCGGAGAGCTGCTCGCCCTGCTGCGACACCACCACCTCCAGCTGCCGCAGCAGACCGCTCTGCTGTTCAAGGTCCTGATGATGGGCGAGGCACTGGCGGCACGGCTCGACCCCGAGTTCGAGATGCTGCAGGCGCTCACCCCCTTCTCGGAGCGGATCGTGCAGCGACAGTTCTCCCTCCCCGCCCTGGCGAAACGCTGGGCACAGGCATCCGCGGATGCCGGAGCACTGCTGCTCGAGCTGCCCGGAACGCTCAAGCAGCTCCGGCGGGTGCTGGAGAACGGCGGCCTCGAGGTGCACCTGCGCGCGGCCGAACTGGAACCGCTCGTGGGACGGGCTGAACGGATCGGCAATCGCCTGATCGCCGGCATGATCACCGCCGCCCTGATCAACGGCATCGGCGAACTCGTCAGCGGGAACACGAGATGGCGCTCGCGGGAAGGCGTCATGATCGGCGCCGGCGCGAGCGTGGTCACCGCACTCGGCGGCTACCTGCTCTGGACCACGCGGCGACGGCGATGACCGCCGCGGTTCCCATCCCTCATCAGAAAGGCACGCACATGAACACCATTCGAGTCGGTGTCAACGGCTACGGCGTCATCGGCAAGCGCGTCGCCGACGCGGTCCTGCTGCAGTCGGACATGGACCTGGTCGGCGTCGCGGACATCGCCACCGATTGGCGGATCAAGTCCGCAGCGAACCGCCTGCCCGTGTTCGCCTCCACCATCGAGGCGCAGCAGGCCATGCGGGCCGCCGACGTGACCGCACGGGGAGTGCTCGACGACCTTCTCGCGCAGTGCGACGTGGTCGTCGACACCACCCCCAAGCATGTGGCAGCGGGGAACCTGGAGCGCTACCGCGCCCTCGGCGTCAAGGTGGTCCTCCAAGGCGGCGAGTCCCACTCCACCACCGGCCACTCCTTCGTCGCCCAAGCCAACTACGCCAGCGCCATCGGCAGGGACAGCACCCGGGTGGTCTCCTGCAACACCACCAGCATCGTGCGGATCCTCGGCGCGCTGGATGCGGCCGGACTCCTGCTGCGCGCCCGTGGGGTGCTCATCCGCCGCGCCACCGATCCGTGGGAGTCGCACCTGGGCGGGGTCATGAACACGATGGTCCCGGAACCGACCATCCCCTCTCATCAGGGCCCCGACGCACAGACCGTGCTCCCCGGACTCGATGTCGTCACCATCGCCGCCAAAGGCGCCCACACGCAGACCCACAGCCACTACTGGACGCTGCAGCTGACCCGGGAGGCGACCCGCGACGAGGTGCTGGACGCTCTGCGCGCCGCGCCCCGCATCGCGTTCATCCGGATGTCCGACGGCCTGGTCGCCCTCAACTCCACCGTCGAGCTGATGCGCGATCTCGGCCGCCCCCGGGGAGACATGTGGGAGGTCGCGGTGTGGGAGGACCTGGTCACCGTGAACGGCAGCGAGGCCTACCTCGCCTACCAGGTCTACAACGAGGCCATCGTCGTGCCCGAGACGATCGACGCGATCCGCGCGCTGACGGGCACCGTCCCCGACGCCGCGACCTCGATCCGCCTCACCGACGAGAGCCTCGGCATGCGCCAGGACTTCCTCACAGCGGCGGCGGAGCCAGGCCATGACCGGTGATCACCAACCGCACTCCGCCGACCATCCCGGCGAAGGCGGCCCGCGGCGACGGATGCCTGTGACGGCGTGGCTGATCATCGGGATCTCCGTGCTCGGGATCGCGATCTACCTGTTCATCGACCACCTTCCCCACGTCGTCGCAGTGCTGCCCTACGTCGCGATCATCGGCATGGCCGCCATGCACCTGTTCGGCCACCGCCACCACACCGGCGGCCACGACTCGGATCATCGGCGCCACGGGGGCGACAGCGGTATCGACACGCGAGACTCGTCGTGAACACCGTCGTCCGCCCCCTCGCGCACGCCAGCCGGCACGGGCATCCCCGACCGCTGCGGATGCTGTGGGTGACGCTCGCCTGGGGGTCGTGCTTCGTCGCGATCACCGTCGGCCTGCAAGACGCCCCGCCGCTGTGGCTCGCGGCACTGAGAGCCCTCATCGCCGGGGTCGCGTTGGCAACCGTCGCCGGCATCCAGCGGGCACCTCTTCCCCGCGACCCGAAGACATGGGCACTGATCGGCTGCCTCGGACTGGTGAACATCGCCCTGGCATTCGCGACGATGTTCGTCGCCGCCACCGGACTGTCGACCGGGATCGCCACGGTGCTCGCCAACGCGCAGCCGATCCTGATCCTGCTGCCCGCGTGGTGGCTCTACCGCGAGCGTCCCACCCCGGCCGCGATCGCCGCGATCGGCCTGGGCTTCACCGGCCTACTCATCATCGTCCTTCCCTCCGGGCTCGGCACCGGAGCGTGGCTCTCACTGACGTCCGCCGCCGCGATCACCGCAGGCACCCTCATCGGCCGGATCGTGCACGCAGACGTCCGAATCGTGGCGGCAGCTCAGCTGCTCATCGGAGGTGCGATCCTCGCCGGCACCGCAGCCGTCACAGAAGGGCCGCCCACGATCGACTGGAACATCCGGTTCATCCTCACCCTGCTGTTCCTATCACTGGTCGGCACCGCCGCCACCACGGTCGCCTGGTTCACCGAGATCGGACGTGCCCGGCTCGACCTCCTCGCCGCGTGGACGCTGCTCGTGCCGGTCTTCGGGATCCTGCTGTCGCTGCTGATCCTGCGCGAGGACCCGGGCCTGTGGGGCTGGATCGGGACCGTGATCGTGCTTATCGCAATGGCGTTGCTCGCCATCGGATCCAGGCGCTCAGAGCCCTCGGCCGTCACGGCAACCGGCAATCGTGCCCCACGAGCCTCCGCCGATCATGCGACGTCCGACCCGGACGGCCTCCCTGACGAAAACCACGGCCCGCGCTCCCGGCCGGAAAGGAAACAACGATGAACCCGTCGCCCGCCCCACGCCCCCGCTTCCTCCTAACTCGGCGAGGGTTCCTCGGCGTCAGCATTGGCGCCGTCGCGACGGTCGCGCTGGCATCCTGCGCGCCGGCGGCGAACTGGGTGCAGCCCGACGGCGCCCAGGTCCAAGGCGCCGAGCGGCGCCGCGGCGGCACCGGGAAGGTCACCACCGCGACCCTCACCGCCGCCCCGACCGTGCTGGACCTAGCCGGGGCGACCGCGCCGACCTGGGCGTTCGGGTCTGTTCCGGCGCCCGTGATCCGTCTCGGCGCCGGAGACACTCTGAAGGCCACCGTCCGGAACCAGCTCGAGGCGGACACCTCCGTGCACTGGCACGGGCTCGCGCTGCGCAACGACATGGACGGCGTCCCGCCGGTCACCCAGCAGCCCATCAAGGCCGGGGCCAGTTTCGACTACGAGTTCATCGCGCCCGATCCCGGCACCTACTGGTTTCACCCCCACGTCGGGGTGCAGCTGGACCGTGGCCTGTACGGGGCGCTGATCGTCGAGGACCCCGCCGAGCCCGGCGGGTACGAGGACGAGTGGGTCATCATCCTCGACGACTGGCTCGACGGCGTCACCGCCACCCCCGACGACGTCCTTGACGAGCTGTCCGCCGGGATGGGCGACATGGGCGGGATGGGCGACATGTTCATGCGGATGGGCAACACCCTCATGGGCGCCACCTCCGACCTGCTCGGCGGCGACGCCGGCGACGTCTACTATCCCCTCTACCTCGTCAACGGGAAGCCCCCCGCCGACCCGACCCAGTTCACCGGGCGGGCCGGCGAGAAGGTGCGGCTGCGGATCATCAACGCCGGCAGCGACACCGCGTTCCGCATCGCCATCGGCGGTCACACGCTCACCATCACCCATACCGACGGATTCCCCGTGGAACCGGTCGAAGTCGACAGCATCCTCATCGGCATGGGCGAACGCTACGACGCGATCATTACCCTGGATGACGGCGCGTTCCCCCTCATCGCTCAGGCCGAGGGCAAACGCGATCGCGGTTTCGCCGTCATCCGCACCGGCAGCGCCGCGGCAGCACCGACGGCCGATGTGAGCATCCCGGAGCTCACTAGCAGCCGGATCGGGACCGCACAGCTGCTGACGTCAGATAGCAGCGTTGCGCTGTCCTCACGGCAGCCCGATCGGACCGTGGCGATCACTCTCACCGGAGGTATGGCCGAATACGACTGGGGCATCGACGGGCGACGGTTCGATATGAATCAGCCCCTCGACGGCGCGCACGAGATCCGCGAAGGCGAACGCGTCCGGTTCACGATCACTAATGACACCGAGATGTGGCACCCATTCCATCTACACGGTCACACCTACCAGCATGAAGGTGGCGGCCCGCGGAAAGACACCTCGATCGTCCTGCCCAAGCAGACCCTCACCGTCGACTTCGACGCTGACAACCCAGGTCTCTGGGTCGCCCACTGCCACAACATCTACCACGCCGAAACCGGCATGACCACTGTCATCGGCTATCGGGCGTGACCACGGCGCAACCTTCCGGAGGCCACGGAACTGGTCGTGTCGATGAACGCGTGACGGCGCCATTGATCGGACGGGATGCGGTCGCACCCCTGCGGGATCGTGACGATACCGGCCGCGGCTACGTTATTGGCCGGCCGGCCGGTCCGCCGTTGTCGGCGGTGGAGAGCGTCCGCGCCGAACGCATCCACCGCGCCGTGTTTGGGCACGCCAAGATCGTCCACGTCCTCGAGGGCGCCGCACATATTGAGACAGCCACAGGCATCCACGAGTTGACACCGGGCTACGCGATGGCTCTCGGGGCCGGCATGTGGTGCTCAGTGCGCCCAGACCCGACTGTGCGGCTATGGACGCTCTACTTCGACGAGTCCTTCCTCCGCTCCCACATGCGATGGGTGCTCGCCGACACCACGCGCGTCCGTCCGGGCGTGCATCCTGACGCCTGGGACGGCTCGGCACTCGTGCTGCAGCCTGGCGTGGACATCCTGCACCGCATCGAACCGCTGTGGCGCCAGATCAGCCTCGTGAACGAGACCGCGCCACCGGAGGTCGCGACCACCCGACTGATCTCTCTGTTTTCCCGCGCCGTCGAGATTGCCCTACCGACGCTGCTCGCCGACGACGGCGCCGTGCCCGAGAGGTTCGTCCTCCCGGTGCGCGGCCGGCTCGCGCAGCCGCCAATCGCTCGCCCCGTGCGCCGCTCGGTCGTCCTGCTGCGCTCGCGCATGACCGAGCCGTGGACGGTCGGCAGGCTCGCCGCGGAGGTGGCCGTCTCCCGCGCCCATCTCACACGCGTTTTCACCCAGCAGGTCGGTGTCGCCCCCATGCGGTTCCTCATCGAGACCCGCCTGACGGAGTTCACGCGACTGATCGAGGAAACCGACCTGCCGATCGCCGATGCATCCCGGCAAGTCGGATGGAACGACGCGCGAGTTGCGGCAGTATGGTTCCGCAAGCGCTTCGGAATCACCCCCACGCAGTACCGGCGGCATCCGCACCCTTCTTGCACCGGCGCCATGCCGTGCGAGTCGTGCCGTGGTGTGTGCGCCCTCACTCCGGTCCTTGAGCCCGTAACTCGTGCGGTGTCGCGTGATTCGCGCCGCGACGCGCACATTCGGCGGCTTTCCTAGACGATCTCTGCGCCCTCCCGGTAGGCCGGGTTGATACGTCAGGTTCACCGCTGCACCTGACGGGCGTACTCGCTGATCGTCCGTCTGCCTGCTGCGTGGTGAACCTCGCGCACCTCATGGTCGCAAGCCATGAAGCGAGCCCTGGTATCGGGGGCGTAGGGAGGAGGCCGGCTATGGACATCGGCGTCGTGCTACGCGCCGCCGCGGCGATGCCGCTGTCGGATGCGGCGAGGTCGTTCGCCCAGGCCGGCGTCCCCGTCTTCCCGTGCCGGCGTCTGGGGAAGGAGCCGCGCACCGAGCACGGGTTCCATGACGCGAGCGCCGAGTTGCGACAGGTGGCCGCGTGGTGGCGGCGCTGGCCGACCGCGAACATCGGCGTGCCGACCGGCGCGGTCTCGGGCTTCGAGGTGGTCGACGTCGACGTCCACCCGGCCGGAACCGGATACGTCGCGTTCGGGCGAGCGCAGCGCGAGGGCCTGGTCGACGGATGGGCCGCGCTCGTGCGCACCCCGTCCGGCGGGCTGCACGCCTACTACCCGGCAAGCCCGGACGATCCGCACCGTTCCTGGCAGGCGCCGGCCGCGCACATCGACTTCCGTGGCGACGGCGGCTACATCGTCGTGCCGCCCTCAACGGTGATCGGGCGGGCTGGGAAGCGCTCCTATACGGTGGTCGCCACCGCGACCTCCGACGGCGCGCCGGTCGACGCGCGCGCCTTGCGGGAGCTGCTGGACCCGCGCCCCGAGCCGGTCCCGTGGGCGGGGCCGCGGGAGCGCGTCGGAGACCTCGACCCCGATCGGCTGGCACGCTGGGTTGCCGCGCGCGGTGAGGGCGAACGCAACCGTGCCCTGTTCTGGGCCGCGTGCCGCGCCGCCGAGGCCGGCGTCCCCTCCGCCGACGCCCACGCCGTCCTTGGGCCGGCCGCCGAACGCGCCGGCTTGCCGGTTCCCGAGATCACTACGACGATCCGCTCCGCGTATCGCATCGCACACCCGCAGGCCGCGGCCCGGCCCGTGCCTGCCGGAATGTCCCCGGTCGCTGTGCAGCCCTCGATCCGGGCGGCCTTGTGAACGGTCAGCCCCAGGTGCGGCGATTCGTTGTGGGCACCGCCATCGCAGGCACGGTGTTCATCGCGATCGGCGCGTTCTGGCTGTCCTTCACGGCGCTGGCGGATCTGGCGCGCCGCTCCGGGATCGACGACGCGCAGGCGTGGGCGTGGCCGCTCATCGTGGACGGCATCATCGTCGTCGCCACGGTCGCGGTCGTCGCCCTGGCCGGGCAGCGAACGGCCTGGTATCCGTGGTTGTTGCTGATGGCCGGGGCGCTCGTGTCGGTCACCGCGAACGCGATCCACGCGATTGTCGCCGCCGATGCCGACGTGCCGGCGGTGCTCGCCGCCTCCGTGGCCGCCGTGCCGCCGCTGGTGCTGCTGGCGATCACCCATCTCACCGTCGTCCTCACCCGCGCGCGCCCGGCCGGCCCGTCCGAGCAGAGCGTCGCCGAGCCCGCGCTCGCCGTCGAGGTCGAGCCGGTCGCGGAGACGGACCCGCCGACGTCCGGGCGGGAGCTCGCGGTGGTGCTGCGGGATGAGGGCTGGTCGAACAAGCGGATCGCCCGGCACATCGGCGTGCATCCCTCGACTGTCGGACGATGGCTCGGAGCGCGTACCTCTCCGATAGCCATCACCGCGACCGCCGACACGGAAGGAACGCAACCATGAGCGACGCGATCCGAGACGCGCAGCCGCCTCACGACAAATCGCGTGAGGCCGGCTCGCAGCCGACCCGCGCCCCCATCGAGCGGCCAGAGCCGGACGTCTCCGAGTTCGCGGTGCATGGCGACCCATCCCGTCAGGCCGTTCCGGGACCGGCTCCGGATGCGGCGACGGGGCGCAGCACGGTCGCGTGGGTGCGGCCGACCGATCTGTTCGTCAGCCTGAGCGGGCGCGCCTCGGGCCGGGGCATCGACTTCCAGGCGGAGTTGGCACGCCGGACCCGCCGGCTGCCGTCGAACGCAGTCGCGGTGTCCCGTCGCGGGATCGCGCGGCGTTCGCACCGGCTCGCCCCGGTGACCGCGTTCGGTGTGAACACCCCGGCCGCACAGACCTCGCTCGAACCCCTCGAGCTGAAGTAGGCCGGAGCCCCAGCATGCACCGCTTCCCCAGCGTCCGGCCGGCCGCTGGGGAGCGTCCGTGTACCTGCCTGACGTACAGGAGGTGCCCGATCATGCTGCAAACCACTCAGCCCGCGTTCGCCACGAGCGAGGGACTTCGCGTCCTGCTCGTCCGCCTGCACGACGCCGGCCCCGGCGCCTGGCGCACCGACCCGGAGGCGGCGGCGCTGATGCAGTACACGATCCGCAAGTACGCGGGCCTGGCCCGCAAGCACCGCCAGGAGCCCGAGGACGCAGCCCCGGCCGCGTTCGATGCGATGCGCACGTCCTCGGTGCGCGGCGCCGACGACCCCTGGGCGGTTGTCACCCGCGCCGTGGACATCACCCTGAAGGCCGACGAGCAGGCCGCCGGGATGCTGTGCTCCACCCATCAGGCGCGACGCGCAGAATACTCCGGCTTCCATGAGGCCGAGCGGTTCTCCGACCGGGAGACCTCGATCACCGAGTACCACCCGGCGTTCCGCGTCGAGGCGCCCGAGGACACGGACGACGAGAGCGACGACCGCTCCGAGCAGGCCCGCCGCGCCCTCGAGGAGACCATCGCCTTGTTCGTCGCGTTGGACTGGCCCGAGGACGTCACCCGCGCGGCGATCGAGTACATCAGCGGACGGCTCATCGAGACCGGATCGCGGCGGGCTGCCTACGAGTCGTTGCGTCGGGACAAGCACGCCCGCGCGCTGCTGGATATGCCGCGGGTGTCGTGGACGACGCTGCTACGCGTCGTGCTTGGTAGCCCTGACCCGACTCTGGTGGCCACGAACACCGGCCGCGGGGTGCTGCTGCGTCTGACCCGCGGGTATCCGGTCGCCGAGATCGCCGCCGACGACGACCTGGCGCTGACGATCATCCTCGCCAACCCGATCACCGTGCGCGGTGGCGAGCTGACATGAGCGCGAGCGACCCGACCGCGGGACACATCGAACTGGAATGGTCGCTCGACGCGATCCGCATGGGCTACCGGCACCGGCAAGAGCAGGGCGACATCCCCGGCCTGGCCGAGTCGATCCGCCGGCAAGGGTTCCTGCACCCGCTGACGATCACCCCCGACGGGTTACTGATTTGCGGCGGGCGCCGCTACCTGGCAGCGCAGTACCTCGGGCTGAAGACCGTGAACGTGTGGGTGCGCACCGGGATCTCCGACAAGCTCTCTCTGCTGCTGGCCGAGCAGGACGAGAACCAGCTGCGCCTGGACTACACCGACCTGGAGAAAGCGTCGCTGTACCGGGAGCTGCGCGCCGAGCTCGCCGCGGACGCCGCACGCCGCCAGGAGGCCACCCGGTTCACCTCCGAAGGAAGAAACCCCAGGTCAGACGGTGCCGTCGAATCGACGGCACCGCACGGGGAGGCGGGGGACGTCCGTGAGCGGGCGGCGCTGATGGTCACCGGCAAGAAGGGGTACACGAAGCTGGAGCAGATCGGACGCTTGGAGGAGCTGGCCGCCGACGACGCCCAGCCGGCGTCCGTGCGCGAGCGCGCCCAGGCCGGCTTGGACGCGATCGGCCAGGGCGGACCCGTCAGCCCGGCCTACCGGCGCGCGCAGGCCGAGCAGTCCCTCGCCGAGCTGGAGCGCCTGGCCGAGGACGACACCGAGCCCGGCGGCGTGCGTGACGCGGCGGCCCGTGCGCTGGCGCGGCTGCGCGGCCAGCAATCCACCGTGCGCGCAGCGGAGCTGGAGCGGGTCGCTGCCGACACCCTGGCCCGTGTCCGTGCCGCCACCAAGCGCCGACCGGGCCGGCCGCACCCGGTCCCAGGGCAGGGGCAGGACGAGCCGGCGCGTTATCCAGTGCGGGTGTTCGTCGCCACGGTCGATGACTTGGCCGGCTTCACGTCGCACTTCGATCCGGCTGAACTCGCCGCCACGCTCGACGACGAACAGTGGGCCGAGTTCGAGGCCGTCCTCGACGCGCTGAACGAGCTGGCCGAGCAGATGCGCTCGGCGCGCACGCGTCGCCTGATCGCGCTGTGACCGTGCGCGGGGACGCCCCGCGCACCTGGACAGCATGGAGCTGACCCCTCGACCCGGACGCCGGCTACGCGTCATCCTTGCGCTGGTCGCCGCCGGCCTGCTGCTGATCCTGGCCGGCGTCGGCGTGTACGGGCTGCTGGCCGGTCCCCGCCGCGACGCCCCAGTCGACCCGCCGCCGAGCACCTCATCCACGGCTGCCCCGGTCGAGACATTCCCCGCCGCGGACGAGCCCGCCGCGCTGCGGCTCACGCACGACCCCGAGCGGTTCGCCCGCTCGGTCGCGGCGACCCTGTTCACCTGGGACGCCGGCGCCAGCTACGGACCGCTGGACATCGCCGACGTGCTGCTGGAGGCCGCCGAGACGACCACCGGGGAGCAGAACGGCCTCGCCTCCGACATCGCCGGCTACTTGCCGACGACTTCGGCGTGGGCGCAGCTGCGCGGCTACGCCACGAGGCAGAGCCTCACCATCGACAGCATCGGCGTCCCGGACGGCTGGGCTGACGCGCTCGCGCAGGCCCGCCCCGGCCAACTGCTGCCGGGCACCACGGCGTTCACGATCGACGCGACCCGGCACCGCACCGGCATCTGGAACGGGCAGCAGATCACCTCCGAGCATCCGGTCGCGTTCACCGCGTTCATCGTGTGTTCGCCGCCCGCGCCGGAGTTCTCCACCGGGCCGTGCCGACTGCTGCGCCTGTCCCAGCTCGACAACCCGCTGCGGTGACGGCATGAAGAAGCTTGCCATCACCCTCGCGCTGCTGATCTTCGTCGGCCCCTCCCCGGCGCTGCTGGCGGTCGGACTGCTGATGACCCCCGCCGCCCAGGCTGCAGCGTGCCTGCCCGGCTCCCTGACGGTCGGGGCCATCCCCGACGAGCTGACTGCCACCGCAGCCGACGGCACCTCGATCACGCTGACGCGCACGCAACTGACCCATGCGGCCACGATCATCACGGTCGGCGGGCGCACCAGCGGCGTGGGCGCGCCCGGCGTCGTCATCGCCCTGATGGCGGCGCTCACCGAGTCCCGGCTGCGGATGCTCGCCAACACCGGCGCCTACCCCGAGTCCGGCGACTACCCGAACGACGGCAACGGGGCCGACCACGACAGCCTCGGCCTGTTCCAGATGCGGCCCGCCTCCGGGTGGGGAACCGTCGCCGAGCTGATGGACCCCGACTACCAGGCGCGCGCGTTCTACGGCGGGCCGGACGGCCCCAACTACCCGAGCCCGAGGGGTCTGCTCGACATCCCCGGCTGGCAGCAGATGGACCCCGGCGAGGCGGCGCAGGCAGTCGAGGTCAGCGCCTACCCGGATCGCTATCAGAACTACCGACCCGTCGCCGAGACGATCCTGCGTGTGCTGACCGCGCTGCCGCGCGGAGGCGGAGGCGGTTCGGCCACGCCGATCGTGCCCGAGACCACGAGGGTCGTGTTCCCGCTTCCGACCGGGACATGGGTGCGCACCGACCCATTCGGGATGCGTGTTCACCCGATCACCGGCGAGCGGTCGATGCACACCGGCACCGACTTCGCCGCCGCCGACGGCACCCCGATATTCGCGATCGCCGACGGCATTGTCACCCACGCCGGCTACTCCGGTGGTTACGGCGGGCTCATCGTCATCGAGCACACCGTGGGCGGGCAGCGGGTCGCCTCAGCCTATGCGCACATGTGGGAGAACGGCATCTATGTCGCCAACGGGCAGACGGTCAGCGCCGGGCAGCACATCGGCGACGTCGGCTCCTCCGGACAGTCCACCGGCCCGCACCTGCACTTCGAGATCCGCGAAGGCGGCGGGGGCGGCACCGCCGTCGACTCGGAGCCGTGGCTGGCCGAGCGCGGCGCGCTCGACCTGGACGCCGCCAGCACCTCCGCATGCAGGCCGAGCCCGGAGGCTGCCTGATGGACGTGTTCCCCGACTTCGGCGCCACCGCCAGCGCGGCGGACCTGCCCCAAGTCATCGGCGCCCTGCTGATGTTCGTGCTCGTCATCGCCGTGCTGATGCTCGTCGTCTGCGCGATCACCTGGGCGCTCGCCGCCTCGCACGGTAACTACCAAACCGCCACACGCGCCCGAACCGGGCTGCTCGTCGCGATCGGCACCGCCGTGCTCGCCGGAGCCGGCGTCGCCTGGCTGAACTGGCTCATCACCCTCGGCTCCGGGCTCTGAAGCCCCGGCGGGATGTGCCGCGCACCTGACTCGCGAGAACACATCCCTCGCGAACGTCAAGGAGTCCCACCGTGATCGACATCGACCCCAACGGCACCGGCCTGCCCGGTATCGAGCAGCTGCGCACCATCGTCGGCGCGATCATGACGGTAGGTCTCATCCTGAGCGTCCTGGCCCTGATCGTCTCCGCGATCATCTGGGGCTTCGGCGCGAACAGCAGCAACCCCCACCTGGCCTCGCGCGGCAAGGTCGGCGTCCTGGTCAGCTGCGGTGCCGCGATCATCTGCGGCGCGAGCGTCACCCTCATCAACTTCTTCTGGAACGTGGGCCAGAGCGTATGAGGAGCCGCGCGAGCGCGCACCGGGAGCGGCGCTCATGAGCGTGTGCGACATCCCCGTCATCTCCAGCGTCTGCGATGCCGTCGGCGAGGGCGTCGCCTCCCTGGTCGCGGCCCCATTCGACTGGCTCGCCCAGGCGATGGGCGCCGCCGCCGGGTGGCTATTCCAAGCCGTGTGGGGCGTGTTCGACACCACCACCCTCGTCGACGTCACCGGCGCCGAGTACGTCGGCGTCTACAACCTCCTGTTCGGCGTCGCGATCTTCGTGATGCTCGTCTTCTTCTGCCTCCAGCTCATCACCGGCCTGATCCGCCGCGACCCCGGCGCCCTCCCGCGCGCTGCCCTCGGGCTGGCGAAATCCGTGCTCGGCTCCTTCGTCGCCCTCACCCTGACCGGGACGCTGCTGGAGATCACCGATCAGCTGTGCATCGGCATCGTCCAGGCAACCGGCAACTCCATGCAGGACATGGGCGACAAGATCGCCCTTCTGGGTGGCGCGCTCGCCGGCATCAACATCGCCGCGCCCGGTGTCGGGGCGATCATCACCATCTTCTTGGCGGGCCTGGCGATCTCCGCCGCCGCCATCGTGTGGTTCTCCCTGCTCGTGCGCAAAGCCCTCCTGCTGGTCGCGATCGTGTTCGCCCCGGTCGCCCTCGCCGGAGCATCGTGGGATGCGACCCGTGGCTGGTTCGGCAAGTGGGCGACCTTTGTGCTCGCCCTGATCCTGTCCAAGCTCGTCCTGGTCGTCGTGTTCCTCGTCGCCATCGCCCAGGTCTCCCAGCCGATCGACCTCGACCTCGCCTCCATCAGCGACCCGATCGCCGGCGTCGTCCTCATGCTGGTGGCCGCGTTCGCGCCGTACATGACGTACAAGTTCATCTCCTTCGTCGGGTTCGACATGTACCACGCGATGTCGGCCGAGCAGGAGGCGAAATCGGCCATGAACAGGCCCGTGCCCGTGCCGACCGGAGGTGGTAACGGGGCGTCCCCGAAGAAGATCCTCGACGGCGGCGACGGCCCCTCCGGCGGCGGCCGGCCCCCTGCGCCCACCGGGCAGCCGTCGACCGGAGGCGGAGCCGGAGCGGCGGCCGGAGGCGCGGCGCCCGCCGCGGGCGGCGGTGCCGCCGCAAGCTCAGGCGCCGGGGCCGGTGCCACGGCGGGAGGTGGAGCCGCAGCCGGCGGCGCCGCCGCCGCAGGGCCGGTCGGTGCGGCCGTCGTCGTCGGTGCCAAGGTCGCCGGCGCCGCAGCGACCGCAGGCCCCAAGGCCGGCAACGCCGTCGCCGCCGCAGCCGGAGGACACGCGGACGCCGCCGAGCCGGCCACGACCCCGCCGAGCACCCCCC
>NZ_JALXPE010000035.1 GCF_025143365.1 Microbacterium sp. p3-SID336 | reverse complement strand
CCCAGCTCGTGCAGTCGTCCCGCATCCTCCACGTCGGGGAGGATCGATGCGACCAGGGTCGCGATCACACCGATCACGGCGATCACGGCGGAGTAGACGACCACGGGCCAGAACGCACCCCCTGCTGCCGCGACCAGCGCGGTGCAGATGAGCGGGGCGAGGCCGCCGCCGAGCGTGTTGGAGATCTGGTAGCCGATGTTCACCCCGGTGGTCCGTGCCTCCGGGTCGAACATCTCGGCGAGCATCGTCGCGAGGGTCGCCTGCATCGCGACGCCGAACACCACGAACCCCAGGATCTGACCGAGCCAGATCAGCCACATGTTCCCGGTGCTGAACATCATGAACGCGGGGTACACCATCGCCGCGAACCCGAGGCAGCCGATGATGTACACCGTGCGTCGGCCGATCCGGTCGGAGATCGCGCCCCACAGCGGCGCCACCACGATCTGGAGCAGACCCACCATCATCGTGCCGGCGAAGCCCATCCACGCGGGCAGCTCCTCGTTGGAGACCATGAAGGCGAGACCATACGTGAGCACGACGTAGCCGGCGATCGACTGCGGCAGACCGATCAGGATCCCCATGATCGCGTTCTTCGGGTGCCGGAAGGCCTCGACGAGCGGATTCACCTTCTTGCCGACGAGGGTGAGCTGCAGCGTCTGCGTCTCGGTGAAGGCGTCCGACTCCTCGAGCTGACGGCGCAGCAGCACCGCCGCGATGGCGAGCACGATCGAGAGCACGAACGGGATGCGCCAGCCCCACTGCAGGAACCAGGAGTCGTCGGTGACCCCGAGCGCGGCCATGAGTCCGCCGGAGAACACGTTGGCGATGCCGGCGCCGCTGATGAGGAAGGCGCCGTAGAGACCGCGCTTCCCGGTCGGAGCCGCCTCGACCACCATGGTCGCCGCGCCGCCCATCTCGCCGCCCACGAAGAAGCCCTGGAACAGCCGGCAGAGGAGCAGGAGCAGTGGGGCGGCGATCCCGATGGCCTGGTCCGACGGGATGAGGCCGATGCCGGTCGTGGCGACGCCCATGCCGACGACCGTGCTCATCAGCACCACCTTGCGACCGACGCGGTCGCCGACGATGCCCCAGATGATCCCGCCGAGCGGGCGGAGGAAGAAGCCCACCGCGAACGTCGCGAACGAGGACAGCTGAGCGACCAGCGGATCGTTGGACGAGAAGAACACCGCGGGGAAGACCGCGGCGGCGGCCAGTCCGTACAGGTAATAGTCGTAGTACTCGATGATCGTGCCGATCGCGCCTCCCGCGACCGTCTTGCGCTGCTTCGCCGTCAGCCTGCCCGGAGCAGTTGTGGTCATCCCAGCCTCCTCGCCAGATGAGTCATCGCCGGCGGCGGCCGCCCTCGACCGCCGTCCTCGGCGTCGATAAACTAACAGGGGCAGAGACATTCTGTCCACGATTTGTATTTTTTGTTCATCAGAGGTGTCGCCCGTGTCCACAGCCCCGCGTATCGAGAACCACACCGCGCCCGCTCCGACGGAGTCGCCGCGGGAGACGTACGAGAACGCGGAAGAGGTGCTGCAGATGTATCGCCCGCTGCTGCCCGCACTCGCCGCGGCCGCCGGCCCGTCCGTCGAGGTCGTGCTGCACAACCTCGACGGCAACGACGTCGATCTCGGCCACACGATCGTCGCGATCGAGAACGGCCACGTCACAGGGCGCAGTGTCGGCGGACCGTCGACCTCGCTCGGGCTCGGCGTGCTGCGCGAGCGCCAGAAGGTCCACGACGCCTTCGGCTACACGGCCTTCACGAGCGACGGCCGCGAGCTGCGGTGCTCCTCGGTGTACTTCCACAACCGTGCCGGCGACATCATCGCGTCGCTATGCATCAACGTCGACGTCAGCCAGCTCCGCCAGGCGCGTGACGTGCTGGACGCACTCCTGCCCGCCGCCCGGCCCGAGGCCGCGCCGACCGAGCACTTCGGCACCGACCTCGTCGCCGTCATGGACGCCATGATCACCGAGGCCATCCGCGACATCGGTCGCCCCGTCGAAGCGATGTCCCGCGAGGACAAGATCAGCGTGCTCGAACGCCTCGACCGCCGGGGCGCCACGCAGATGCGCAAGTCCGTGGAGGCCATCGCCAAGAGGCTCGGCATCTCCCGCGTGACCGCGTACAACTACCTGGAGGAGGCGCGGGCCCGCTGACCCGCCCGCGCCGATCCGGTCGAACCGACTCGGCCGCGACGGCGCTCCCTCAGCCCTCCTGATTCGACCGGATGTGCTTGTCGTAGAAGCGGGCGGCCTTCATCCGATTGCCGCAGCCCTGCATCGAGCACCAGCGGCGCTGGCCGTTCTTGCTGGTGTCGTAGAACCACAGCACGCACTCGGGATTCGCGCATTTCCGGATCCGCTCGGGCCGCTGGCCGTGGAGCCGGACGAGGTCGGCTGCCGCGACCCAGGCCGCGTGCCAGCGGGGTTCGTCGACGATGACGACGTCACCGGCCACCCCGCCTGCGAGCACCGGCCGCCGTGAGCCGTGCGCCAGGACGGCGTCGAGCGGCGCCGTGTCGCCGAGCACGGCCGCGCGCACGGCGTCTCTCGCTGCCGTCACAGTCTCCCGCGCTCCGTCGTTCTCGGGCAGCTCGTGCTCGGCGAGCCAGGCGGAGAGCGCGGTGGGGTCGTCGAAGAGATCGACCCAGCGGCCGTGCTCGATCCACGCCGTGTTGGCGAGGTCGAGGGCGAGCGGCTCCCCTGTCAGCGGTCTCTGCATGTCCTCACTATAACCGCTATTCGCCTATTGACAGGTTGAGGTCGCCCTGGCTACGTTGACTTCGTCCGACATAACCAGTCATCAACTTATCAACGGTTAGGAACCAACGTGACCCAGTCCCACCGCACCGCCCGCATCGACGGGCTCGACGTCTTCTACCGTGAGGCGGGTGACCCGCAGGCGCCCACCCTGGTGCTGCTGCACGGATTCCCCACGTCGTCGGTCATGTACCGCACGCTCATCGACGAACTCTCCGACGAGTTCCACCTGATCGCTCCCGACTACCCCGGGTTCGGTCACAGCTCCGCGCCGTCCCCCGAGGAGTGGGAGTACACGTTCGACCACGTGACCGACGTCGTCGAGGCGCTCCTCGAGAGCCTGGCGCTCCGGCACTACGCCCTCTTCGTGCACGACTACGGCGCCCCCGTCGGCTTCCGGCTCGCCGAGCGGCACCCGGAGCGGATCACCGGGATCGTGTCCCAGAACGGCAACGCCTACGACGAGGGCCTCACCCCGTTCTGGGAGCCGCTGCGCCGCTGGTGGGCGGGAGAGGCGACCGAGGCCGACGCTCAGGCACTCGCGGGTCTGACCACCCGGGAGGGCACGCACTGGCAGTACACCCACGGCGTCCCCGAGAGCGATCTGCCGCTCGTCGATCCCAGCCTCGAGGCGCTCGACCAGGCGTTCCTCGACCGCCCCGGTAACGCCGAGATCCAGCGCGCCCTCTTCGCCGACTACGGCGTCAACCCCGGTCGATACGCCGGATGGCAGGAGTACCTGCGCACGCAGCGGCCGCCGGTGCTGGCCGCGTGGGGTCGCAACGACGAGATCTTCGGCCCCGACGGCGCCCGCGCGTTCGCCCGGGACGTGGAGAACGTCCAGGTCGAGCTGCTCGACGCCGGCCACTTCCCCCTCTCCACCCGCCTCGCGGAGAGCGCCGGGCTCGTACGCCGCTTCCTGCGCGGTCTCGCCGGCTGATGGCGAGGGTCCTCGACCGGGTCGTCCCGCGCAGCGTCCCCTCGGCGCTGCTCGTGACGGCGACCACCACCGCGGCGCTTCTCGTGCTCGCCGGGGTCGCCACCCTCACCGGGCTGCCGCTGTTCGCACTGCCGTTCGCGGCCAGCGCGGCCCTCGTCGCCCTGGCACCGACGTCGCCGCTGGCGCAGCCGCGCAACATCCTCCTCGGGCATGTCCTCGGCGCGGGGATCGCGCTCGCGGCGGCAGCACTCCTCGGGCCCTCGGTCTGGACGGCGGCGCTCGCGGCCGGACTCAGCACCGCGCCGATGATGCTGCTCAAGGCGCCGCATCCGCCCGCGACCGCCACCGCCGCCCTCGTCGGCCTCACGGCCCCCGACCCGCTGTTCCTGCTCAGTCCCGTGTTGGTCGCGTCAGCGGTGGTCGTCCTCACCGGCGTCGTCCTCGGCCGGATCGTGCGGGGGCGCCGCTACCCCGCACGCCCCGCCTGACCCCCCGACCGCCCCTCCTCCACGTCGAGCACCGCGACCCGCCAGGCGGTCCTCCGGGGAGGAGGGGCACCACGCAACGGATGAGCACAGCCGCACCGCAGTTCGCCGTCTGCGCCGCCGCTCCGCACGGTGGCCGCTCGTCACCCCCCGAGGGAAATGAAGGTGGGGTTGTGCGCGGGTTCTCGGAGGCGCATCATGTCTGCGTTGACCGAGCGGAGGAGATTCCGATGGTTGCGAGGCGGGGGCCTGTCGTTCTTGTGCTGTCCACGACCGTGGCGCTGGGCGCCGTCGTGCTGATAGCGGAGCCGGCAGCGGCGGCATCGATCACCGTGAACGAGACGGCGGAGACCGCGACGTGGACGACCACGCCGCTCGGCGGCGAACCGCTCGGTCAGGAGGCGATCGTGAACGTCTCCAACGACAACGGGCTGTGTTCCCTGCGCGAGGCCGTCGAGGCGGCGGACACCAACACCGCCGTCGACGGATGCCCCGCGGGCACCCCTGGCATCGACACGATCACGATCCCTGCCGGGACCTACACCATCTACGACGACTTCATGCTGAACGAGCCCGTCGCGGTCGTCGGCGCGAACGCCGGCGTTCCCGGCCATGCCGCCCGTGGTGCGGAGACCGTGCTGCACATGGAGCTCAACCCGTACTTCAACGCCGGCTCGGGGATCTTCCGCATCGACGACCCGAACACGGCCGGTATCCCCGAGGGCAACGGCTCCACCTTCGACGGTCTGCTCTTCGAGGGCACGTCGCGCACCGCACACGGAGACGAGTTCGGCGGGCCGACGGCGCTCGACGCGGTGCCCGCATGGGAGAACGCGATCCACGGCGCGCAGAAGGGTGACGTGCCCGGCTTCGTGCTGCGCAACAGCATCGTGCAGGGCATGACCTTCGGCGTGTACCTCGGCGGACGGGGCACCGTCATCGAGCGGAACCTCTTCCGCGACAACGACCTGTTCCCCGAGACCTTCGGCGCCGGGAACGACGTCTACGCCGACGCCGTGTACCCCACGGCCGAGGTGCTCATCCAGGACAACGTGTTCGCCGACACCGCGCTGGCCGGGGTCTCCTTCTCGGGAGGGGTGGCCGGCGGCACGATCACCCGCAACGAGTTCTTCACGCCGGGGCAGACGGGCGATGACGCCGCGACCTTCTTCTTCGACTCGACCGACGTCACCGTGACCGACAACACGTTCGTCGGGGCGGGCGGCGACGGTCGCGCGGTGCAGGTCTTCAACATGACCGGGATGCGGATCGCCGGGAACACCATCACCGGATACGGACAGGGGCTGCGGCTGAGCCTGGTCGACCCCGGCCTGCCCATGAACTCCGGCATCACGGCCACCGACAACCGGATCTTCGGCAACACGGTCGGCGCCTTCGCGCGCTACCTCGACCTCACCACGGTCGGTGCGTACGACCTGTCGAGCAACTGGTGGGGGACCAACACCGGCCCCGGCGCGGTCTCCGCCACGACCGGGCTTCCGGCCGACCCCATCCGCTACCACGACGACGACGGCGGCGTCGGAGACCACGACGTGCCGACCGACGCGGAACGCACGAAGGTCGTGGTGGACGACTGGCTGACGCTGGTCTGCACCGGACCCACCGCCCCCGTGGAGGTCGGTGCCACCGCACCCGTCAGCGGGAACGTCCAGGGCATGCCGACGATCCTCACCACGCTGTCGAGTGTCGCCCTGCAGCCCGTGATGACCGGTGCCGTGACCGGAGGCATCGGCTCGGTGGACGCCGCGTTCACCGGCATCCCGACCGATGGGTTCCAGGATCCGACGCCCGCCGCAGCCCAGCGCACGGGCACGTTCACCGGGACCACGCCGGGGACCGGGGCCTTCACCGCCGCCGTCGACAACGAGCTCGTCCCCTGCCCGGTCACCGTCGCTGCGGCGCCGGAGCCCACCCCGACACCGACGCCGACCCCCACGCCGCCTCCCGCCCCCGCGCCCGATCCGACGCCCGCGGCCGGCGGCTCGCCCACCGCGGACTCGCTCTCCCGGACCGGCGCCGACTCCACCGGGCTGCTGCAGCTGGCGGCGGTGCTGCTGCTGCTCGGGGGCGCCCTCTCCCTCCTGAGGCGCCGGCGGACCGGGCACTGAGCGCGCTGACGGCTGTCGACGCAGTGGTGCTGCGGACCGCACGGCGCCGGGCCGGACGTCCCGCTGACCTCCGGTCCGACGCCGAGCATACGAACGGGCTCTCTACGATGGAGTCGTGCAGCTCCTCGACACCCTCGGCGCGGTCGGCGAGGTGCTGTCCTGGCTGGGTCTCGGCCTCGGAGCGCTGCTGCTCGCGACCGCGCTGCTGATCCGGCTCGTCGAGGGGCAGTGGGTGTCCGTCGAGATCGCCGTGATCGACCGCGACGGTCAGCCGGTCGCCCGGTGGTTCGCGGGCGGAGACTTCCACGAGCGGCCGCTTCGCCGCGACGAGCCCACGGCCACCGTCGACGGGTGGACGGAGGGCGTGTACAGCTCGAACGATCCCTCCCGCGCGCGGGTCGGTGAGCCGCCGCACCTTCGCCGGGTGCTGCGGGCGGTCGGCACGGTGTTCGCGTCGGTCGGCGTCCTCGGCCTGGTCGCCTCGCTGCTCCCCCTGTTCCTCTGACGACACCTCGCGCCGGTCGGCACCGCCGCGAGGTGAAGCGGCCGTCGCCGAGCGTGCGAACTGCGACAATGTCCGCATGCGCGTCGACCGAGTCGTTCCGAATCTCACCGTGACCGATCTCCCGCGGGCGGTCGCCGAGCACGCTGCGGTGCTCGGACTCCGCGTGCTCATGGATCACGGATGGATCGCGACGCTCGGCGACGACGAGGGTCACCAGCTGAGCCTGATCACCCAGGACGCGTCAGCCCCCGTGAACCCCGGCGTCTCGGTGTTCGTCGACGACGTGCACGAGGCGCTGGCGCGCGTCGAGTCCGCCGCGCTGGAGATCGTCCATCCTCTCACCGAGGAGCCGTGGGGCGTCACGCGCTTCTTCTACCGGGCGTCCGACGGCAGGGTCGTGAACGTCGGGATGCACACCGACGACTGACGTCTGCCCCATCGGGAGCCGTGGAGAGCGCCGCCACCGTGCTGCGGGCGTTCCGCGCGCCATCCCGACGCCGGGACGCCGCATCGACCGATCGGTGGATTCCCGACTCAGCCCTGAGCGCGCACCGAGTATCCGCACGGACGATGGGCGTGGCGGGTGAGCCCGGAAGGCTGGAGCCATGCCAGCCATCGACGTCATCGACCTCTCCAAGCGCTACGCCGGGCGAACCGTCCTCGACGGGATCACGTTCTCCGTCGAGGAGGGCGAGATCTTCGGCATCCTCGGCCCCAACGGCGCCGGCAAGACGACCACGGTCGAGATCCTCGAGGGTCTGCGCACGGCCGACTCCGGCTCGGTCCAGATCCTCGGCCTCGACCCGGTCGCCGACGGCCGCCGGCTCAGGCAGCTCATCGGCGTGCAGCTGCAGCACACCGAGCTGCCCGACAACCTCAAGGTCTGGGAGGCGCTCGACCTGTACGCCTCCTTCTACGAGCAGCCGCGGAACTGGCGCGAGCTGATCGACGAGTGGGGCCTGTCCGATCAGCGGAACGTGCGCTTCGCCAAGCTCTCGGGCGGGCAGAAGCAGCGCCTCATCATCGCGCTCGCGCTCGTCGGCAACCCGCGGATCGCCTTCCTCGACGAACTCACCACGGGACTCGACCCACAGGCCCGCCGCGCGACCTGGCAGCTCGTCGAGCAGATCCGTGCCGCAGGGGTGACCGTGGTGCTCGTCAGCCACTTCATGGACGAGGTCGAGGAGCTGTGCGACCGTGTCGCCGTGATCAGCCAGGGCCGCATCGCGGCGATCGATACCCCGGCCGCGCTGATCGACGCCGTCGATGCGGAGCACGCCATGCGATTCCGCGTGGAGTCGGAGGAGGGGACGCGGATCCTCGATGCGATCCGCACCCTGCCCGGGGTGACGTCCGCACGGATCACCGCCGATGTCGTCGTCGTGTCGGGCACGAGCGACTTCGCCACCGCGGTGACCACGCTGCTGGCGCGCGAGCACATCGTCGCGACCGATCTGCGCATCGACAAGCGCACCCTCGACGACGCCTTCGCCGCCCTCACCGGCCGCACGTTCGACCACTGACCCGCATCCGCCCTGCGCACCCGGGAGACCCCATGTCCGCCACCGCCAAGCTCACCGCCGTCGAATCCAAGCTGCTCCTGCGCGAGCCCGGATCGCTGTTCACCGTCGTGATCCCGCTGTTCATCCTCCTCGCGTTCGGGAACTCGATCGGGCCCGACGACACGACTCTCCTCCCGATGGTGATCGCCGTCGCGATCGCTCTCGTGGGTCTGTATCTGATGCCGACGGCTCTCGCCGGCTATCGGGAGAAGGGCATCCTGCGTCGACTCTCGACCACGCCCGTGCGACCGGCGAGCCTGTTGACGGTGCAGCTGCTCCTGCAGGTGGTGCTCGCCCTCGTCAGCTGCGGCGTGCTCCTCGCGGTCGCGGGCATCGCGTTCGGGGCGCCGCTCCCCGCCGACGCCCTGATGTTCGCCGCCGTCTTCGCGCTCGGCACCGCCTCCCTGTTCGCCATCGGCCTGCTGATCGCTGCGCTCGCGCCGAGCGGACGCGCCGCCAACGGCATCGGCGTGCTGCTCTATTTCCCGTCGGCGTATCTCGCGGGGATCATGCAGCCGGTCTCTCTGATGCCTGCTACTTTGGTGGCGATCGGGGAGTTCACCCCCCTCGGCGCCTTCCGCCGAAGCCTGAACGACGTCTGGACGGGCGCGGCCGCCGATCCTCTGCTGCTGGGGGTCATGGCCGTCTACGCGGTGGTGCTCAGTCTCGCCGCAGCCAGATTCTTCCGCTGGGAGTGATCGCATGACGTCGATGTCGCTGACGCAGATCGAGCGGCGCGAGCAGCAGCTCCTGAGGCTACTGGCGGTCGCGCCGTATCTGCTCCTCGCCACGTCGGCGACGCTGTCGATGATCACCGGCACCGGGACGTGGGGCGACCGGCTCATCTCGCTCGGACTCGTGCTGCTCACCGCGGTGTGGATGTGGACGATGAGCACGCGCCGCCCCGGGGGCGCCGTGTACGTCACGGGTCTCCTCGTGCTCATCGCCCTGCTCTGCAGCCGCGACATGTGGTTCGCCGGATTCTTCGGCTTCGTGGGCTACCTCCACTCGTGGCAGTACCTGCGCGGCGCCTGGCGTTTCGTGGGAGTGATCGCCACCGCCGCGATCAGCGTCACCACGTTCACCGGTGGCCTGCCCGGACCGGCGCCCGCGGCCATCCTGGTCCACGTCCTGTTCATCGTCGCGATCGTGGCGGTGGTTGGTCTCTTCAGCAGCATCGGCGATGTCACGAGGGAGCACAGCGCGGAACGCAAGCGCATGGTGGCCCGGCTGGAGGAGACCATCCGCGAGAACGAGGGGCTGCAGGCGCAGCTGCTCGTGCAGGCTCGAGAAGCAGGTGTCCTCGACGAGCGACAGCGCATCGCTCGGGAGATCCACGACACCATCGCGCAGGGACTCACGGGCGTCATCACCCAGCTGCACGCCGCCGACCGCGCGATCGAGGTCGGCGGCGACGGCTCCGCCCGACGCTACCTGGGCATCGCCACCGCGCTCGCGCGGGAGAGTCTCGCGGAGGCACGGCGGTCGGTCCACGCCGTCGGACCGCCGGAGCTCGAATCGACCCGGTTGCCCGACGCGATCGCGGCGGCGGCCTCCGAATGGAGCGGCCGACAGGGAGTGCCCGTCGAGGTGAACACCACCGGCGACGTGCGTCCGCTGCACCCCGAGGCCGAGGTGACGCTCCTGCGCGTCGCCCAGGAGGCGCTCACGAATGCGGGGAAGCATGCGCGCGCGAGTCGGGTGGGACTCACCCTGTCGTACATGGACGACGTCGTCACCCTCGACGTCCGCGACGACGGCATCGGTTTCGAGCCGGCCGACGCGGGCCGCGGGGGCGGGTTCGGCCTGACCTCGATGCGCCAGCGGATGGACCGCGTGGCCGGGTCCCTGGAGATCGAATCGGGACCGGAGCAGGGCACCGCGGTCTCCGCCAGCATCCCGGTCCTCGCTCCCGAACCCTCCGAAGAGAGGAGATCGACCGATGCCTGACTCCCCCATCCGCGTGCTCATCGCGGACGATCATCCGGTCGTCCGGGACGGCCTGAGGGGCATGTTCACCGGCGATCCCCGCTTCGAAGTCGTGGGCGAGGCGGCCGACGGGGCCGAGGCCGTCGCGTTCGCGCGCACGCTCGCCCCCGACGTCGTGCTCATGGATCTGCGCATGCCCCGCATGGACGGGGTCACGGCGATCAAGCTCCTCGCCCAGCTGGAGCTGCCCACCTCGGTGCTGGTGCTCACCACCTACGACACGGACAGCGAGGTGCTCCCCGCGATCGAGGCCGGCGCCACCGGATACCTCTTGAAGGACGCTCCCGGCGACGAGCTCATGAGAGCCGTCGAAGCGGCCGCACGGGGCGAGGCGGTGCTGTCACCGACCGTCGCCCTGCGCCTGATGGGACGGGTGCGCGCGCCGGAGTCGCCGCTGAGCGCACGGGAGCTGGAGGTCCTGCGGCTGATCGCGGCGGGCGCGACGAATCGCGAGGCCGCTGCTCGACTGTTCATCAGCGAGGCGACGGTGAAGTCGCACATCCTCCACATCTTCACGAAGCTCGGTGTGAGCGATCGGGCCGCCGCCGTGGCCGTGGGTTTTCAGCGGGGGCTGCTGGAGTGACGGGCGAGCGAGGAAGGATCGGACGGGCGAGCGCACCCGGTGACGAGGAGAGCCGGTCGCGCACCTGATCCAGAGCCTCCGCCGCTGATCCCGGGATCGGGCGCCGAAGATGCGGCCCGAAATCGACCGCATCTCGGGTTAGCGTCCCCCTATGGACGACATGAGGGAAGAGACATCGGGCGAGGGCGCCGACCGTGGTCGCTGGATCACAGTCGAGGGCGCGCGGACGAACAACCTCCGTCAGGTATCGGTGCGGGTGCCGAAGCACCGGCTGACCGTGTTCACCGGAGTCTCCGGTTCCGGGAAGTCGTCGTTGGCGTTCCACACGATCGCCGCCGAGGCCGAACGCCTGGCCGCGGACAGTTACCCCCTGTTCGTGCGGAATCGGCTGCCGCAGCATCCACCCGCGGATGTCGATCGGGTGGACGGGCTGACGTTCACCACGATCGTGGACCAGCGGCGGTTCACCGGCAACGCCCGCTCGACGGTCGGCACGGCGAGCGACATCGCTCCGCTCCTGCGACTGTTCTTCTCTCGGATCGGAGAGCCGTCGGCGGGCTTCTCGCCCGCGTACTCCTTCAACGATCCGGCGGGGATGTGCCCCCGGTGCGAGGGCCTCGGGACCGTCGACGACATCGATCTGGAAGAGCTGATCGACCCGGCGCGGAGCCTCCGAGACGGAGCGGTCCGGTTTCCGACCTTCGCGCCGGGGACCTACCGGTGGAAGCGGCTCGTCCACTCGGGTCTGGTCGATCCCGATGCACCGCTCGGCACACTCCGTCCGGACGAGCTGGACACGCTGCTGCACGCGGAGGGTCTGCGTCTGAGCGACCCCGCCCCGGAGTACCCCCGGTCAGGGCTCTTCGATGGGATCGTGCCGCGGCTGCAGAACTCCTACCTGCGCAAGAAGCCGTCGCGGCTCACCGACGAGGAGCAGATCGCACTGGCCCGCGTCGTCACCCGCCGGGCCTGTCCCGAGTGCGCAGGCTCACGCCTCAACCCGGCCGCGAGGGCCAGCGTGATCGACGGCCGCTCGATCGCGGACTGGGCTGCGACGCCGGTCAGTGACCTTCGGCACGTCGTGGCCGACGTCCGAGCACCGGAGGTGGCACCGCTGCGGCGAGCCGTCCTCAGCCGGCTCGACGCGCTCGACACGGTGGGGCTCGGCTACCTCCGTCTCGACCGCGACTCGGGGTCCCTCTCCGGGGGCGAGGCGCAGCGGATCAAGATCGTCCGTCACCTCGGCAGCGCGCTCAGCGATGTGACCTACGTGTTCGATGAGCCGAGCGTCGGCCTGCACCCCAGCGACGTCCATCGCCTGAACGAGCTGCTGAGGCGGCTGCGCGATGCGCACAACACCGTCCTGGTGGTCGAGCATCACCGTGCCGTCATCGAGGCCGCCGATCACGTGATCGAGCTCGGCCCGGCGGGCGGCGCGAACGGCGGCACCGTCCAGTACGACGGGCCCCCCGGAGGTCTCGCCGAGTCGGACACGGCGACGGGCCGGATGCTGAACGTCCCTGTCCGGCTGCGCGAGCACCCGCGGACCGCCCGCGGCTGGGTGACGATCCGCGATGCCCGCCGCAACAATCTCCGCGATCTGACCGTCGAGGTGCCGCTCGGCGTGCTCACGGTCGCGTCGGGAGTCGCCGGATCCGGCAAGTCCACGCTGCTCGCCACCGAGCTCCCCCGGCAGCATCCGGACTTCGTGGTGGTCGACCAGGCACCGTTGCGCGGCGGAATCCGCTCGACCCCCCTCACGGTCCTCGGTATCGCCGAAGCCGTTCGCGGCGTCTACGCGTCCGCCACCGGGCTTCATCCGTCGTGGTTCAGCGCGAACGGCCGCGGAGCGTGCCCGATGTGCAAGGGCAAGGGCGTCATCGTCACCGATCTGGCCTTTCTGGACGACGTGCAGACGACGTGCGATGCGTGCGCAGGGACCCGTTTCACCGAGACGGCCCTGGCGGCGACCATCGACGGCCGCAGCATCGCAGACCTCCTGGCCATGAACGCCGGCCCGGCCCGCGAGGTGCTCGCCGCGCACCCCGCCATCGCCGGACGACTCGAGTGGATGGAGCGCGTCGGGCTCGGGTACGTCGCCATCGGCCAGGGCCTCGACACCTTCTCCGGCGGCGAGCGCCAACGCCTCCTCCTCGCCCGCCAGCTCGCCGACGCCCCGGACGCCCAGGCGTTGCGGATCGTGCTGGACGAACCCACCGCAGGCCTCCACGGATCCGACGTCGACCGGCTCCTGCACCTCTTCGACGAGCTCATCGACGACGGCGCGACGATCATCGCTATCGAGCACAACCTCCGCGTCGTCGCCCACGCCGACCACGTGATCGACCTCGGTCCCGGTGCCGGTCAGCAGGGCGGCAGCATCGTGTACCAGGGCACGCCGCACGGGCTCTCGCGCAGCACCGCGTCCGTCACGGGCCGCTATCTCGCCGAGGCCGTGGGGCGACGCGAAGCACCGACGACCGCATCCCGCCCGAGCTCGGCGTGAGCGGAACCCGGGGGCCGGGGGTCTGCACGCCCGACACGCACGTCGGGTCAGGGTGCCGCTGAGCCTTGCCTTGACATGGCCGAGCGGAGTTCACTGGGGCGATGCGCACACTCGTCGTCTCCGTGCTGACCTCGCTCGACGGCTACTTCGAAGGACGGGGCAAGGAGCTCGGTCCGATGCCGTTCGAGGACGCCTTCGACAACCATAACCACGAGCTGCTGTCGCACGCCGGCACCATCGTCTACGGCAGCAGGTGGTTCCCGGAGAACTGGGACTACTGGTCGGGCGTCGCCGCCGACGACTCCC
The DNA here is from genome assembly GCF_025143365.1 of Microbacterium sp. p3-SID336. Lineage (GTDB taxonomy): Bacteria > Actinomycetota > Actinomycetes > Actinomycetales > Microbacteriaceae > Microbacterium. Next base: position 30,771 of record NZ_JALXPE010000035.1, on the reverse strand, counting down.
AGACCGAGCAGAACCGGGAGATCGCGCGGGCCGTGCTCTCGACGGAGTCGGTGATCATCAGCGACTCCTTCTCGATCGATCCCGCCGATCCGTGGGCCGCGACGACCAGGGTCGTCCCCCGCGCCCAGGGCCCAGCCGAGGTCGAGCGCTTGAAGCAGTCCGGCGACGGGGACATCGTGATGTTCGGCAGTGCGACGACCTGGAACCCACTGCTCGAACGCGGGCTCGTCGACGAGCTGATCGTGCTCGTCGGCCCGGCGCTGCTCGGTGACGGATCGAAGCTCTACTCCGGCCCGCGAGCAGGCCTGACGCTGCTGTCCGCACGCGTGCTGCCGGGTTCCCAGCTCGTCGCGCTGCGCTACGACGCCCGCCCCGCCCGCGACGTCTGAACGACGGAGGGGAGGTTCGCACCGTGCAGAGTCGTTCAGCGCTGCATTCTTCCGTGCTCGCCGCCGCCGAGCCACGGTAGGCACGCCTGGGGGCGGCCGAGCGCGTCGCCGAACGCAGACGAGCGGCGCCGTCAGAAGACGATCAACTGCCGGATCGCGTCTCCCGCATCCAGGATGTCGAGCGCCTCGTTCAGCCCGTCCAGGGTGATGGTCGACGTGATCAGCTTCTCGGCGGGCAGACTCCCGTCGCGCCAGAGGGCCTCGAACACGGGGATGTCCCGTGCGGGGATGGCCGAGCCGAGGTAGGAGCCGATGATCGTGCGCGCCTCGGCGGTGACGGTCAGCGGCGGGATCTGCGAGGTCGCTCCGGGCGCGGGCAGGCCCGCTGTCACGGTGATGCCGCCGGGTGCGGTCGCGTGGAAGGCGGTCTCGAAGGCGCGCGGGTGCCCCGCAGCCTCGACGACGACAGGCGCGGTGATGCCGAGCTCTGCCGCCTCCTCCGGGGTGTGCACGGCGTCGGCGCCGAGCGCGAGCGCGGTGGCGTGCTTGTCGGTGTTCGAGTCGATGCCGATCACCCGACCGCCCGCCGCGTGCGTGATCGCGCGACCGGCGAGCACCGCCGCCATTCCGACTCCCCCGAGCCCGACGACGATGAGGTCCTGGCCGGCCACGAGCCCACCCGCGTTGCGAACCGCTCCGCCGCCGGTGAGCACCGCGCAGCCCAGGACGGCGGCGACGGTGGGCGGGACGTCGCTGCCGACGCGCACCACCGATCTGCGGTCGACGACGGCATGGGTCGCGAACCCGGAGACCCCCAGGTGGTGGTGGATTTCCTCACCGGCGTCATCGTGCAGTCTGCGGGCACCGGAGGGCAGTGTTCCTGCGCCGTTGGTCGCGCTCCCGGGGGTGCAGGGGAGCTTTCCGCCGGTGAGGCAGTTGGCGCATTCCTCGCACCGCGGCAGGAAGACGGTGACGACCCGATCGCCGACCTCCAGATCGTCGATTCCCGGGCCGAGAGCCTCGACGATTCCGGCGGCCTCGTGGCCCAGGAGCATGGGCATCGGGCGAGGGCGGGTCCCGTTCACGACCGACAGATCGGAGTGGCACAGCCCGGCGGCCTCGATCCGCAACCGCAGCTCGCCGTGCCCCGGTTCGTCGAGTTCGATTTCGCGCACGATCAGCGGTTTGCTGGCCGCATAAGGGCGCTCGGCGCCGGTGTGCGCGAGGACTGCTCCGGTGATCTTCATGCGTGCGGACCCCTTTCGAGGGGAGGGAGGCGACGGGTATGGGTCAACACGGTAGGGCGCGAACGCGCCTCCGACCAAACCGGACTGCGGCTTGCGCCCTGCCTCCGGACATGTCACTATGGCTCCCACAGGGCAAGATGAAGATTTCCTGACGGAGGTCTTCGCTTGCCCTTTTTGCTGATGTTGCATTCCGTCGGGATGACAGAGAGGTCATTTTCCGATGGCAACACATAGCCTTCGCGGTGTGCACGACGTCGTCGCGTTCATCGATTCCCGCACCGGGATCCGTGGTCGCGCCGCGATCATCTGGTGGCTCGCGCTCGGCGGTCTCTTCCTCGACGCGTTCTCCAACTCGGCGCTGAGCGCGGGACTGGGGCCGATGACGCGCGACATGAGCCTCACGGCCGGACAGGTCGCGCTGCTGACCTCGATGGCCTCGTGGGTGGCCCTGGTCTTCAACCCCATCGGCGGCTGGCTCGCCGATCGCTACGGTCGCATCCCTCCGCTGATCGCGGCCAAGGTCCTCGCCCTCGCCGGTGCGCTCATCGCGGCCTTCGCGCCCACGTTCGAGCTCGTCGTCGCCGGTCGCTTCTTCGTGGGCGCCGCCTACGGCATCGACTTCGCCATCGCGATGGCACTCCTCGCCGAGTTCACGCCCGCTCGCTTCAAGAGCCGACTGAACACCTGGCAGGGCATCTGGTACGTCGCCGTGTCCACGAACCTGCTTCTCGCGATCGGCTTCTACAGCATGGATGTCGGCGATGCGATCTGGCGCTACGCCGTGGGCGCCGCCGGTGTGGTCGCGCTGATCCTGCTCATCCTGCAGGCGACCCTGCTGGTCGAGAGCCCCACGTGGCTGGCGCGCAAGGAACGCCTGGAGAAGGCGGCGGAGTCGATGACGCGCATCTACAAGGAGCAGTTCGTCGCCGCGCCGGTCTCGGAGCGGGTCGCCGTCGTGAACCTCGCCAACAAGGGCATCCGCAACGTCGCCCTGATCTTCCGCGGCACCTACCTCCCGCGCACGGTCCTTGCGGCGACAGTCCAGATGGGCCAGTCCATCCAGTACTTCGCGGTGGGATGGTATCTGCCGATCATCGCGCTCGCCCTGTTCGGCGAGGGAGACTTCGTCCTGGCGACGCTCGGCACGCTGCTGTTCAACGTCTTCGGCATCGTCGGCGGATTCCTCTCTCCGGTCGTCGCCGGCAGGCTCGGCCTGCGCCGCGCCTCGGCGATCGGCTTCGGCGCGGTGTTCGTGATGCTGCTCATCCTCGGGTTCTTCTTCGACTCGCTGCCCCTGTGGCTGGCCTTCGTCGTGCCGTCGCTGTTCATCCTGTTCCACTCGGCCGGGCCGGGCGCGAACGGCAAGAGCCTGTCGACGCTGTCGTTCCGCAGCGAGCTGCGCGCCGGCGCGAACGGCATCATCGGGGCGATCGGCTCCCTCGGCGCCGCGCTCGGTCTCGTCGTCTTCCCGCTGCTGCGCGAGGAGCTCGGCCTGAGCACGACGTTCCTGATCCTCTCTCTCGTGCCTCTCGTCGGCTTCATCGTCTGCTCCGTCATCAAGTGGGAGCCGACGCGTGCGACCGTCAGCCCCGATGAAGAGGTCGATGCACCGCAGTTCGCCAGCGCGACTCGCTGAAAGGAATGACCGTGGCTCAGCGAAAGGCGATCCTCGCGATCGACGAAGGAACGACCGGCACTCGCGCCGCATGGGTCGACGAGAGCGGGGAGGTCGGCGGCCTGCACTACGAGAGACTCGCCGTCTCCGCCCCTCGCCACCGTGTGGTCGAGCAGGATGCCGCGGAGATCCTCTCGAAGACGATCCTCGCGGTCCGCCACACGCTGGCCGATGCACAGTCCAAGGGGGTGGCGATCGTCAGCATGGCGATCGCCACCCAGCGGGCCACCTCCGTCCTCTGGGACACCCGCACCGGGCAGCCGCTCGCCCCTGCCGTGGTCTGGCAGGACACGCGCTATGCCGACGACCTCGCCGAGCTCGGCACGACGTGGAACAGTGCGCTGATCCCGCGCGTGGGACGAGGAACCGGCGTCCGCACGCCCTACCTCACCGCGGCGCGCCAGATCCAGGACGACCCCGCCGTGCGCGAGGCCTATCGGGCCGGTCGGCTGGGTTTCGGCACGATCGACACCTGGCTGATCTGGAATCTCGTGCAGGGTCGGCCCCTGGTCACGACAGCCACGAACGCGACGAGCAGTGGCGCCTACGACCTGCGTGCGCACTCCTACGCGCACGACTACATCGATGCGCTCGGCTTCCCCACCGAGCTGCTCCCCGAGCTGCGCGACGATGGGGGCGAGTTCGGGCTCACGGATCCCGAGGTCCTCGGCATCGAGGTTCCGCTTCGCGCCGTCATCGGCGACCTGCACGCCGGCATGATCGGCGTCGGCGCTCTCCACGCCGGCGACGCGATGTGCGTGCACGGCACGGGGTCGTTCGTCGACCTCAACATGGGCACTGCGCAACCGGACAACCCGGGCAGGTACGACGGGGCGCTGTCGCTCGTCGCCTGGCGGTCCGGCGGCCTCTCCCGCTACTCGATCGAGACGTTCACCGCGGCCACGGGCAGCGCCCTGGACTGGATCTGCGACACCCTGGGCTGGTTCGAGAGCGCGAAGGCGATCTCCGCAGCGGCCGCCGGAGCGGATGCGGCCGGCTCGGTGCAGTTCATCCCGGCGATGACCGGCGTGCGCATGCCCGTGGTCAACCCCGACGTGACGTCGGCGCTCGCGGGGATCGACTTCGCGACGACCCGAGCGCAGGTCGCGTTCGGCGTGCTCGAGGGCATCGCGCAGTCGGTGGCCTGGAGCCTGGAGGCGGACACCGAGGTCGCCGGGATCGACGTGACCGGCGTCACCGTCGGCGGCGGCCTCGCGCACAGCGATCCGCTCCTGCAGATGCAGGCCGACCTCACCCAGGTGCCGCAGCGGCGCCTGGAGGGAACCGAATACGCCAGCATCCGCGGCGCCGCGTTCCTCGCCGGAGCGGGAGAGATGTGGGACGACGTGGAGTCCACGTCCGCCCTGCTCGCGCACGAGGCCGCCTTCGAGCCCCTCATGTCCCGGGACGAACGCGATGAGCGGGTGGCCTCGTGGCGCGCCCGTGTGCACGCGGAGATCGAACTCAGTCAACGACACACGAATCTGGAGGTGTGAGATGGTCGGCCTGCCTGCCCGCAAAGCGGACCATGCGCGTGAGCGCATGACCCTGGTGGAACCACTCCGACTCGACCGCAGCGAGAGCAAGGAGAAGCTGCGGACCGAGCGATACGACATGATCATCGTCGGCGGTGGCATCACCGGCGCCTACGCGGCGATGGATGCGGCCCTGCGCGGCTACCGTGTCGCGCTGCTCGAGAAGGGGGACTTCGCCGAGGGCACGTCCTCCAAGTCCTCGAAGATGATCCACGGAGGGCTGCGGTACATCGAACAGGGGAACCTGCCGCTCGTGCGGCACTCGCTGCTCGAGCGCCAGCGGCTGCGGCGGAACGCGCGGCACCTCGTTCAGCGGCTCCCGTTCCTCTTCCCGGTGCTGAGCGTGGACGGCGTCTTCGACCGTCGCCTCGCCGCCGGATTCGAGTCGCTGCTGTGGACGTATGACCTCGCGGGCGGCTGGCGGGAAGGCATCCTGCACCAGAAGCTGTCGAAGAACGAGGTGCTCGCGCACTGCCCCACGTTCAAGGCGGAGAACCTCGACGGCGGCTTCATGTACTACGACGCCCGGGCGGACGATGCACGACTCACACTGACGATCGCACGGACGGCGGCCTTCCACGGCGCGACGATCCTGAACGGCGCGAAGGTCACCGATGTCCGGCGCGAGGGCGGAAAAGTCGCCGGAGTGGTCGTCGAGACGGACGGCGAGTCCATCGACGTCCGCGGACGGGCGGTCGTCATCGCCGTCGGGTCGTGGCTGCGCGACTGGGACGGGACGAAGCCCGGGACCGACGTGCCGAACATCCGCCCCGCCAAGGGCGTGCACGTCGCCGTGCCCTGGGTGAAGATCCAGAACGACTGCACCGTGACCATCCCCGTTCCGGGACGCAACCGCCGTGCGACCATCACGCGCTGGGGCGACACCGCGTATCTCGGGACGACCGACGAGGACTACCAGGGCGATCTGGACGACGTGCACTGCACGCGGGACGAACTGGACTTCCTGCTCGACGGCGCCCAGGTGGCGCTGAACACCGAGATCAAGCCGGAAGAGGTGCTCGGCAGCATCGCTGGCACGCGGCCGCTGGTCGCTCCCCCGGGCGGGAAGACGATCGAGGTCAAGCGCAACCACGAGATCCGCACCGACGCCGACGGCCTGGTCACGGTGGTCGGCGGCAAGCTGACGACGGCGCGTCACATGGCGGAGCAGACGGTGGATGCGGCGCAGAAGGTGCTCGGTGAACGTCGCCGTGTGCGCACGAAGGACGCGTACCTGCTCGGCTCTGCCGGCTACGATCCGGAGGCCGTCGTGGCATCCGGGGGCATCCGTGCGCACTTCGGTGAGCGCTACGGCACGGAGGCCGCGTTCCTGGGGCAGCTGATCGCCGACGACCCGTCGCTGAGCACGCCTCTGGTCGCGGGGCTCCCCTACCTCGAGGCGGAGGTCGTCTACGCGGCCCGTCACGAGATGGCCCGCAACGTCGACGACATCCTGGCGCGCCGCACGCGCAGCCGGATCCAGGCCCGTGACGCGTCGGCTGAGGCCGCGCCCCGCGTGGCCGAGCTCCTCCAGCGCGAGCTGGGTTTCAGTGACATCGAGCGCGACGCGCAGGTGTCGGGCTACCGCGCCGCGGTCGCCACAGAGAAGGCCATCCTGATGGGAGACAAGGCATGATCAGCAAGGAAGCCGTCAAGCGCGGATACAACCGCGGGAACTATGTGGTGGGTGCCCCGACACCTCCGCACTGGGCGCCGGAGTCTGCGGCAGCGGCCGATGCGGCCTCCCTCGCCGCCGATGTGGTGGCGGTCCCTGATGCCGTGACCGCCGAGCTGCGCGAAGTGGCCGATGAGGTCCTCACGGCGCAGGCGGACGTCATCGCGGGCACCCGTGACTGGTGGGCGCGCACCATGATCGCCGAGACCAGCGGTGCGCCCGCCGTCATCGACGCCGTCATCGTCAAGGTGTCGACCACCGAGCAGGTGCAGGCTGTCATGCGCGTCGCGTCGGCGCACGGCATCCCGGTGACCGTCTCCGCGGGACGCTCGAACGTCACGGGCGCAGCGCTTCCCCTGCGCGGCGGGATCGTCCTCGATGTGTGCGGTCTCGACAGGATCGTCTCGTGGGATGCGGAGAGCCAGATCGTCGATGTCGAGGCCGGCGTCTTCGGTGACATCTTCGAGGAGACCATCCAGCGCGACTACGGGATGACCACAGGGCACTGGCCGTCGTCCTACGCGATCTCCACGGTCGGCGGGTGGGTCGCCTGCCGCGGCGCCGGTCAGCTCTCGACGCGCTACGGCAAGATCGAGGACATGGTCGTGGGCATGGACGTCGTCCTCGCCGACGGCACCCTCGCCACCTTCGGCGGCACCGCTCGTGCCGCGGTCGGACCGGATCTGCTGCAGCTCTTCATCGGCTCGGAGGGAACCCTGGGCGTCATCACCCGGATTCGCTTCAAGCTGGAGCGGCTGCCGGACTACGGTCGGGCGATCGCGTACGGCTTCGCGGACTTCGCCGCCGGCCTGGAAGCGTGCCGTCAGATCATGCAGCGGGGCGCGACGCCCGCGGCGCTGCGGCTGTACGACGCGCTGGAGAGCGGCGTGCAGTTCGACATCCCGGATCAGGCGGTGCTGCTCATCGCCGACGAGGGCGCCGCGGGCATCGTCGACGCCGGCCTGGAGATCGCGGCTGCGGCCTGCGCGGAGACGGGCGGGACCGAGCTCGACGGCGACGCGATCTTCGAGCGCTGGCTCGACACGCGCTACCTGACCGGCAAGAGCGCCGAGGGCTTCACGAAGGGCCCGGGATTCGTGGCGGACACCCTGGAGATGATCGGCGTCTGGCGTGACCTGCCGGCGATCTACGAGGAGGTCGTCGCGGCACTGCAGGGCGTCCCCGGGACGCTCGCGGGATCGGCGCACCAGTCGCACGCGTACGTCGACAGCGCCTGCCTGTACTTCAGCCTGCGCGGCGACGTCGCCGTCGAGGACCGTGCCGACTGGTACCGCGCGGCCTGGGATGCGGCGAACGCCGTCATCGTGAAGCACGGCGCGACGCTCAGCCACCACCACGGTGTGGGTCTTCTGCGTGCGCCGTACATGGCGGCGTCGCTCGGCGCGGGATTCGAGGTGCTGTCCACCGTCAAGGCAGCCCTCGATCCGAAGAACATCCTGAACCCGGGGAAGCTCGGGCTGCCGTAATACGCTGACGTGATGGAGCTTTTGGAACACCGGAGGGGCGTGCTCAGCAGGCTCCTCCGGTGTCGGCCGGTGATCGCATCGCTGTTCACCGCGGATGACATCGAGGCCTTCACCGCGACGGATGCGCCTGCGTGCATCCTGGCGAACGCCGATCTGCGTTCTCTGGAATCGCTCGTCTCCGGGCTTCGAGAGAAGGGGCGGTTCGTCTTCGTGAATCTCGATTCGATCGCGGGTCTCGCCAGCGACGCGGGCGGCATCGACTTCCTGGCGAGTATCGGCGTCGACGGGACCGTGACGACCCGAGGGACGATCATCTCCCGGGTGCAGGCGCGTCAGATGGTCGCGGTCCAGAAGCTCTTCGTCACCGACCGGCTGAATCTCCCCCGTGCGACCCAGGCGGTGGCCTCGGCGCAGCCCGGCTACGTGCAGATCATGCCCGCGCCGGTGCTCCCCTATATCCGAGACGAGCCGATCATGACGGTCAGCCCTGTGCTGGCAGGCGGATTCATCTCGACTCCCCGTGATGTGATCGCCGCGCTCGCGTGCGGCGCGACCGGTGTCTCGACGAGCGCTCGCGCTCTCTGGACATACAAGAAGGAACAGCAATGACAACGCACTTCACTGTGATCGCGACGTACACGGCGACGAGCGACACCGCCGATGAGGTCGCGACGCTGCTCCCGCAGCTCGCCGAGGCGAGTCGCGCCGAAGCAGGCAACATCTCCTACACCGTGGCGCGTGACCTGGAGGAGCCCACGCGGTTCACGATCGCGGAGCGCTACGTCGATGCCGCCGCCTTCCAGGCGCACCGTGACAGCGCGCACTTCCAGCGCATCGCCGTCGGCACGATCATCCCGCTGCTCGCCGACCGCACCGTGTCCGCCTACACCGGCACCGGCGCCCTCTGACCGACCCGGTTCTCGTCGACCGCGAGGGCGCGTGCTCTCCTTCGGACGAAGTGATCAGTGCGCGGCCATGCGGCGGATCTCCGCGGCATACGCGTCGAGCACCCCGAGGATCCCGCGGTGCTGCCAGACCCGATTGCGACCCTTCCCCGTCGTCTCGGTGAGCACTCCCCGCGCGGTCAGCGCGTCGAGCGCGCGCAGCGCCGCCATCTCACCCAGGCCGAGCTCGGCCATGAGGTACTTCGTGTTCACCGCAGGCTGGCCGACCAGGTGCGGGAGCACCTTCCAGGCTGCGGCGTCCGCACGGATGCCCTTCATCTTCTGGCGGGATTCGTCGAGCTGCTCCGCCAGGTCGTCCACGAGCCGCGTGCCCGTCTTCGCAGCGATACGGCCGGCCATCGCGAACTCATGGACGATGGGGCCGGCGTCCCCGTCACGGAACGCGCCGAGGGCCGCGAAGTAGCGTTCGGTGTCCACGAGAAGCCCCGCCGAGATCGGCGCGGCGGTGGAGCCGACGAGTTTCTTGTTGCGCAGGATCGACTGCGCGAGCGCACGTCCGGTGCGGCCGTTGCCGTCGACGAACGGGTGGATGGTCTCGAACTGGGCGTGCGCGACCGCGACCTGAACCAAGACCGAGACGTCCTGGCGGTCGATGAAGGCGACCAGGTCCGCGACCGCTTCGGGGATGCGGTCATGGTGCGGGGCGACGAACGTCGCGAAGCGAGGGCCGGCATTCCCCGTGCCGATCCAGACCTGCTCCTGGCGGTAGCGGCCGGCCTCGTGCTCGAGGCCGCGCTGGTGCGTGAGCAGCGCACGGTGCATGGCGAGGATGGAGTCCTGACTGATGTCGTCGGCCATCTGGAGCGCAGCTTCCATGGCGCGGACGTTGCCGACGACCGTCAGAGCGTTCGCCTTGTCGCCTTCGTCGATCTCGGCCAGGGCGAGCTGCTTCGCCGAGGTCGTCAGGTGTTCGATCTGGGAGCTCGATGCCGACTCCGTGCGCAGCAGTATCGCGGTCATCGGCCCGAGGGCGGGATTGTCCGTGCCGAGCTTCTTCTGCGCATGCTGATCGAACTCGACCAGCTGACGGGTGGCATCTTCGACGTCGGCCGCGTCTTCGCCGGAGAGCCGGGGATGCCACTGAGCGATCGGCGCTGTCACGGTCGCGTCGTACGGACCTGTCTGCCGCGCCACGTCGGCGCGTGAGAACACCTCCGGAGCGCGCGGCACCCACTCGAAGGTCTCGTGCGAGACCCCCTCGATCGGTATCGAGGGGAACGCCGTATCCGTGGCCATTCCCTCAGGATACCAACAGTTAATGAGTTATTTGTTGGTAACAGCGCGCTGGACCTCCAGATCATTCAGCCCCGCGCGGCATACCGAAGCAGCACCGCGCCGGAGGAGAACGGACGGCACTCCCGCAGCTCCAGCGGAGTCGGAGGCTGGTCTGCGCCGAGGACGGGCTTGCCCTGGCAGAGGAGAACGGGGTTGACGACGAGGTGGAACTCGTCGATCGCGTGCAACGCGTTGAGCGTCGAGATCAGGCTGAGGCTGCCGTAGACGACCACGTCGCCGTCCGCGTGATCCTTGATGCGCTGGATTTCGCTGGCGCTCACCTCTTCGACGTGCCGGGTCTCCGGCCAGGGGGCGACGTCGCCCGAGCGAGAGGCGACGAACTTGTCGAGTTGATCGAGGCGGCGAGCGTAGCGCCGATTGCCCTCGTCGGCGTCGACCTCTCCGGCGGCGACGGCCGGCCAGTAGGAGGCGAAGTCGGCGTGCGTGATCCGGCCGAGCAGAAGAGCACCCGCGTTCTCCACGAGGTCGAGCTCGTAGTCCATGAGGTCGGAATCGGCGCGAAGCCAGTCCATGGAGTCATCGAGTCCGGCGACATAGCCGTCGACGGTCGTCCACATGCTGACGATCAATCTGGTCATGGCAACTCCTATGTCGTACACCTGAGTACGGGTTAACGTACCTGAGGTGACAGACATGGCGATACCCCGGACTTACGCCGGATACGCGAAAACCCCCGATCTCTCGGGGGCTTTCATGGCGGTGACGGTGGGATTTGAACCGATACACTGCTACCCCTGATTTACCGGGCTTCTCGGGGCATCGGAGCCACTTCGCAACCATATTAACACCCGTTTTAACACCTACGCCCGTTTGGACAGTCTGATAGATGGTTGGGACAGTCTCTATGTCCCCGAGACCCTGCGGCAAGGGAAGGCGTGGTGTGGAGCAAGCATCAGCCGCCGAGATCCCCTACCGGCAACAGCCCCAAGAACTGCCCACCCCCACACCACGCGCGGACCGAGGATAGCGACACCCACCCCCATTCACGTACTACCGGAACCCCACCCCGAACAGCAGCGCTCTTGGTTATATACGAGATAACTCATCTCTTCTCTTCTTAAGGGGTTCATCCACCTCTTCTGATCTCCCCCTTCTTCCAACCCCATCACCTGTCTTTCATAGGTTCACTCTCCTTGTTCTGATGTTGGTGATACCTACTGATAGCGAATGAGGGTGGAGGCTCCCTTCGGGAGCAGACAACTGATAGATCAGTTGCCCATCAGAACAAGGAGAGCGTCGCGCTTCTCCTTCCCGTCGTCGGTCGTCTCCCTCGCGGTCGCCAACCGCTATGGTCAGGAGTAGCTCTATGCTCTCCTTGTTCTGATCCACCCGCATTTTGCTTGCGGTGGTGTTGCGGTGGCTACCCGCATTTTGCTTCTGATGTTGCGGGCTTGTGAGTACTCGTTGCGGGTGATGTTGCTTCCCCGGTTGCGGTGCTGCGGTTGAGGGCTGCGTTGTTCATCCGCATTTTGCGGGTGTTGTAGGACGGGGCTTGCGGTTGGGTGTTGCGGGTTGCGGTGTGGGTGCCGGTAGGCGTGGTGCTTGTTGCGGGTGGTGGTTGGTGGGGAGTGCCCCTCCTTGGAGGGGTTTGCTGTGCGGGAGGGGTTTATCCCCTTCCGTGTAGGCGGTGTTTGTTGACTGTGTGTGCGGGTGTGTTCATCAGAAGACTTCCCCGGTTGGACAGGATGGGCACTCCCCTCGTGTGTGGTCGTGGGCGTCTGCCGGTGCTGTTGCTTCTCTTCGGTGTTGATGTTTGAAGTGTCTCCACGTGTGAACAGTGTCTACTTTTCCCCCGATGGATGTGTCTACCTGTGTTGGCGCTTCATCCCTTGCTCATCCGCATTCTTGTGTTTCTACCGATATAGGTAGTGAGCGCATCAGTCGGATGTGTTCTATGACCTTTGGAGTACACCATGAACACACAAGACAGAGAAGAGATTGAGAGACACTTCGCGATGAGGTTCGCTGCCGACCCTGCGCAGCGTTCAGTGGATTACGAGACTTATGTTGAGGATGTTCCTGATTGGATGTTTCCCACTCCTACGAAGACGCTGTGGTTTGACGTGGTAGGAGAAGGCGTGTTCAGTCGCTCTCTCTTGAAGTCACTCAGGAGGGATGTCTACCGTGATGATGTCGTTCCACTTGTTTTTGATGGAGTAGCGACAGGTAGGAGTTCTTTCTTTAGTCCTCGCATCACCGCGATTGGTTTCTCTTTTGATGCTTGATGCTGCTGCTGTCTGATTCTTGGTATCCCCTTGGTTGTGATGACTGAGGGGATACCTTGTTTCGGGAGTACTTCTTTTCCCGGTCGCGAGGGACGTGGAACTATCCCGGTTGGATTCCGACGTATCCGGAATCTGTACTTTGCCCATTCGGACATCCGTTAGAGATAAGGAAGAACAACGAAACGGTTGTTCACTCCGACCGAAGGAAACCGAAATGACTACCACACCTCGCATCACCACTGTTGCCGAACTGAACGAACTTGATTGGGAGCTTCCTATACTTGATGTTCGCTTCCCTGTTGTGAACGATGAAGACTTTGACGCGAAGATACTTGCGTACTTTGAAGACTTCAACGGCGTGGAACTCTTTGACGCTGCTTATCAGACTTTCAAAGCCACTGCTGTGGATTACTACACAGAAGGTTGAGCGGTAGCACCCTTCGGGTGTTCCCTCCCTGTGTAGCTCAATTGGATAGAGCACCTGCTTGCGGAGCAGGAGGTTGCGGGTTTGAGTCCCGCCACGGGGTCAGTGGGCATGATGCTCACCGTGATAACGCAAGGACAACAGAATGGAAATCATAGAGACAAGAATCTTCACCCCTGAACCCGGCAGTAGTGTCATCGGGCATGTGCGTGAAGTGAGACGCCATATCCCTGATACTGATGAGGCAGCGGTAGCAGCAGAAACTGTTGGTGATGACAAGGTACGCATCATCAAACAAGTTGACTTTGATGGGCTGTGGGACTGACGTATCGCACGGCCCCGCCTTCCGCTACTTCTCGGAATGAGTAGCCTCACAATCTGAACCCCGCTTGTCGTCCATCAGGCGGGGTTCTTCTCACCCGCTCCGACCGGGAATTATTCAGAGACGTAGAGCCGTCCCGGTGTCTGATGTTGTTCGTATCTTGGTGGGTATGGTGAATCTTCTTGTGAACGATCCGGGTGTGATCTCGTTTCTTTCGGATGCTCGTTCTGTGCGGGCGTATGAGGCTCACAGGGAGGATTTGCTTGTGTTGATGCGTTCTGCGGATTCTGTGCCGTCTGATGCCTCGTTCCGGGTCGCTGAGGGCATTTTGCGGGCGGAGGGTCTGCGTGCTTCGTCGGAGAGTGTGTTGGCTGTGGCGTTCTCGCTGCTTGACTACTCGCTGTTCATGGCTGCTTCCGAGACATCCTGATGTAGTTCTACTCATCTACTTGAAGCTCTTGCCCTTCGTTGGGTGGGGGCTTCTTCTTTTTGAATCACTTCTATTCCCGGTCGTTGGGGACGTGGAACCGTCCCGGTGTGGGTTCGTGTTGGTTCGTTGGTTCTGCTCGTTAGAGATGTCAGAACAAGGTATCCCTCCTTGTTTCCCTGATTGATTGGAGTTCTCTGATGAGTTCGATTCTTGATGCCCGTGTGAGCGCTGCTGAGCGCCTGTTGATGGAGCGAGGTGTTACTACTCGTCTTGCCGCGTGTTGTGATGTCTGTGCTGCTTTAGATGTGCCTGACGGCGCTCCTGTGGTTTGGAGTGTGGGTGAACCTGCTGATGTTCTGTGGGTCAACTTCACGAGGGACGGTAGTGAGGTTGTGAGTGCGTTCCGTGAGGCGGGTCTTCACACTGCGTGGGATGGGGTGTTCGCGGTTCGCGTGTATCTCAACTACTGATTCAGCTGTTGCTTCGGTTGCCCCTTGCTCTTCGTTGAGTGAGGGGCAACTTTCGTGTGTTCGATTTCTGAGCTTATTTTAAGACTTATGGTAAGTTATATAACTCGATCTATCGCGATGGTGAAGTGTCTCCAAGATGTGTACTTTCCCATTCGGACATTCGTTAGTACATAACTATGAGCACCCAAGGAGGGTGATCACCAAGACCAAAGGACGCAAAGACCATGAGCACTCACACCAAGGAAGAACTCTTCACCAAGGCGGTCGCTGAGATTGAAGCGCTCGGCATCAAGTGGTATATGGGCGAAGGAGCTTGCTGTTACGGATGCACGAACCTTCCCGAGATGCTCAGCGTTGACCTGAGTGTGGACACCTATCTTGCGGAGATTCTCGTGACACAGCACGGTAGTGACCCAAGTTGGTCATGGAACATGTTTGGCAGTCACCTGACGCTAACCGTGTGGGAAGACGAGTTGGACTTTGACTACGAAGAGGATGAGTACGTAGAAGAGTCCGTTCAAAACACATACCCCGTGACCGAACTCTCACTGTTTCATGGTGGTGACTTAGAAAGGGTTGCTGCGGCTGTTGCTGTCTTCGAGGCGAACGGGTTTGAGACGCGATGGAACGGCACTGACGCGGATCGCGTAACCGTTCTCCTATAACGACCATCACCCTTTGGGGTGGCTCCCCTCTGTGTATCCCAACCGGTAGAGGAATCCGCCTGAGTAGCGGTTCAGTGAAGGTTCGACTCCTTCCACAGAGACAGTGAGCAGTCCGCTCACATGACCAAGGACAACATGATGACTGAAATGAGATTCACACAAGACAAGATTGAACGCGTAGTTGAGGCGCTACAACCTTACGATTCCGATGCGAGAGCACACGTTGGATACTCCGGTCGCGGGATGTTCGGAGTAACCTGTGTTGGTTTCGTTGCTAACTCAACCTCTCTGATATCTGCTGCCGTTGCTGAGGCTTTCCGTGAGGAAGGTATCAGCCCTATGGATGTTGCGCTGCTGATGAGCACGGACAACATGGGACTCAGCTACATCGGCTACTTCCCCTATGCGGAGTTTGATAGCGACCTTGTTGCTTGAACCTCCTACCCTGCCTGTGACCTCCAACACAGGCAGGGTTTCTTCCCCCATCGCCTTGACCGGGAATTGAGTCAAGGACGTGATCCTGTCCCGTCTCCACCCGCATTTTGCTTCGTGTTTTGCCGATAGTACGAGTAACGAAGCAAACCACCGGAGGACACCATGAAAACAACGATCACCACACTCAATGAAGAGACCACCACTCCCCTGACAGCACGAGAAGAACGCATGTTCAGATTCCTCATCGCAGACGAATCTCCCTACGTGCGATTCAAAGCCCTCAGCAACCCTGCGTGCCCTGAACACATCCTCTACGAAGCAGCCAAGACAGAAACCCACCCCAAGGCGCTCACAGCCATAGCAACGCACCCTGAGGCATCCGGACGTATCCTCCACCTGTTAGTAGGTAGCGCCGAGCACTCAGTGCGTAACGCTGTTGCTTCTCACGCTCACACTCGTGCTGCGGATCTCATTACTCTCTCCACCGTCAAGAACATCTACGTTTTGGGATGGGTGGTGCTCAACCCAAACGCTCCGAAGAAGGCGGTCACTCTCGCCTTGAAGACAGCGTTGAGTATCGCTCCGATGAGTGACTTCGTTCCGTTCCATGTGGCTCGTCATCCTCGCGCTTCTCAGAGTGTGCTGCGTTCGCTTGAATCTCATTGGAGCAGCAGGGTGCGTGCTGAGGTCTTGAAGAACCCGAACGCTCCCTTTGGTGTGGTTCAGCGTTTGATGGGAGACGATGATGACCTTGTGCGTGGAGCACTTGCTTCTCGTCTTGGTGTGTCGGTTCGTGTGTCTGACGTGGCGAGTTAAAAACTTCGAGAGTTGGCGACGGCTGCGCACCGGTACAGGTCGTTGATCCGCGTACAGAAGTCTGACTGATCTGTAGTAGCTCCCGCGCTCTGCGGATTCAAAAACTTGAAGAGTTCGCCACTCCCCTGAACCCCTCTACCTGTTTTGGTGGAGGGGTTCTTTCGTTGGATGCCGTCTCCACCCGCATTTTGTGTTTTTCCCGATCAGACGTCGTTAGTACATAACTATGCCCACCCAAGGAGGGTGAGCAAACTCTGACCAAGGAAAAACAACATGACCATCATGACCAACTTCAATCGTTCCGCAGTAAGCCAAGTACGTGAACACTACGACACCATCTCCGATGAGGTAGTAGCACCTTCCAACTTGTCCTTCGCTTGGAGCAACGTCTTTGAAATCGCTCGCGAGAAAGCATGGATTGCTGTCATAGCGATTCTGCTTGTGACAGGCATCACAACCACAAGCGGTGTAGCGAACGCCTCATCACAAGACGAAGACACCGTCACCACCTACCAAGAAGGCGAGACCATCTACGGCTTCGGTTCAGCAACCATCGGTGGTGGCAACTGACATGGCTAAGTCATATCGCTATGAGGTGGAAGAGGTAGTTCGTTCTACTACTCACCACGGCTACGAGTGTGATGAGTGCTACGGCATCATCCGAGGAATCGGTGAGGTCATCACAGACAGCGACAACATCACGCTCTACGTCTGCCGCACGTGCGCAGCCGATATCCGTCATCAGAACAACAGAGTGATGGAGGTGATTTGAAATGTGTAACAACATCGACTGTGCGTTACCCCGAGACCGCGCCTCTCTCGTTGAAGCTCTGTTCATCCACAGTGGAAGCTCAAAGGGCATCCTGAACTCAGACGCAGCATGGAGAGGCATCGTTCACGGCTACTTCGTTCGCAAGTTTGCGATAGACCGTCATCCGGTTGGCGATGTGTGCTTTGAGTATCTGATTGAAACCGGAGACTACATCGAAGCCGCTCAGCTACTTGCGAAGACTCCGGGGGTTCTGACTCCTGAACAGTATGAGCGAGTGAAGGAACTCACTTGGAGCCTTGTAGCTCTTGGAGAAAGACACGCGAGTGATTTCAACTTGTTCCGTCACGAAGCCGCGTGATTGTACCCCGCCTGTGACCTCCAACACAGGCGGGGTTCTCTTTGGCAGGTTCTGACCGGGAATTGGCAGGGGACGTGATCTTGTCCCGCCCGCATTTCCGTTTTTTGCCGATAACTACTTGTAGAGGCGAACAACCCCGTTCGCTTGACCACCGGAGGATCCTATGAGACTTAGAAAACTCAGAGCGACGAAACCCGCTCTCGCTGCCGTAGTCGCAGCACTACTAATCACCACAGCACCCATCACCGCAGCCGTAGCAGCAACAGGTGAAACCGCTGCTCCCTGTGAATGGGAAACCTACAACCTCACAGGCACCGTCAACGACGAGCTATGTGATGACCGTCAAGCCGTAGCCGAGGAAGTAGCTGCCACCGCATCCAACCTTTCCTTCGCCGTATCCACCACACGTAACGATGACGGCACAGACACAGTGCTTGTGAACGGAACAGTCGTGGCGATTGTGAACCAAGGCGAACCTGCTGAGGTCATCAGCACCTACAACCAAATCAACAGTGACTACATGAACGGCACTCCTACGGCTCCTGTCGAGCCTGTGGTAGCCGAAGAAGAGGCGGAGGCTACTCCGGTAGCTCCTGTTGAAGAAGAAGCCGCTCCTGCGCCCGTTCCAACCCCTGCTCCTGAGGCACGTCAGTTACCGTTTGCTGTCGCTCCTGCGAATGACTACGTTCCTGCCCGTGACACGATCTGTATCTCGGATTTTGAAGCAGACACCGTGGACTGTAAGGACTTCACCTATCGCGATTTGGCTCCCGCTACCGTTCCTGCTGATGCTGACCCGCTCCCTGCGAACATCTCAGCCCCACACGTCACTCTTGGCGAGTTCCGTACCGATTGGGACTACGCAGCCCCACAAGGACACCGTGCGGACTCCGCTGTTCTGATTGACCCTTCCTCACCATCTACGGCTTCCCGTGAGTATGAGGTTGACTTCAACTTCTTCAACACCTTCCCGCAGGGTGGAAAAGTGAACCCTGAGTTCCGAGTAATCGGCTTCTACGGTGAAACACTGAACCCAACAGCGTATGGTCTGCTTGGTCAGACCTACACGAGTCCATATGAAGGTCTTGGTGGAGCCTCTACCCACATGCCTGAATACACTCTCTTCGGTGTTGACGCTGACCTCTCAGACAACGACTTCACAAGCACAGGGAAGAACATCACCGCGAAGTTCACTCTGAACCCAACCGGAACCGTGAACACCGATGGTGTGTTGAACGCCGTGATGTACGAAGCACGAATCTTCGCAGTGATTGAAGTGAAGATTGGCGAGGACATCTACCAATATACCGTTGCGAACGCGTTCGGTGACTACTCACAGTTCCTTGCTGACCTTGCTCACTTCACCGATGTTGTCTGCGAACCCGGCGAAGTATGTAACGGTGGTGAGGTGTGGGGCTTGGATCTTTCCAACCAACACACCACAACTTCCCCACGAGGACCTGAGATTCCTGTTGACGGTGGAACAGGTGAAGGTAACTCTGCTTGGGCTTCAACTACCTGTTCCATCGTGGATGCTCGTGTTGTTGATGGTCAGCTTGTTTCCGAGGTTCAGTTCAGTTCCTCACTTGATATCCCTGCCGAGTTGAATGACGGAAGTGAGTACGGTTTCGACTCCTACACCTACAATGATGACGCTTGGGGTTCCGAACTCTTCACCATCAACATGTTCAACCCCGAGGTGACACCTCTTACCTACATGTGGACAGTGTTCAACACGGCTCTCTCATGGAGCTTGAACGGCGAAGTTGTGAGTGACACGCCTGTGGACTTCTCTGACCGCACCTACGTTGTGTCAGATGACTTCACTTCCATCACTGCTACGACAGCACCTGTGACCTTCACAGCGCCTTACAACGGTGAGAGTGAAGCAGTCTACGAGTTTGAGTTTCACGAGTACCTTGACCCTGCTTTCGCTTCTTGTTCCAAGACTCTTGAAGCAGTGACTCCACCGGTAGTGACGCCACCTGTGGTTGTTCCTCCTGTTGTGGAGCCTCCAACGGTTGTCACACCACCTGTGACTGACACACCTGTGGTGGATGAGCCTCTTGCGAAGACCGGTCTTGATAGCAGCACTCTATGGATGATTGGGATTGCCGGTGTCGGCATCTTCATCTTCGGTGGAGCACTGTTCGCCCTAAGCCGTAGAGCAACCGCCTAACAAGACTGAGACCCTGAACCGTTCTGAGCATGCCGGTTCAGGGTCTCTCTCTTTGCGTGCTCCCCCTCTTACCCCTACACAGAAAGGACTACCCTCATGCCCTCTTTACTTGAAACCATCGTCGCTACGACGCTTCTCGCCGCTCTCGCTGCCGTTTCCGGTGCGACCCTCATCAACGGCACGCAGCTTCAACATGATTTTCAGATGTCCGGAGCAATCGGACAGCAGCAGTCATACGTGACCGCGTACATCAGCAGCCCAAACACGGCTGACACCTTCGACCTTGTCTCAGGATGCGACGGTGAACCTCAGAAGCTTGTTGGCGGTCTTCCTGCTGTCCACCCCACCGAGAACTCCTGTGTTCGCGTGAAGGGCAACAAGCCTCACTTCTCCTTTGACAGCGAGGGAAACAAGGTATGGAACCCTCAGACGCTCCGCATAGAGATCGTTGACCCGAGCTACAACGACGGTGAGCCTCTCGTCTACGACAGCAGCACAGACATCACCACGGCGCCTCAAGCGGCTCCCCCTACCGTCACAGAGTGAGTATTCCATCGTTGCTGCTCATAACTTATTTCGTTACTATGTAAGTTATGAGCAGCGATGAGATCTACAACCTCGCAGAGGCAGCGGACTTGGTTGGACGCACCACCGGTTCCTTCTACACGCAGAAGAACCGTGAGGCGCTTCAGGAGTACGGGGCGAGCGTAGGCGGCGCTGAGGGGTGGGCTATCCCCCGTTCGGCTCTCATCAAGATTGGGTGGATGAACGAGGACGGCACGGTGAATGCTTCTCGTCGTGGTCGCCCTGCTGCTGCGGTTGACCCTGCGGATGCGGACATGACGGATCCGTTCGTTCTTGTGAAGCTCCCCCCTGAGGTGCTTGCGAAGGAGATCGGTCGCCTGAACTCTGAGTTGCTTGTTGCTCGGTCAGAGAATGAGCAGCTGCGTCAGACGCTTGACAAGGTGTTGGCGAAGTAGCCGCACACGAAAGAACCCCCACCTGAATCAGGTGGGGGTTCTTTCGTTGAGGTCAGTCGAAGTTCCATGCCTTCGGTGGCAGCACTTCTCGTGCGGGGCAGGGGTTCCAATCCGTGTCGCGTTCCACGATGAAGCCTCGGAAGTTGAGGGTCTCCAATTCCTCGAGGGAGACGTATCCCCACTCCGCGTCTTGGATGTTCCCGGAGAGGATCGCCCATCCGAAGCCGATCCCGGTGGTGGGGTCGAGTTCGCAGAGGTACCAATGGCTCTCTCCGATGAAGTAGTGGAGGGTGAGCATCTTGTTCCCGGCTCGGACTTCTTCGGTGGAGTAGAGCGCCGGGATGGTGGTCTCTGCGGGGAGGAAGGTGTGTCCGCGTCGTTCGGCTTGGGTTTCGTTCATGGTGTGCTCCTTCTTGGGTACGTCGACCGTAGAGGTAGGCACGGACACTCAGATAAGTTATTTGAGGCTTGGTATTGACTTACGTAACTTTTGTGTGTTATCTTGAGATGTACTCAACTGAACAACGTCTCCCGCGCTCTGCGGTTACGATCCTCACCCTGTAGGGGGTTAGAGGACATAGAGACCTTGTTCACGATGAATCTGATTGACTTCCCTTCCTCCGCTGCTTCTGTGGAGTTCTTTGCTTGCTCCCGGTTGGGGCGTGTTGAGACGCTGCCGGTTGAGCGTTCCGCGTCGACGTCGTATGTGGCGACGTTTGTTGAGCACATGCTGCCGGTGATGTTCTCTGACGTGTCGTGGTCGTTGACGCTGCTTGTGGGTGGGTTCGCTGCGCATGTGACGTTTGATGCGTCTGTGGTGGATTGCCGGTGTGAGGCGTGTGTTGGTGGTGCTGTGGTGCTGTGTGTGTCGTGGCTGACTGCTGAGGGGGGGCTGTTGAGCACTGAGGTTCGTCATGTGGCTCGTGATGTGGAGTTCGTTGCTGCGGTAGAGGGGTTCATCCGGGAGCGGTCGGCGGATGCGGCGTAATCCCTTTCACGGTCGTCAGGGACATGTGACCGTCCCGCTCCAAGGAAAGTGCCTCTTTTCCCATCACCTCATCTGACGGTTGGAGGTCTGTCCGTTACGGACGGGATCTGCCGATATCTAAGGTGACCCACTACGAAAGGACAACACCATGTGTTACGCACAACCAAGACCCCGATGCTCGGGGCATGCCAAAGAAGCACTCACGAAGGCGCAAGCTGCGCATACTTCTAACCCCACGACAGCTACTGCTACGGCGCTACGCGAAGCTGAAAGTGACTTCGCAATCACTCCGGAGGGAATCAAGCAGGTTCGTGCTGCTGCGTCCAAGGCGATAGATGACAGGGACTACAAGCGTTCTGCTCTCCTCTCCCGAGAGGCTGACAATCGGGAGTCTCTTCGTGAGCTTCTCTCTGAGTCAGTGAAGGGAGTGCGTGACCCTTCACCGATTGACTACATCCCGTATGTTGTTGCTGCTCATCATGACCCCGAGTTCGCATACGGATATTTCGCAAGGTCGAACGACCGCAACGTTCGCTATTGGGTAGCCGTTAGTCCGAGGACAACCTCCGCCACGGCGTTGTCTCATCTCGCGGAGGATGAGGGATACATGATCCGTGTCGCTGTCGCGGGCAATCCCAACACTCCCACTGAGGCGCTGTCTCGTCTTGCGAAAGCTGAGGAATCCTCAGTTCGTATGAACGTCGCGGGCAATCCGAATACGCATTCTGAGGTGCTTTGGACTCTCACGGACGATGACAACGCTGATGTTCACACAGCGGCTCGTTCTCATATCTTGGAATCCCCCACGATGGTCGCCACCCGATTGGGGATGTCAGACGATGTCTCTGCGGTTGAGACCATGCTTCGCGACCACCCTTCTCAGGTGAAGAGCATGCTCGGTTGGCGCTGATGCGGAACTCTTGAAGTTTTTGACTCAGTGACGTTCGTTCCGGTCGCGTTCTGCCGATATAGAAGGTGGACATGTTGATCCCTTCGGGTATCCGGCTCCGTTGGTCAGGTTCACCTCCCCTTCTACGGTTGGGGAGGTGAACCGTTTCCGTTCGATCTCCGGCGAAGTGCCGATATTAGAAGAGACCCCAACCGAAGGAGACCCACCATGAAACGACTTACCACTGCCGCTGCCGCTATCGCGCTACTCATCACGCTCACAGGCTGCGGAACAAGCATCCCAACCGAACATGAGATGACCGTTGACCACAAGCTTCAATCAAACGAAGCCCAACCCGGAACTCTCATAGAACAGAAGAGCGGTTCAGCCGGGATCATCTCCGATGACGCTCATGAGCAAGGCATCCTCATTGAGACTCGTTCAGGCTCAGCAGGAATCGGCGCAGAGCAGCACCGACCTTGACCACTCTCCGAAACCCCACCCACAGACCGTGGAGTGGGGTTTTTCGTCTTTCCCGATAAGACGCCGATAGGAACAAAGAGTGAAGGTAAACCCCTTGCTTTCACGAATGGAGAACCATGACCGGTCAATCAAGATGGGTGACTCGCCTTCACGGAAGCAGTGCTCACCTACGCCAAGTAGAAGCCCACCTCATAGAGGCACGTGCTCACCTTCCATTGGAAGAGCAGAAGAGGTTAGTCATCCCGCAACTGTGGAGTGAGACACGTCTTACCGCCACACGAACCTCACGCGCATACAAACTACTCAACACGCCGTTCCGAAACTTCGGCTACACCAACGTTGCTGCTGTTGGAGCGATGATGAAGCACCGCGAGCTACACAGAGACCTTGACCGTGCTGCGTGGGAAGAACGCTACTTCACTGAGGTGCTGTCCTATCAGTCGTTCGTTCAACTTGCTATCAAGGCTCGTAGACAAGTGCTGCGTGAGTACGCACCTCACCTCAGCGCTGATGCTCGCAACATCTTGCGTGACTACTTGACAACCGAGTTCGCGTTGAATGCTCTCTACATCCGCCTCATCGTTCAGACTGATGAGGGATTCAGAACCGAGAAGCTCGCGGACCAACTGTTTGAAGCCAATAACATCAAGGTTCGTATGCCTACACCCGAGGAAGAGTCCAAGAACCACCTTGACCGTGTTGGTGATGACGGGTGGCAAATCAAGAACCTTCTCTTTGCTACTCCTGCCCGTGGAAACGAAGGGTTCCGCGCTGACCAACTCGCCAATCTTCGTGCGCAGTTGGCATGGGAAGCTGAGACAGGTCGACAGGTGTTCTACCTGTTTGAGGAAGACTTGGCTCAAGGGTTCTTCAATCCCGTTGGCTTGGCTGAGGTTGCTCAGCGCTGCGGATTGTTGGACGAACTGTTCTCCCCTGCCCTTGCTGCCTAACTCATAGAGAAGCCCCCACCTGAATCAGGTGGGGGCTTCTCTATGTTCTATGCGCCGTATGTGCCACGTAGTGCTGTGACGGCGTGAGCACCGAACTTCTTCTCTACTGCTGCCCATGCTCGCTGTGAGGCTTCCTCGTCGTACTTCCTGCGCGCTTCAAGAATCTGCTCCTTCGTGGAGTTGGCGTCAATCCCTGCTTCACGCTCCATCTTCATCTGATGACGAAGACGATACTTGTTGCTCTCATCTGAAAGGTGGGCGTGGGGTTCATACATGTCTTTTCCGAGTGCCCTCATCCTCACGTAGGCGTCTCGGGATAGTCCGTAGGCTTGGGACATCACGTTGAGGTAGTGGGTGGCTGCGGTTCGGTTCTTGATTCCGTTCTGAATCTTGATGTACTTGTCGCGAACGGTTGCGTCCTCGGTTGGCATCCTCCCCTGTGACAGTTGAGTCTTCGTGGTGTTTCCCTCTTCGTCAATGAACTCGGCTACACGGTGCCTACTTGTCTTCCTCATATCAAGCTCAGCAAGGGCACGAACCTTGCTGTTGTGTCCAAGTGGTTTGTTCATCGCTGTATGGATGAGGTAGTCAGCGACGGTGTGACCTTCTCGCTTGTCTTCAATCTCGTCTCGTTCGTCATCAGTGACCGCGATCTTGAAGTCTGATTCAAGGTTGTGGTCTTCGTGTTCGTTCTTCACCTTGCGCTTCTGCCTACGGTCAAGCTCGGTTTGCTCCTGTTTGAGCTTCGCTTCAGCGTCAAGCATGGTGAACTCCGCTTGTAGCTCGTCACGTTTGACGATGAGACGTTCAAGTGTGTCTTCCAAGCGGATGATGCGCTTGCGTATCTCCCCGTTCGTTGGCTCTGCTCTCAGCGCTTCAAGGTGCGCCGTCTTCTGCTCTACTTGTCTGTTCTTGCTGCCAAGTCCCTGCTTGACATGGGCAAGGCATCGTCTCCCGCCGTCATCCTTTGATTTACACATCGGGTTCTCCTTCCGTGGGACTCCGGGTGAATCCCTCAGAAGTGCTATCGGCAGATTCTTGGTCATTGGGGACGAGAACTTGTCCCGGCGTGACGGAGTAACATCTACTTACTTGAGCGGTTATATAAGTTACGGTAACTTGGGTTCATCCCTCGAAGGAGAAGATCATGAACTCTGACCGACGCACACGTGAACCGTTGACTCGGTTCCTGCCGTTCGCTGCGCATGACTATGTGGAGATGTCAATGATGCTCGCGGACTCCCTTGGTGAGGCTGAGGGTTTCGGCCGGCTACGGAGCAACCCGGACGTTGGCTCCATGAAGATCGGCGTGGGTGTTCACGAGGACGCGGTGTTCGTAGACCTCTTCACTGACCTCTTCAACACCTACGAGGGTGAGTTCTCCATCGTCAATCGGTTCTTCAACACGGACGTGTTGGTGATGGGTCTTCTCGCTCGTCCGGGGAAGTTCCGGGTGTTGTTCTTTGTGAACCCTGCTATTGAGGATGTGGTGGATGCTCGTCCTGCTGACCGGTTCACCTCTCATCAGGCTGACGCAGCTCTCTCCCTGTCGGATGAGTTCGCCCGGTTCGCTGAGTTTGAGGCAGACGAGGACACTCCTGCTCGTCTGCTCTCTGCTGCTACTGAGGTGGTGCGTCTGTTCACGGATGACAGTGCGGCCGAGGTGGAGGTTGTTCGCCCTGACACTCTGACTCAGTTGACGTTCGCGGGTGACGCTGCCGTATCTGAGATGACCGGTATGGGTGCTTCGTCGTTGGCGGTCATCGTTCCTGTGCTTGATGAGGATGTTGTGGCTCTGATGGATTGTCTTGTTGCGGTGCCGGTGAATGGGCTGCTCTTCACTCAGGTGAGCAACCCTGCTCGGATCCGCTCTGAGGGTGGTGTTCAGACCGGAAACCTTCTCTTCCTCCACGCAGTTCCCGTTTCGTGAACCGAGATTCAATCGTTGAACCCCTGCTCTTCGGAGTGGGGGTTCTTTCATTGCGCCCGATAGATATAGGTACAACCAACGAAGGAGACCCCATGCCTAACCTCATCCGCATGCCACAGCTAAAAGACTATGACGACTATTTTGAGTTCGTCTCAGACACCAAAGTCGCCAAGGCTCGCAATGCCTACTCTGCGAACACCCTTCGAAGATTGGCGCAGGATGAGAACCTTCGCGTCAAAGCCACCGTCGCGCTCAACCCGAACACACCACCTGACGTGCTCAGAGAGTTGAGTACGGAGATGAGTATGGGCGTGCGAAGAGGGGTAGCGTCTAATCTCTCAACGCCGTCCGATGTCCTGTCTCATCTTGCCAAACATCACTACACGTTGGTGCGTCTTGACGTTGCGGAGAATCTGAACACCCCCACCCGGTCTCTTGTTCATCTCACCGCAGATAAGGATGAGAGAGTTCGTGTCGCTGCGGAAGCACGCGTTGCGATGTTCTCGCCTGAGACTCTTTCGGAGTTGGTGGACTTGACGCTGTGTGAGCTTGGTGTCCTTCTTGATGCGCCACGAGCACATCGTGCTGACATCATCAGGGCGTTCATCGGGGAGTGAAGCTGACTTATATGAGCGGTGAAGCTCCAACTCAGAAGTTCGAGTTGGAGCTTCACGCTGTCGGCTCACGACCGGGAATTGCGACAGAGACGTGGAACCGTCCCGGTGTGGGTTGGCTTGGATCGTCTTTGATCCTCCCCCTACAACTTTGCTTCGTCGTCTCGCCAAGATTCACGAGTGCGGTTGAGGTCGACTTCGGGGTGAATCTGATTTTGCTGTACGCCTCTGTGAGCCTTTGAGAACTCGTACCCCTCCGCTGACCCGTAGAAGATGCCTAATCGCGTTAGAACCCCCTTCCGGGGCTGCCGAGAGGCACAAAATGCGGGTAGCGAGAGATTGCGAGCACCGATTTTGGTCTCGGAAGCCGAAAACACACAATGTCCGAGGTTCGAGCGATTCTTGTACCGGGGGATACAACACCTCTGAAAACACACTTCACGAAGGAACACGATGATGATGAATCTGAATGAGCGGGTCTACTCACTTCGTCAGGCTGCTGACCTGACGGGTTTCAGTCAGGGCAAGTTCCGTTACAACAAGGACAAGCTTGTGGCTGCGGGAGCGACGGTGAGTGATGAGGGGTGGCGTATCCCTCACACGACTCTTCAGATGCTCGGGTGGGTTGATCCCTCCCCTTCAAATGTTCCTGCTCCTTCGGCGCTTGAGATTGCGGAGGCTCGGGTGCGTGAGCTTGAGGCTGAGGTGGCTGCTCTTCGTGAGGAACTGTCGCAGCCGACCGGTCTGTTCCGTCGTCGTCGCCGGTAGCGGTTGGGAAAGGACGTCAGGGTGTGCGTGTCTACACATGTTGGTGTTTGACCGATATCACTTGTACCCCTGACCTTTGGAGAATCCGATGATGCTGAATCTTTTTGACCGCGCTCCTGCGCTACATACCGCGCTTGCCTTCCTCGTTCGTGTCGGCAGCTTGGCAGACATGATGATTCACGAGCTTGGGCACGCAGTTGTTCAGCTTCCCTTCGGAACTCCGCTCCCATCTATCAAGGTCGCTTCCTTGAATGGCGATGCTGCCACGTATCCGCATCCGCCCATCTTGCTCACGGCTCTTCCTAAGTGGATTGACGCACCGCTCGCTTGGTGCTTCCGGTTGCTGACACTTCTCTCAGGGCATTCAGCCTCTGTGCTTCTCGGCATCGTGTTGCTCGCTGCCGGTCTCGGTAGAGAGTTCAGCTTCACCCCCCTGTGGGGCAGTGTGGTTGCGTTCGCCGTTCTTGCTGCTCTACTGATGAGCACACCGCTCTACGGGCTTGGACTTCCGTTCGCTGTGGTGAGCACTGTTCTCTTCATCGTGTGTCTTGTCGTCCCGCATGAAGACGTGGTGACCCTCTCCGGGTCTCATTTCGGACTGCTCCTGCTTACCGGTGTCTGTCTTCTTCTGCTCATGTGTTCCCGCTCCCTGAGAGCATTTCTCCTTACCTTCGGCTTCATCGGATTCGTCACCGTCTCCTTCTTACTTAGCGCCGTTGTTCCGTTCGCATGGGCGTTGGTGCTTCTTGGCTTGTTCCTCATCTCATCAGGGGTCGCCGTGTTGTTCTTGGAGACACTTGAGACGTACCGTGATCCCTCACGTGAGAATGACTTCTCGGTTGCTACCGATGAGTTCGGTGGGCATCGTCTTCTGTGGCTCGCAGTCTTCTACGTGGGTCTCGTCGTTATCCTCATCAACTTGATACCCGCACTGATGACGCCCTGACGCCACGAACGTCTCCCTCTGAGCCTCTGCCCTTCATTGGGTGGAGGCTCTTTTTTAGGTGCTGTCCGTTACGGACACGATCTGCCGATATAGAAGGGGAACCCACTACGAAAGGACACCCCACGATGTGCTACCCACTACCCGGACCTCGCTGCTCATCTCACACACGAGCATCACTGATAGCAGCTCGCGCTGCTTGGAGAGAAGCAGGAACCCCCGAAGCGAAAGAACGCTACCTAACAGCTCGCGATGAGTACGACAGCTCACCTGAGGGCATCGAGCGTAATCGAGCCCTCTTCGAGCACCACGTCAAGAACGGCATCTCAACTCGTCAGGTGAGAACTCGTCTTGCGATAGGTGAGAAAAGCCGCGACGAAGCGAAACAAGCAATGGCTGATATTGGCATCACCGTCGAAGAAGAAGTAAACGTGACACCATACGACTCATCAGGTCGCGATGTTGAAGGCTTTGACGCTACCGGGATAGACGCCGAAGGAACGACAGTCGAAGCTGCTGAGAAAAACTTGCGCAGCCAAGTGATGTCTGCTTCCGACTACGCCGTGTGGAAAGAGTTGGGACAGAAGCATTGGACTCCCGCGATCCGCAAGGCTCTTCAGGAGTACAGCACAGCGGAAGCAGCTCTGAACGTCGCGAAGGCGAAGGAAGATGAAGATCTCTCCGTCTCGTCCGCGCCCTCATCTGAGGATGTTGAGCCACCCGAGGGAGTTGTCTTGAGAACTTGGGAGCATCCAACAGACGGCACAGTGAGGTACTACCTCAACGATGAGAAGTGGGGCGGTAGTAGCGTTGAAGCAGCCCTCGGCTACAACATCAGTCGGTACAACACAGGAAACATCAGTTCCGCTGAACATAACGGAGAGAGAATCTCCAACTCCCGAGCAAGCCGCGAACTCGCTGACATAGGAAAAGTGTGGATTGAGGTCGTAGACGGAACGCCGACAGTGAAGAACAGCGGTGTAGCCGAGTTGACTGACAAAGTGAAACTACCTCTGATTGAACTCTACAACCGCCATAGCAAGAACTGATACCTCTCACAGAACCCGCCTCAACCCAACTGAGGCGGGTTCTGCCGATATAGAAGGAGACCCCCACTACGAGAGGACTACCACTATGAGGAACTACCAAAAGCTAACCCCTGCTGAGAAGCACATCAACCGTCTGCGTAAGGCGTTTGAGAAGAATCCTGCTGATGAAGCGAGCTACCTTGCTTGGAGTGACGCTGTGAACACCTTCATGCTGACTCGTGACGGTGCTGCCGCGTATCGCCGCAATGCTCGTGAGGCTCTTGTAAAGGCGCGCTTCTTCACCCCCACAAGGGTCTACCGCAACGGTTACGAGTACGCGGTTGCGATGCTCTACAACGCTGAGCTCTTGGACAAGATTGTGGAGGCTCGTGAACGTGTGGATGCTGAGACCCTTCCGGGCTTAGAGCTTTCACCCCCATCACTCCCACGAGGCGCATGACCGTTGACCGATTTCTGCTGAGCGACACCCCATCATCCCGATAGGGTGTCGCTCAGTTACTTGATTCCCTCCGAAGGAGTGTCCGTGTCCGGTTACAAGGCATGTGAGCAACGGTGGTCTGCTACTGATGACTGAGTGGGATGTCGACGTTGAGCGGTATGAGCGGGAAGCGGAGAGTCCGGATCGGAATGTCCGGGGGCGGGTCGCGATGTGGAGCGACACCCCCGAGTACTTGGTTCGTAAGCTCGCTGAGGACGATGACTACACAGTTCGGCAATGGGTCGCTCGCCGGGAAGATCTCCCGGAAGACCTCATTCGTAAGCTCGCCCGCGACAGAGATAGCTCGGTGCGAGCAGCGTTGGTACCGCCTGACCCTGCCAAGAACCCACCCGGCAGCTTGCTTCACCGGGAGAACTCCTACTTCCCTCAGGACGTGCTTATCCTCCTTACATCCGATGAGGATTGGCTTGTTCGGCGATTCGCTGCCGCCGACTCACGGCTTCCTACCCACGTGATAAGACGGCTCGCCTCCGATGAAGAGGCGGATGTGCGTGTGGGTGTTGCGGAGAATCACTCGGCTCCTGTTGATGTGCTTGTGTCACTCGCGCACGACAAGCACAAGAGAGTACGTGAAGTCCTGACGGAGAATCCCACCGCTCCCCCGGATGCCCTGCGTGTGCTTGCCGAGGACGACGACATCGAGCTACGTGCGGCGGTCGCCAAGCATTTGAACACCCCGCCTGATGTGCTGAGGAAGTTGGCTAACGACCGCTATACCGCGCCTGTCGAAGGGGTCGCCGGGAACCCCCACACACCGGGAGATGTCCTGACCACGTTGCTCCGAATGGATGAGGTGTACATCCCCGGTTGCGCAGCCAATAATCCGAACCTCCCATCAGAAGTGATCGCAGACCTGCTGAGTCGTTTGGATGAGCTTCATTACTCGGTAGCGGAAGCGGTCGTGCGGAACGTCAGCGCTCGCCCTTCCACGCTACTGAGCTTGGCGCAGGAAGGTCATGAGATCGCGATTCACAATATTCATCAGAACCCGGCTGCGACTACGGCTGTGCTTGATGTTCTCGCTGATAGTGAGCATTGGAGTGTGCGGGCAAACACAGCCCGTCACTTGAACATCTCACTGACCACGCTTGCGAACCTCGCCACGGACTCTGACACGAAAGTGAGTGGCGAGGTGTCATGGAATCCGAAAGCCACAGGTGACATGCTCACGCATCTCGTTCCCCACCCTTCTGCTGCTGTGCGCCTGAGAGTGGCAAAACACCCGAACACTCATCTCGCTGATCTGATTGTTCTTGCGAACGATGAGAACGATGACGTTCGGCAGTACGCCGAATGGGGAAGAAACGAAAGGC
>NZ_JALXPE010000034.1 GCF_025143365.1 Microbacterium sp. p3-SID336 | reverse complement strand
GATCTCGGCGTCAGGCGTCCTCGTCGAGGAACGTCAGCAGACGGTCCTGCGCGTTCTGGAGATGCTCGCGGCCCCGCTGCTCGGCGAGTTCGGGATCGGCCGCGCGGATCGCGTCGAGGATCCCGCGGTGCTCCCGTTCGATCACCTGAGGGTCCAGGAGGTGGTTCACCTGCACCTGGGCGAGGCACAGCCGCATCCGATTGATCACCTTGTCGTGGATCGCGCTCAGCCCCGGGCTCTCCAGCAGATCGACCAGCGCTCGGTGGAACTGCACGTCCGCATCGACCAGGCTCACCACGTCGCCCTCGCTCGCCGCCGCGCGAAGCCGCGCGATCTCGCTGTCCGCACCATCCAGCGATCGATCGTGCGCAGCGAGCAGGCGGTACACCCCGGTCTCGATGACCGAGCGGGTCAGGTACATGTCCCGGAGCGTCTCCGGGGTGAGCGTCAGCACGCGCGCCGCGTGATGAGCGGGCCTCTCCAAGAGCCCTTCGGCGATCAGCCGCTCGACGGCGACGCGGGCGCTCGGCCGCGACACCTTGAAGTCCTGGGCGATCGCCGCCTCGGCCACGCGCGCACCAGCCGGGATGCGCTGGGTCAGGATGCGCTCGCGGAGCACCGCGGTGAGGGAGTCTGCGACCGAGACCACCGAGAGCGTGCTGCTGTCGTCCATCCGCCCAGAATATCCGGTCTCGAGGTGTGCAAGACGTGCGTACATGTATTACAGTTTTGCTCGCACCCCGACGACGAGGAGTCTCATGCGCATCCTGGTGGCGATGGACAAGTTCAAAGGCACAGCCACAGCCGCTGATGCCTGCGCCGCCGTCCGTCGAGGTCTCGGTGCCGCCCGCGCCGATCTGGTGGTGCGCGACCTGCCCATGGCCGATGGCGGAGACGGCACCCTGCAGGCCCTGATCCACGCCGGTTTCGTCGCGGAGGACGTCGTGGTGCGCGATGCGCTGGGCGCGCCGCTCGACAGCACGATCGCCCACCAGGACGGCGTGTGGCTGATCGAAGTCGCGACGGTGTGCGGGCTCGGAGGGCGCCGCCCCACGACCGACGAGGCGGAGCGCGCCGACTCGTCCGGTGTCGGCGATGCCGTGCGGCACGCCCTCGACGCGGGTGCCACGGCCGTGCACGTCGCCCTGGGCGGCAGCGCGACGAGCGACGGCGGCGCGGGGATGCTGCGGCAGCTGGGTGTGCGTCTCCTCGACCGCGCGGGGGCACCGCTCCCCCGCGGCGGCGCGGCGCTGACGGACCTGCACCGCATCGACTGGTCCGGGCTCGACCCCCGCCTGACCTCGGTCGCGCTGACCGGACTGTGCGACGTGGACACGCCACTTCTGGGGACGGACGGCGCCGCGGCGGGATTCGGACCCCAGAAGGGTGCCGACGCGGGCGCTGTCGCGCGACTCGAAGCCGGCCTGGCCCGCTTCGCCGAGGTCGCGACGCACGACCGACCGCCGTCCGGTGCCGTCGATCCGCGACACCCCGGAGCGGGCGCGGCTGGCGGGCTCGGCTGGGGCCTGCTGCTGCTCGGAGCCGAGCTGCGCAGTGGCGGCGAAGCCGTGGCCGAGGTGATGGGGCTCGACGCGGAGATCGCCCGGAGCGACGCGGTGATCACGGGCGAAGGCCGGCTCGATGCACAGTCCCTCGCGGGGAAGGTGCCGTCCGTCGTCGTGCGGATGGCCGCGCGCCATGGCGTTCCGGTGTACGCCATCGTCGGCCAGGACCAGCTCGGCGAGCGGGCACGCGCCGCGGGTCTCGCCGGCGTCCTCTCCCTCGGCGACCTCGCACCCGGCACCGAGCACGACCCCGCCCTGACCCTGCTGACCCTCGAACAGGCGGGAGCGCACCTGGCACTCCCGCTCCTGCGGACGGC
Organism: Microbacterium sp. p3-SID336; assembly: GCF_025143365.1. GTDB lineage: Bacteria > Actinomycetota > Actinomycetes > Actinomycetales > Microbacteriaceae > Microbacterium. Next base: position 43,127 of record NZ_JALXPE010000034.1, on the reverse strand, counting down.
CGACCCGGCCCGCACACACTGACCACGACCCACCCTGAAAGGACGACGATGTCACTCAAAGACGTGCGCCGCAGCCTGCGCGGACCGGAAGCGTCGATCGACGACCAGATCGAGAGCTACTCGACCGCCCGCGTCCCGGCGCAGCAGCGCTGGCCCATCCCGGCCATCAGCCTCGTGTTGCTCGGGAACGCCACGGCGATGTTCTTCTTCTCGTTCGGCGCCCAGCAGCTCTTCACCGTCGGCTGGCCGCTCATGCTGCTGCCGATCGGCTACTTCTTCATCGGCGCCCTCGTGATCGGGGCGCTCACGATGCGCATGGCGAGCCGGGAGGGACTGTCGCAGGGACTGCTGTCGCGCGGCCTCGGCTTCGGCGCCCGAGGAGCCGCCGTCACCTCCTTCATCTACGCGATCAACTTCGTGTTCTACTTCCTCTTCGAGGGCACGATCGTGTCGCATGCGATCGCCTACTCCCTCGGCATCGACATCGGCTCGCTCGGCGGCATCGTCATCTTCGCCCTGGTCGGCCTGCTCACGATCGGGCTCGTCTGGCGCGGCATGTACTCCATGTCGATCCTGCAGACGTGGGGGTTCCCGATCTTCGTGGTCCTGCTCGTCTGGGCGATCGTGGCGATGGCGAATCAGCCGGGCGGCGCCGAGGCGTTCCAGTGGGGACCGATCGGCGCGGGCGGCGGCGCCGGCCTCGCCGCGGCGATGAGCCTCGCCAACGGGCAGATGATCTTCCAGGGACTCATGGCGACCGACTACGGCCGCTTCGCCGCCCGCGACATCCGCTACCGCGGGACGGCCACCATCATGCTGCTGGAGCTGATCCCGATGTTCGCGGTGATCGGTCTCGGCGCGTACTTCGGCGCGGGTCTCGTCGGCGCCTTCGGGCCGGAGAAGGCGCAGGACCCTGGCTTCGTGTTCGTGCACCTGATGGGCGTCGCCGGCGTGATCTTCGTCGTGATCACCCAGATCCGCATCAATGTGATGAACCTGTACGGCGGCTCGATCACGCTGGCCGCCGGCTTCGACGTCATCGCGCACTTCCGCCCCGGCCGGCCCTGGTGGATGTTCGGCGTCTGGCTGTTCGGCGTCGTGTTCTACGCCGGGAATGTGATCAACCATCTGGACACGTTCCTCGCCATCACCGGCGTCCTCACCAACACCTGGGTACTCGTCCTGCTGACCGACTACTTCATCTGCCGTCGCCTGCTGAAGCTCGGCCGCACGGAGGACATCGAGTTCGAGGAGGGCAAGGTCAGGGCCTGGAACCCCTGCGGTCTGCTCTCCCTGGGAGCCGCTGTCGCCGTCGGCGCCGCCGGGATCCTCGGGCTGTACCCCATGGAGTACGCCTCGTTCGTCGCGATGATCGTCGGCCCGGTGCTGCACGTCATCCTGACCGCGGCGACCAAGGGACGCTTCTACCGGCCGAAGGTCGAGCCCGCCGTCGTCGAGGAGACGGCGCGATGACGCCCGCGACCGAGACCTGGGCGCCCGCGTGGAGCTGCGACTCGATCGTGGCGACCCCTGCCGGGTCGAGCACGGGGCGGACGATCTTCGGAAAGAACAGCGACCGCCCTGCGGGGGAGTCGCAGCCGCTCCGGCTGCGACCTGCTCGGAACGCGGGGGCTCCGCTCGCGCTGGCGCAGCTGGTCATCGACGACGCGCCCGCCTCCGCGCACATCGGCTCCGCGCCCTTCTGGTGCTGGGGCTACGAATCCGGCGTGAACGAGCATCGGGTGGCGATCGGCAACGAGGCGCTGTTCACGACGCCTCTGCGTGCGGCGATCGCCGCGGCGCGCGACGGCGAGGAACCGGCGCCGGGGGTGCTCGGCATGGAACTCGTGCGGCTCGGGCTCGAACGGGCCCGAACCGCCAGGGAGGCCGTCGACGTCATCACCGCGCTGCTGGAGAAGCACGGCCAATGGGGTTCGGGGAAGTTCGGCGAGAGCGCGATCACCGGGGCGTACGACAACGCCTTCCTGATCGCGGATCCGCAGGAGGCCTGGATCCTCGAGACCGCGGGGCGGGAGTGGGCGGCACGGCGTGCGGATGCGGTGGACAGCATCAGCAACGAGATCAGCATCCGCCGGGACGCCGAGCTGCAGAGCGAGCACGCCGCACGGGAGGCCGCGGCGCACGGATATACGGCGACCGCGGAACTGGACTTCGCCGCCGCGTTCACCGATCCCCTCGTGCCGCTGCAGGTGTCGCACATCCGGCGCGCGCGGTCGCGGGACCTCTTGGAACGCGCGCGCCTCGCGGGCGGCGTCGACATCGACCACATGCGCGGCATCCTCCGCGATCACCTGGAGGACTCGTTCCTCGGCGGCCCCACGTTCGACGCGGCGTCACCCGACTTCCTCACCCTGTGCATGCACGAGGCGCCGTCCGGCTTCACGTGGGGCAACACCGCGTCGTCGATGATCGTCGAGCTGTCGCCGGACCCGGACGCCCTCGACGTGGTGTGGTGGGCGGCGGCGACGCCCTGCACCACCGCGTACATCCCCGTCTTCCCCGATGCGTCACTGGCGGGCGGCCTGTCCCTCCCGGGCGAGCGCGCCGCGATGCCGCCGCATCAGTACCGTCAGGACCTGTTCGACCCTCGCTCGTACTGGTGGCGGACGCAGCGGGCGCTCGACAGCGCGCGGCTCTCCGGACGCTTCGGCGCGGCGCAGCAGGCGCTGCGGGCGCACCTGGACCCGGTGGAACGCGATGCCACCCAGCGCGTCGCCGAGCTGCAGTCCGCGCGCGCCAGGGAGGGCGCCACGGAGACGCTCCGCCGCCGCTGCGCTGCTCTCACCGCCGATGTGGTCCGCGCGGTGGACGCGGCGACGGAGGCAGCGCTGACCGAAACCGGCATCGCGGTTCAGGTCGACCCCCGCTGGAGGCCGTGACACCGGTCAGCGCACGTTGCCGTTCGAGCAGGTCTGCTGCGCGGCGGAGTTGCCCTTGATGCTGTCCGGCAGCGCGACGACGTCGCTCGGAGTGGCGTTCGGATCGGGCGTCGCATCGACCGGCGTGGTCGGCTCCTGCACGATCACGCCGTCGTTGCTGGTGTTCTGATGCGTGACCTGCAGCTGCGCGTTCGCCTCGATGGCCTCCCACATCACCGAAGCGGCCTGCTGGTTCGGGACGACCTTGTTCGGGTCGGCGCTGTCGGTGTTCGTCGGGTACTGCAGGAAGACGATGTCCTCGAACGGCACCGACTTCACGGCGAGCGCGATCTGCACGATCTTCATCGGGTCGGCGAGCGAGGTGCTGGTCTCGAGGTTGTTGAGGCCGATGTTGGCGAGCTTGAGCATGACAGGGACGTTGCCGAGCGTCTCGCCGCTGATCAGGGCGCGGGCCAGGCTCGACATGTACTGCTGCTGGTTGCCGATGCGCCCGAGATCGCTGCCGTCGCCGACGCCGTGCCGGGTGCGCAGGAACTGCAGCGCCTGCAGACCCTGCAGCCAGTGCGTACCCGCCTCCATGTCGAGGCCGGTGTAGCGGTCCTTGATCGGGTTCGCGAGGCACACCTCGACGCCGCCGATCGCATTGGTGATCTCGATCACGCCGCCGAAGGTCACCGAGGCCGCGAACTGCACCTCCTGGTCGGTCAGCTGCGAGATGGTCTTCGCGACGCAGTTGAGGCCGCCGTCGGTGTACGCGGTGTTGAGGGGCTGCTTGCTCATGGCGGAGTGGACGTCGCCGTCCTCATCCGTGCATTCGGGGATGGGCACCATCAGGTCGCGCGGGAAGCTGACGACCGTGATCCGACGCGGCTCCTGGGAGACGTGGACGAGCAGGTTCACGTCGTTGAGCGTGCCGCCCGCGTCGCGACCGGTGCAGCGGTCGCCGAAGAGGTCCTTGTACTTCTCCTCGCAGGTGTCGACACCGGTGAGCACGAGATTGAAGCCGCCCTTGTACTCGCCGATGTCCGGCGGCAGCTCCTCCTGGCCCTCCAGGTCGACTGCGTTCGCGGAGACAGTGCTGGAGAAGTCGTAGAGAAGGTACGCCCCGACGCCGAACCCGCTGACGAGGACCACGGAGAGACCGATCGCGACGAACTTCAGCAGCTGCCCGAGGGGTCCCGGGGTGCGCTGTTGACCGTGTCGTGCGATGGTACGGCGGCGGCGGGGGGTGTCGCTCACTCGGGCCCTTTCGAATTCGGCGCGGCTCGGGGGGACTCACCGTGCGCGGTATGCGGAGGGTGTGGGATTCGAACCCACGAGACATCTCTGCCCACTGGTTTTCAAGACCAGCTCCATCGGCCGCTCGGACAACCCTCCCGACAGATGCGTCTGCCGACCAGGCGTGAGTCTAGCCGAACTCTATTCTCGTGCGTCGACCTGGGCGGGTGCTGGAAGCGTGTCGAGCGCCAGCGCGAGGCCACCGTCGACGACATCCGCCGTGGTCTCCCCCGCTGCGCGCTTCACCTCGGCCGGCGCCTGCCCCATGGCCACCGCACGACCGCCCCCGGCGAGCGCCCATCCGAACATGCCGATGTCGTTGCGACCGTCCCCGGCGACGAGCACCCGCTCCGCGTGCAGGCCCAGTTCCGCGCGTACGCGTTCGAGCGCCGTGCCCTTATCGACGCCCTGCGGCGCGATGTCGAGCCACGCCGTCCAGCCGATCGCGTAGGAGACCTCGTTGAGACCGGCGTCGGCGACCAGACGATGGAAGTCCTCCTCGTCGTGCCCTGGCGAGACGACGACGATGCGGGAGACGGGAAGCACGCTGAGCTCGTCGAACTCCACCTGCCGACCGCCGTCGAGCGTCCAGTCGTCGAGCTGCTCCGTGTAGAGGCGCTGTCCCGAGCCGAGCTCGACCATGTACCGTGCCTCCGGCAGCCGGTCGCGCAGCAGCGCCAGCGCCGGCGTGGGATCGAAGGTCTCGACGTGCCACCGCTCCCAGTCGTCACCGACCCGGCGCATGGTCACCGCGCCGTTCGAGCAGACCACGTGATCGGGCGTGATACCGAGCTCCTCGACGTACCGTCGCGTGGCCATCCAGCTGCGGCCGGTCGCGATCGTCACGAGGTGACCCGCGTCGCGGACCCGAGCCACGGCCTCCGGTACGCCGGGGCTCATGGTCTCGTCCTGCAGCAGGATCGTCCCGTCGACGTCGAGGCCGACCAGCCAGGGGGCGGTCACCGGGCAGCTCGCTCGTCGGCGAGCGGGCTGATCACCTCGAGCCCGCCGAGGTAGGGGCGCAGCACCGCCGGCACGCGCACGGAGCCGTCGGCCTGCTGGTGCGTCTCCAGCAGCGCCACGATCCACCGCGTCGTGGCCAGGGTGCCGTTGAGCGTGGCGACGTGCTGGGTCTTGGGCGCGCCAGACCCCTCCTCGGCCTCCGGCCGGTGCCGCACGTCGAGCCGGCGGGCCTGGTACGTCGTGCAGTTCGACGTGGAGGTCAGTTCGCGGAAGGCGCCCTGCGTGGGCACCCAGGCCTCGATGTCGTACTTGCGCGCAGCGCTGGAGCCGAGGTCGCCCGCTGCGACGTCGATCACCCGGTACGCCAGGCCGAGCGCCGTGAGCATCTCCTCCTGCAGCGCGACGAGCCGCAGGTGCTCGGCCTCGGCGTCCTCGGCCGTGGTGTACACGAACATCTCGAGCTTGTTGAACTGGTGCACGCGGATGATCCCGCGGGTGTCCTTGCCGTGCGACCCCGCCTCCCGGCGGTAGCACGTGGACCAGCCGGCGTAGCGCAGCGCCCCGTCGGAGAGGTCCACGATCTCGTCCTTGTGGTATCCGGCGAGCGCGACCTCACTCGTGCCGACCAGGTACAGGTCGTCGTCCTTGTCGAGGTGGTACACCTCGTCCGCGTGCTCGCCGAGGAAGCCGGTGCCCTGCATGATCTCCGGCCGCACGAGAGTGGGCGTGATCAGTGGCACGAAGCCGTTCTGCAGCGCCTTGTCGAGCGCGAGGTTCATGAGGGCGATCTCGAGGCGGGCGCCGATGCCGCGCAGGAAGTAGAACCGGGCCCCGGACACCTTGGCGCCGCGCTCCATGTCGATCGCGCCGAGCAGTTCGCCGAGCTCCAGGTGGTCGCGGGGCTCGAAGTCGAACGCGGGGAGCTCGCCGACGCGACGCAGCTCGATGAAGTCCTCCTCGCCGCCCGCCGGCACCCCGTCGATCACGATGTTCTCGATGCGGGCGAGGGCGACGGCCGCCGCCTCCGACGCCGCGTTGGCCTCGGCCTGCGCCTGCTTCACGCGCTCGGCGAGATCCTTGGCCTGAGCGACGAGCGCGGCCTTCTCCTCCTTCGGCGCCTTCGCGACCTGCTTGCCGAAGGCGTTCTGCTCGGCCCGCAGCTCCTCGAACGCCGTGAGCGCGGCACGGCGCGATCGATCGGCCTCGAGTGCGACGTCGACGGTGCTCTGGTCGTTGCCACGGGCAGCCTGCGAACGGCGGACGATCTCCGGGTTTTCGCGGAGGAGTGCGAGGTCGATCATCCGTCAAGTCTACGAGGTGCGCCGGAGCCCTCCCGGTGCCGGTCTAGAGTAGGCGCCATGACCATGAGCCGCCCTGTCACGAAGCAGGCGGCGCTCGTCTACAACCCGGTGAAGGTCGACGGCAAGACCCTGCGTGCGCAGGTCCGCGCGCTGAGCAGGGAGGCGGGGTGGGAGCATCCCGCGTTCTACCCGACGACGGTCGAGGACGCCGGTCAGGGGGCCACCGCAGAAGCCCTCGCACGGGGCGTCGACGTGGTGCTGGTGGCGGGCGGAGACGGCACGGTCCGGGCGGTCGCCGAGGCCATCGCGAACACCGGCGTGCCGCTGGCGATCCTGCCGAGCGGCACGGGCAACCTGCTCGCCCGCAACCTCGGCCTGCCGCTGACGGACCCCGCCGAGATGATCCGCGCGGCCCTGGGCGACTTCCGGCACGCGATCGACATCGGCTGGGCGCGCATCACCCGCGAGGGCGGCGACGAGGTCGAGCATGCGTTCGTGGTCCTCGCGGGCATCGGGCTCGACGCGGACATGATCGCCAACACCCGCTCGGACCTGAAGAAGTCGGTCGGCTGGATCGCGTACGTCGACGGGGCCGCCCGCTCGCTTCCGCGGGCCAAGCCCTTCCGCACCGTGTACCAGATCGGCGAGGGCCGTCTTCATTCCACCAAGGTGCACAGCGTGCTGTTCGCCAACTGCGGCACCCTCCCCGCCGGGATCAGCCTGATCCCCGATGCCTCCATCACGGATGCGACGCTCGATGTCGCCGTCATCCAGCCGACGGGCGTGCTCGGCTGGCTCGGCGTGTGGCGCAAGATCTGGTGGGACAACTCGGTGCTGCGACGGTTCCGCGCCGGCCGCCTGGTGCTGGAACGTCGAGGCAGGGACGCCTCCGTGCACTACTTCCGCGGCTCCGCGGCCGAGGCCGCCACGTCGCACCCCGTCCCGATCGAGCTCGACGGCGACGAGTTCGGCATCGCGGTGCGCGTCGTGTGCCGCGCCGACCCCGCGGCTCTCCTGCTCGCCCTCCCCACCGGCCACCCGGTGCACATCCTCTAGCCCTTGGGCTGCTGAGTCAGAGCACCTGGACCGTGCCGTCGAGGCCGCCGCCGACCAGCGTGAGCGTGAAGGGTGCGTCGTCGTCGACCTCGTCCTCGGCGAACGCGATGACCGTGCCGCGCGGGACCATGTCCATCGTGCACACCTGCGTGTCGTCCGTGGCGAACGTGACGGTGCCGGTGGATCCGGAGCCCTCGAGCGATTCGACCACCGGGAGGCAGGTGGAGGATCCCCACGTCAGCAGCACGAGACCGCCGTCGTCGTACCATCCCGCCGAGGGTGCGTACTCGGTCGGGCTCCCGGGAGCACCGGTCGCGTCCGGGTCGCCCTCGAGGTCGATGTCGTCGGTCATGTCGCCGTAGGTGACCTGCAGCGTGATGTCCTTCGTAGGATCCACGCCCTCGGGCAGTCCCCCCACGCTTGCGCGGGGCGCGAGGTCCGCGGTGCACGCCCGCTCGGTGGCGCCGTCCCCCTCGGGCTCGGCCAGTGTGACCGACACCGTCTGTCCTTCGGCCGTGACCTCCGCGACCTGCGGGATGCACGTCGATGACCCCCAGCTGACCACGGCGAACATGCGCCCGTCGTCGAGCAGTGCCCCCTCCAGGTCGTTCTGGTCGTCGCCGCTGCCCGCGTCACCAGGGCCGCTGGACGGATCGGAGGTCGCATGCGGCGCGGCGCCGCCCGGGCCCACCGTGCAGCCGGCGAGGAGGACGACCGCGGCGAGGGCGGAGACGGACGCGACGGCGAGACGGCGGGGAGTCATGTCCACAGGGTACCGGCGAGGCCCTCGTGCGGATACGGGGGTTGACGCGCGGTCGCGGTCACTGCAGCGCGGAGGTGAGTCGTGCCAGGTTGTCGAGCACCGTCGAGCGCAGCGGCTGCTGCATCCACTCCTCCAGCGTGAGCTCACGGCTCAGCGAGCGGTACTTGTCCTCGACCTCGCGCATCTCGGTCACGAACTCCTGACCGCGCACGAGCATCGACACTTCGAGGTTGAGGCCGAAGGAGCGCATGTCCATGTTGCTGGACCCGATCACCGCGACCTCGTCGTCGATCGTGAGGCTCTTGGTGTGCAGGATGTAGGGCTTGCGGTACATCCAGATGCGCACCCCCGCACGCAGCAGCGCCTCGTAGTAGCTGCGCTGTGCGTGGTACACCATCGCCCGGTCGCCCTCCTCGGAGACGAAGAGCTCGACCTGCACGCCGCGGTCCACCGCCGCGGTGACGGCCAGCAGCAGAGCCTCGTCGGGGACGAAGTACGGGCTGACGATCATGATCTTCTTCTTCGCCGCGTAGAGCAGCGCGAGGAAGAGGCGCAGGTTGTTCTCGACCTCGAACCCGGGGCCGGACGGCACCACCTGGCAGTCCAGATCGCCGGAGCCGATGTTGGCGTGGACGATGTCTATCTCCTCCAGCACCACGTCGGTCTCGCTGTACCAGTCGCTTAGGAAGATCGCGTTCACGCTCAGCACCACGGGGCCGTCGAGCCGCACCATCAGGTCGACCCAGTGCAGGCCGCGCTTGATGTTCTTCTTGAGGTTGTACGTGGAGTCGGTGATGTTCTGCGATCCGAGGAATGCGATGTTGCCGTCCACCACGAGCAGCTTGCGGTGGTTGCGCAGGTCGGGCCTCTGCATCTTGCCCTTGAGGGGCTGCACCGGGAGCATCAGATGCCACTCCGCACCCATGGCCTTGAGGCGGGCGATGGTCTGACGGTAGCGGGGCTTGCCGCGATTGGCCCAGTGGTCGAGCAGTACCCTGACCTCGACGCCGCGCGCCGCCACCTCTTCCAGCGCCCGGAAGAAGTTGTCCGTCGATTCGTCGGACTGCAGGATGTAGAACTCGACGTGCACGTAGTCCAGTGCGGTGCGGATGGCCTCCGCCATCTCGTCGAGCGACTCCTGATAGTCGGAGATCAGGTGAGCGCCGTTGTCACCCGACAGCGGCAATGCTCCGAGGCGCTGGTTCATCTGCACGATCGGCCCGAACCACGCCGGCGCGTGGGGCCGCAGCGTGCCGAAGTGCAGATGTTCGCTCGTCTCGGCGATGTACGCGTTGATCTGATCCTGCTTCCGGCGTCGGGCACGCGGGAGACGCGGGTTGCCGATCAGCAGGAACAGGAAGACGCCGACGAAGGGGATGAAGAAGACGGCGAGCAGCCAGGCCATGGCCGCCGTGGGCCGCCGGTTGCGCGGAATGATGATGATGGCAGTGACACGGATGACGATGTCGAGCGCCACGAGGAAGGCGGCCAACCACCAGCCCCAGGACCCTGCCGTCATCGCGCCCCCTCACCCACGTCGAGGCGTGTCGCCTCGCGGCGCACCGGAGCCGGTGCGCTCGCTTCACAGTAGCGGATGGGTCGGACTCAGGCGCGCGGCGGGAGCCCGCGTGCAGCGCGCTCCTCGGCTTCGATCTTGGCGTGCACCTTCCGCTCGGTGCGGTCGAAGCGGAGAATCCCGCGCAGCACGATGAAGAACACGATGCTGACTCCCACGGTCGGCAGAAGCGACCATGCCGCGGCGAGCCAGAAGTTGTCCATACCCCCCATGGTACGCGAGCGGCTCCTGCACAGGCGCCGCGCGGCGAGATTCGCGTCCACATCTCGGGATCCTTCCTCCGCGGCGGTCGCCATCGGTCGATGCTGTCCGTCATGACAACCGTGCTCCGCGCCTCCGACTCTGCTCAATTCCTCGGCATCGTCCCGATGCTTGCCGGTTTCACGCCCCGGCGCAGCGTCGTCCTGCTGCCGTTCCGCGGGACCCGCACGGAGGGTGCGATGCGGCTCGATCTGCCGGACACCGGCGCCGCGCTCGACCGTTACGCCGCCGCCGCGATCGAGCTCGTCCGCCGCGTGGCGGGCACCGATGCGGTCGCGGTGGTGGTGTACACCGACGAGGACACGACCCTGACTCCGGATGGCCTCGTGCTACCCGCCGCGGTCGCGGTGGATCACGTGCTCGGCTGCGCACACGCCGCCGGGCTGCGGATCGTGGACGCCCTGTGCGTCGCGCGGGACGGCTGGTCGAGCTACCTCGAGGAGGCGCCGGCGCGACATCCGCTCACCGAGATCCCTCCGATGCCCGACCTCCCCGAGGCGAGCGACGTGTCCGGCGACCAGTTCGCGGGGGCGCAGCTGCCCGCGGTCGCCAGAGTCGAAAGGGAGCGCGTCATCCGTGCGCTCAGGCGCCTCGGTGCACTGCTGGATGGAGACGCCCGGCCGACCGGCCGCACGGACCCGCAGGCCATCGCCGCGCTGGTGCTGCTGGAGGACATCCCGGCGTTCTTCGAGTCGGTGCTCTCGGCCCCGGAGGAGCTGCCGCCGTTCGCGACGGCCGCGCTGCTGTGGTGCCTCGAGCAGCCGATGCTGCGCGACACCGCGATCGCGCAGTGGGCCACCGACCTGGCGGGCGGCGTGCGCACGCTCGGCGCGCAGGTCGCCTACTCCGCGCGGGGGACCGAGCTGCCGGACGACATCGGGCGCCTGTTCGCGGGGCACGGCGCGGCGCCCGACAACGAACGGCTTCGGCGGGCGCTCCTCGTCGTGCGCCACGCGGCCGCCCTCGCTCCGCGCGCCGCGCGCCCCGCTCCACTCACCGCCGCCGCCTGGCTGTCCTGGGCCCTGGGCCGCGCGACGCACGCGGGGCGCTATCTCGACCTGGCCCGCCGCATCGACCCGGACTACCGGCTCGCCGTGATGATCGACATGCTGATCGCCACCGTGCCGCTTCCCGAATGGGCGTTCCGTGGGCGGCGAGACGGATGAGGGACGCGGACTACTTGACGAGCGGGAACAGGATGGTCTCGCGGATGCCGAGGCCCGTGATGGCCATCAGCAGCCGGTCGATGCCCATGCCCATGCCACCCGAGGGCGGCATGCCGTGCTCGAGAGCCCGCAGGAACTCCTCGTCGATCGGCATCGCCTCGACGTCGCCACGCGCGGCGAGCTTGGCCTGCTCGACGAAGCGCTCGCGCTGGATCACGGGATCGACGAGCTCGGAGTAGCCCGTGGCCAGTTCGAACCCGCGGATGTACAGGTCCCACTTCTCCACGACGCCCTCGACCGAGCGGTGCTCGCGCACGAGCGGGGACGTGTCGACGGGGAAGTCCATCACGAAGGTCGGGCGCACCAGGTCCCCCTTCACGAAGTGCTCCCACAGCTCCTCGACGAGCTTGCCGTGGGTGGCCTGCGGCGGCACGTCCACACCGTGCTCCTCGGCGAAGGCGATCAGGTCTTCCACCGCATCCTGCGGGGTGACGGTGCGCCCCGAGGCCGCCGACAGCGACTCGTACATGGAGATGCGGTCCCACTCGCCACCGAGGTCGTACTCGGTGCCATCGGCCCAGGTCACCGTGGTGGACCCGGCCACCGCGATCGCCGCCTGCTGCACGAGCTCCTGCGTGAGCGCCGCCATCTGGTTGTAGTCGCCGTAGGCCTGGTACGCCTCCAGCATCGCGAACTCCGGGCTGTGCGTGGAGTCGGCACCCTCGTTGCGGAAGTTGCGGTTGATCTCGAACACGCGCTCGATCCCGCCGACCACGGCCCTCTTCAGATACAGCTCCGGCGCGATGCGCAGGTACAGCTCGGTGTCGAACGCGTTGGAGTGGGTGACGAACGGCCGCGCGGACGCGCCGCCGTGCTGCACCTGCAGCATCGGCGTCTCCACCTCGAGGTAGTCGTGGCTGGCGAAGGTGGCGCGGAGGCTGGCGTTGACGGCGGCGCGGGCGCGCACGGTGGTGCGCGCCTGCTCACGGACGATCAGGTCGAGGTAGCGACTGCGGACACGACCTTCCTCGCTCAGCTCCGCATAGGCGTTCGGAAGCGGGAGGATCGCCTTGGATGCGATGGCCCAGGCGTCGGCCATGATCGACAGCTCACCGCGGCGGCTGGAGATCACCTCGCCGTGCACGAACACGTGATCGCCGAGGTCGACGTACTCCTTCCAGTCCGCGAGCGATTCCTCGCCGACGTTGGCGAGCGAGATCATCGCCTGGATGCGCGAGCCGTCGCCGGCCTGGAGCGTGGCGAAGCAGAGCTTGCCGGTGTTGCGGCTGAACACCACGCGACCGGCGACACCCACCTCGACCCCGGTCTCCGCGCCCGCCTCGAGGTCGCCGTACTCGGCGCGCAGCGCCGGGATGCTGTGCGTCACCGGGACACCGACCGGGAAGGCGCCTCCGCCGGCGTCCGCACGCTTCTGGATCAGACGCTCGCGCTTGGCGAGGCGCACAGCCTTCTGCTCGTGGACATCCTCCGCTGAGGGGTCGTTCGAGTCGGATTCGGGCGCGGCGGACGCGTCAGTCATGAGTGGGGCTCCTTGGAGGTCGCCCCCAGTTTACCGAGGCGCGATGCCGTGCCTCCGCGGCGGCTGGGTAGCCTCGAGGCATGGCCTCCTCCCGGATCGTCCACACTGCTGCCACTCTCGCCGTCGCGGCGGCCGCCGTCCGCGCCCCGAGCGCTGCGGCCGCCGCGGCGGCAGGAGGAGGAAGCGCCGTCCCCGCAGGAACCGTCGCCGCCGACGTCGACGTGGACGACGTCTCGTACGCGTCGTGGGACGCACAGTACGACGTGGGAGTCGACGACGCGGGACGCGCGGTCATGCACGTGACCGAGACGCTGGTCGCTCGGTTCCCTGACGCGGATCAGAACCGTGGGATCGTCCGCGGACTCGCCACGTCGTACGAGAACGCAAGCATCGACACGCGGGTGCTGTCGGTCACGGACGACGCCGGCGACCCCGTGCCCTACGAGACCGATGAGGAGGACGGCCTCCTGCTGGTGCTCACCGGAGACGACGATTTCGTGCACGGCCTCACCACCTACGTGATCGAGTACGAGATGCGCGACGTCATCCTGGCGACGACCCCCGCCGACGCGTCGACTCCGGCAGCGGACGAGTTCTACTGGGACCTGCTCCCCCTCGACAGCACGCAGGACATCGAGCGGTTCACGGCAGAGATCAGCTTCGACGCGACGATGAGCGAGAACCTGAGCGGCTCGACCCGCTGCTACACCGGGGCGCAGGGGTCGCGTGCGGAGTGCACGCTCGACGGCCCGCGCGCGGAGGACGGCTCGGCTTCCTTCCGCACGGCGGCAGAGGCGGTACCGGCAGGGCAGGGCGTGACGGTTGCGATCGGCTTCGAGCCCGGGACCGTCGTGCAGCCCTCCGCGCGCACGCCCAACCCGGTGACGGACGTCGGACCGGTGATCGCGGCGGCGGGTGCCGTCGGCCTCTCCGTCGCCGGGTGGTTGGCGGTCGGCGGGTTCGCACGCAGACGGCGCCGTGCCACGGGCATCGTGGTCGCGCAGTACGACGTGCCGGACGACCTGCCTCCGCTTCTCGCCGCCGCCGTGATCCCGAACGCGAAGGACGTGATCCCCGCCGAGATCGTGCACCTCGCCGTACGAGGACTGCTGCGGATCGAGGAGGGGGCGGCGCCGGAGCAGCCGCGGTTGCGGCGCCTGGCAGCAGAGCGCGTACCCGATCCGCTCGATCAGGCGGCGCTCGACGAGGTCTTCGCCGGAGCGGACTCGCAGGGGGTCGTCGATCTGCCTGCCGCGAGTGAGGACTTCGCGATGCAGATGACCGCCCTGGCCCAGCGTGGAGTCTCGGCAGGGGCGGAGCGCGGCCTGACCGAGAGGGCGCGCAGCCGGGGCGCCGTCGTTCTGCAGTGGTGTGCGATCGTCCTCGCCCTCGTCGGGCTCACGCTCGGCATCTGGGGTGTCGCGACCGGACGGCTCGCCGCGATACCGGGGATGGTCGCGATCTCCTTCGGCGCGGTGCTCGTGGCGATCTCGACGTTCTATACCTTCTCCCGGCACACGGTGCTCACCGCGGAGGGGGCGCATCGGCTCGAATACCTCGAAGGTGTCCGCGAGTTCATCCGCGTGGCCGAGGAGGATCGGCTGCGCATGCTGCAGTCCTATCGCGGTGCCGAGCGCCGACAGGACGGGGGCGCGGACGTGATCCACCTGTACGAGCGGCTGCTGCCCTACGCGATGCTGTTCGGCATGGAGGACGAGTGGGGCGGGGTGCTGGAGAGCGCCTACACGCGCGAGCAGCGCGGCGCGTCGTGGATCGGGGATCCGACCTCGCTCGCACTGCGCGCACCGCTGGCGGCGTTCATGAGCTCCTCACAGTCCGCGGCGACCTACACCGCGCCGACGACCGGAAGCTCGTCCAGCGCGGGAGGGTCGTTCGGCGGCGGGTTCTCCGGTGGCGGCGGGGGCGGCGGCTTCTCCGGCGGACGCTGACGCCGCGTCGGGGCAGGCGGCAGACACCAAACCCCGCCGCGTCTCGGCAGAGCGAGCGGGAACCGGACGCCGCGTCAGCGCAGACGCCGGGATGCGGACACCGGGCGACGCCGGGTGTCGGCAGAGCCGCCGGGACCGGAGCGATGCCCCCGCCTTCCGCCGGCTGACACCGCAGCGCAGAGGCGGGGCAGGCACCGCGTCAGCGCAGAGGCGGGGCGGACACCGGACGCCGCGTCAGCGCAGACGGCGGGCAGACACCGGACGACGCCGGGTCTCGGCAGAGCCGCCGGCGGCTGGAGCGATGCCCCGCCTTCCGGCGGTCGTCACCGAGTCATAGCAGGGGCGGAGGGTCCGAGGCCTCGCGCAGCGCGCGCTCGACCGTCGACTGCACGAGCGCCGAGAGGTAGCCGCCGGGGTTCTCGACTCCGATGTCGCGCAGCGCCGATGTCGACTGACCGATGATCGAGCGCGAGAACTCGGTGACGGTCTCGATCGCGTCGGCGTACGCGGCGCGATCGGCCTCGGCGATCACGACGGGCTCGCATCCCATCTCGACGGCGAGCGCCTGCGCGATCGGGAGCACGGCAGCCGGCGCGGTGACCGCGGCGTATCCGGCCTGCAGCTGCCGCAGGTCGATCGACGTGCCGGTGAACGTGATCGCGGGATGCACCGCGAGCGGGATCGCACCGCGCTCGGCGGCGGGGCGCAGCACCTCGATGCCGTGCCCGGCGTCGGTGTGCAGCACGAGCTGTCCGATCTGCCAGCCGCCCACCTCGGCGACGCCCGCGACCAGCGACGCCAGCTGGTCGGACGGGACGGCGAGGACCACGAGCTCTGCTCGCCGCACGACCTCCTGGGCCTCCAGCACCGGGACGCCGGGGAGGACGGCAGAGGCGCGCTCGTCGTCCGATCCGCTGGTGATGCCGACGACCGCATGACCCGCGCCCGCCAGGGCCGCGCCCACCACGGGGCCCACCCGGCCGGCGCCGATGATGCCGATGCCGAGGCGCCCGTCGCGCACCACGGTCACTCCTCCGTCTGCGCGGACCGTGCCGCCCGCCGCGTCGGCGGGACCGCAGGCGGCTCGACCGGCGGAACCGGAGGCGGCGACACCGCGGGCGGCGGGACCGCAGGCGGCTCGACCGGCGGAACCGGAGGCGGCGACACCGCAGGCGGCCCGACCGGAGGAACCGGAGGCGGCGACACCGCAGGCGGCCCGACCGGAGGAACCGGAGGCGGAGACACCGCAGGCGAAGCGACCGGAGGCGGGAAGGCCACGGGAGATCCCACCGGCGGCACCGCGGGCTGGGCGGCGACCGGCGCTGCCGCAGGAGGTGCGGGCGCTCCGGGGGGTGCGAACGGCGCGGGCTGCGCGCCCAGCGGAGGCGGAGGCGCGTCGAAAGGCGGCGGGGCCTGCGGCGCGGCGTGCTCGCTCCACCGGTGCGTGCGGTCGCGCGAGGCGGCCTCCGCGGCGGCGCGGCTCGCCTCCTCCAGCAGGGCCAGAGCATCCGCGCGCTCGAGCCCCGCGAGGACCCCCGTGATGGGGCCGGGCACGGTGTGCACCTGCGCGCCGGACACCCGCTGCATCCGGTCGATCGGCCCCTGGTTCAGCGACACTCCCTGCAGGCGCGCGAGCGGGAACACGGCGAGCTTGCGCCACACGATGCCCCGACGCAGCAGCAGGCCGTCGGGGGTCACCGCGTACCCGTGCCGCTTCCACGAGAACGGGCGGCGCCACCACGCACGCTGCGGCATCGTGCGGTACGGGTCCTGCTCGGCAGGCCCGACCACCCCCTGCTCCCACAGTGCCGGGATGCTCGCGGCAGGCACGTCGGGGAGCACGAGTGCGAGCACGCGCTCCACGTCGGCGCGCTTGCCCACCGGCAGCACCACGTTGAACTGCTGCCCGCTGCCGGACGACTGCTGCGCGACGCTCTTGCCGCTCATCCGGTTGATCTTGATGGTCCACCAGCCGAACGGGCGCCACAGCAGCGACTGCGACACCTCGACCGCGAAGATCCGCCCGGGGGGCAGCGTCTCGGTCACGGTGGTCAGCAGGCCGTAGGTGATGCGCACGCCGTCCGGCGTGGGCGCGATCGAATAGCGGAGCGACTTCGAGATCTGCGCCCAGGTGATGCCGACCACCGCCACGGCCATCGGGACGCCCATGCCGAGGCCGATGCCGAGCAGCACGACGCCGCCGTCCGGGTCTCCGTCGACCAGCATGCCGATGATCGTGCTGCCGATCGCGATCGCGAAGATCGCGCCGAAGAACACCAGCCAGAGCAGCCCGGAGATCAGCTGCGAGCCCACCAGCCGCCCGGTCGGGATCTTGACGACGCTCTCGGGCACCACGTCCTGCAGGTCGACGCCCGCGATGAGGCTCGTGACGCCCTCGTTGACCGAGCCGACCAGCTGTGCGCGCGCCGACGCGGTCCCGGGTGCGGCCGGGGCCGTCGCGCCCGGGTTCATCGCCGCATGGCGTGCAGCGCGGGCCCCCGAGGCGAGCCGCAGGATCTCGGCGCGCACACCCTCCGCGCGGGGAGTCGCCAGGTACTCGAGCTCCACGTTCGCGTCGGTGCCTGCACCCACCACCTCGAGCTTGGCGAGGCCGATGATGCGCGCGGGGAAGGGGCGCGTGAGGTTCACGCCCTGCACGCGGTCGAGGGGCGCCCGACGATGCGAGCGGAAGATGATGCCCTTGCGCACCTCGACGTGGTCGCCGGTGATGCGGAACTGCTGGAAGCGCCACACGAACCAGAAGATCGCGACGAGCACCACGACGAGCCCGAGCACGCTGAGCAGCGCGACGAGCACGAGGTTGTTCGACAGCACCCAGTCGACGGGGTCGCCGCCGGTGTAGTCGCCGTAGTGCGCCTCTTCGGGCGTGAACAGCGCGACGAGCCAGGCAATGACGCGATCGCGCATGTTCGCGATCACGATGCCGGCCACGATGATCAGCGCCAGCCCGCCCTTGAACAGGGGGGTCAGCGGGTGCATCCGATGCCATTCGCCGTCCGCCAGGTTCGTGGACGGTGCGGGCGCTGGCGCGAAAGGGACGCCGTGTTGCTGCTGCGGCTCGCTCACAGGCCGGTCCGACGCGTCTCGGCCACCTGGATGAGCGTGTCGCGCAGGGCCTCCGCGGCCGCCTGGGTGAGCCCGGGGATCTGCACCCCGGTGGTCGCGGCGGCCGTCACCATCTTCAGCTGGGACACCCCGAAGGCGCGGTCGAGCGGGCCCTGCGTGATGTCGACGAGCTGCATCCGCCCGTACGGCACCGCGATCATGCGCTGCCACAGGATGCCTTTGCGGAACACGATGTCGTCGGCGCGCAGCATGTAGCCGATGGCGCGAGCCTGCCGAGGGAGGATGAGCAGCGTGATGACCGTTATCAGCAGGATCACGCCGGCAGGGATCCACACCCAGTCCTGCTCCAGCACGACGTTGAGGACAACGGCGGCGACCACGACGATCACGATGAGGATCACGTTCTGCACGATCTGGGACACGACGTAGCGCGGCGAGATCTGGTGCCAGGTGCCGTCGAGCTCGAGCCGTGCCTCGTTGCGCGCCGTCCGCAGCTGCGTGTACGTACCGCGGTCCAGAGCGTCGAGGTCAGTGCCCTCCGCCGGGTTCAGGGGCGCGGTCTCTGGGTTCTGAGTCATCGGGGTCCTTCGGGAGGGTGCAGAACTGTTCGGCGACGAGTGCGGCGATCACCAGCACGATCGCACTCCCGATCAGCGCCGCCATCGCCACTGTCGACCCTATCGGTGGATCGATCGGCCTCGTCAGGAGGAACACCAGCAGCCCCGCGCCGAAGCCGGCCATGATCGCGCCGAGGAGGCTGGACGCCCGGGCGAGAGTGGCCGCGCGCAGCGCGCGGAACGGGTCGATCCGCACCCCGGACCGCACGCTGCGGCGCACGGGCCACGCCACACCGAGGGCGGCCGCCGCGATCAGCACCAGCAGCACCGGCAGCAGCAGGGAGGGCGTGAACGTGGCGCGGCCGCTCGCGGTCAGCAGCTGATCGAGCGCGAAGCCGACGGCGCCGCCGAGCAATGCGAGCACGGCGAGCAGCCCCGCCGAGGTGCGCTTCATCCCTCGCCCCGCGCGCGCAGGGCCGCCGCGAGGTCGGCCACGCGACCGTGACCGTGCAGCTCCGCGTCCGGGTCGACGTCGAGCCAGGGCTCGAGCACGAACAGCCGCTGCGCCGCGCGCGGGTGGGGCAGCTCCAGCCGCGGATCGTCGGACTCCACCTCGCCGTAGGCGATCAGGTCGAGGTCGAGGGTGCGGTCGCCCCACCGCTCCTCGCGCACCCGCCCGTTCTCGTCCTCGATCGCGTGCAGCATCCCGAGCAGGATCTCGGGGGCGAGCCGTGTGGTGACGAGCGCCACCGCGTTCACGTACCCTGGCGCGTCCGGGTCGGGGCCGTCGAGTCGCACGGCCACCGTCTCGAAGAGGCGGGAGACGCGCACATCGCTCACGAGGGGAAGCCGACGGATGCGCTCGACGGCGGCGCGGATCGTGCCACGGCGGTCACCGAGGTTCGCGCCGAGCGCCACCACGGCGACCGCCTCCGGTCGCCCGGCACGCGGTGCGGGCACCGTGGGAGGCATCGTGAGATTGCGGCTCATGCGGTGATGTCCTCCAGGGCCTCCGGCGCGCGTGTGCGGTGCACGGTCACGGCGACATCGGCGAACGTGAGCGGGATGGGTGCGTGCGGCTTGTGCACCGTCACCGAGACGCCCTGCACGCGCCGGTCGTCGAGGGCGGCGTCGGCGATCCTGGCCGCGAGCGTCTCGATGAGGTTCACCGGCTCGCCCGACACGACAGCGGCCACGCGCTCGGCGAGCTCGCCGTAGTGCACGGTGTCGGCCACGTCATCCGAGGTCGCGGCCTGCTCGAGCGACAGCTGAAGGCGGAGGTCGATCACGAACTCCTGCCCCTCCTCGCGCTCGTGCGCGTAGACGCCGTGGCGGCCGAACACCGTCAGCCCTGTCAGCACGATCTCGTCGAGGAAGTCCATGCTCCTAGCGTACGGCGATGCTCCGACGCGCACTCAGCCGTGCCAGGCCCTGGCGATCGCCAGAGCGTCGCGGGTCGCCGCCACATCGTGCACGCGCACCGCCCACACCCCGGCCTGTGCGGCGAGGGCGCTGGTGACCGCGGTGGCCAGGTCGCGTCGCTCGACGGAGACCGCGTGGTCGCCGTGGTCTGCGGCGCTCAGCACGTCGGCCAGGAACCGCTTGCGCGATGTGCCGATGAGCACCCGGGGACCGAGCGCCAGGATCTCGTCGAGACCGCGCAGCACGTCCCAGTTCTGCGACCCTGCTTTCGCGAAGCCGATGCCGGGGTCGACGATCAGCCGCGAGGGCGCGATGCCGGCAGCCGCGGCCTCGCCGATGCGCTCCTGCAGCTCGCCCGCGACCTCGCGCGCCACCCGCCGGTACTCCGCGTTGGCGTACATGTCCGCCGAGAAGCCGCGCCAGTGGCCGATCGCGAAGTCCGCGCCCGAGGCGGCGACGGCCGCCCGCATCTCCGGGTCGGCCAGTCCGCCCGAGACGTCGTTGACGATCCGGGCGCCGGCCCGCACCGCAGCGGCCGCCGTCGACGCGTTCAGCGTGTCGATGCTCACCGGCACCCCCGCCGCGGTGAGCTCCTCGATCACGGGAAGGACCCGCCGCTGCTCCTCCGCGGGGTCGACGCGCTCCGCGCCTGGCCGCGTGGACTCGCCGCCGACGTCGAGCACGGTGGCCCCGTCTGCCCGGAGCCGCAGGCCGTGGGCGACGGCGCGATCCGCGTCGAGGTAGCGGCCGCCGTCGCTGAACGAGTCGGGGGTGACGTTGACGATGCCCCAGATGCCTGTCATCAGCGCCCGGTCCCTGCGGCGGGGACGGACATGCCGATCAGGGTGACCAGCTCCGCCCTGGCGACCGCGTCGGTGTAGACGCCGCGCGCGGCGATCGTGAGGGTCGAGGCGTCGGTCTGCCGGCCGCCGCGCATGGTGACGCAGCCGTGGCTGGCGTCCAGCACCACCAGCACTCCCCGGGTGTCGAGGTGCTCGGCGATCGTGTCCGCGATCTGCTCGCCCAGACGCTCCTGCACCTGCGGACGCGCGGCGAGGATCTCCACCACGCGCACCAGCGCACCGAGCCCCACGACCTGCTCGCCCGGAAGGTAGGCGATGTGCGCGTGGCCGGCGAACGGCAGCAGATGGTGCTCGCACACCGAGCGGAAGCGGATGTCGCGCAGCAGCACGGCGCCGGACGGCAGCGTGTCGGGCGCGGGGCCCCTGGTGACGCTGATGGTGTGCGCGAGCGGCGCGGCAGGGTCCTCCCCCACGCCGGAGAAGAACTCCGCGTACAGCTCGGCCATGCGGGCGGGTGTCTGCCGGATCCCCGGGCGGTCGGGGTCTTCGCCGATCGCCTCCAGGAGTTCCCGGGTGAGCCCTTCGACGCGCTGTCTGTCGACCGTCACGTCACGCCGTCGCGGGGCGGGGGTTGCCTGCGCCTGCCGATCCCTGCTGGGTCCGCGGTGCGGCGGCGGGGGCCTCGACCGATGCGGCGAGGGACACGTCCTTGCGCGGCACCTCGATGGGCGGGCGCTCCGACACCGGGCGGTCTTCGCTCGACAGCCACAGCGGCCGCTCCGGGAGCTTCTTCACCTCGGTGAAGATCTCGGCGATGCGGTTGTGGTCGAGGGTCTCCTCCTCGAGCAGTGCCAGGGCGAGGCGGTCGAGGATGTCGCGGTTCTCGCTGATCACCGCATACGCCTCGTTGTGCGCCTGTTCGATCAGCGCCCGCACCTCGGCGTCCACGCGCTCCGCGACCTTCTCGGAGTACTCGCGGCCGCGGCCCATGTCGCGCGCGACGAACATGTCGCCGCCTTCGGTCCCGAGCTTCACCGGACCGACCTGCGTCGTCATGCCGTACTCGATCACCATCTTGCGGGCGATCGACGTGGCCTTCTCGATGTCGTTCGAGGCGCCGGTGGTCGGATCGTGGAAGACGATCTCCTCGGCCACGCGGCCGCCCATGGCATAGGTGAGCTGGTCCTGCAGCTCGTTGCGGGTGACGGAGTACTTGTCGTCGACCGGCAGCACCATGGTGTAGCCCAGCGCCTTGCCGCGGGGCAGGATCGTGATCTTCGTCACGGGGTCGGTGTAGTTCATCGCCGCCGCCGCGAGCGCATGACCGCCCTCGTGATACGCCGTGATGAGCTTCTCCTTGTCCTTCATCACGCGGGTGCGGCGCTGCGGACCGGCGATCACGCGGTCGATCGCCTCATCCAGCGCACGGTTGTCGATGAGCTGCGCGTTCGACCGCGCCGTGAGCAGCGCGGCCTCGTTCAGCACGTTCGCGAGGTCGGCACCGGTGAACCCGGGCGTCTTGCGGGCCACGACCTCCAGGTCGACGCTCTTCGACAGCGGCTTGCCCTTGGCGTGCACCTCGAGGATCCGCTGGCGGCCCTTGAGGTCGGGGGCGTCGACACCGATCTGACGGTCGAAGCGGCCGGGACGCAGCAGCGCGGGGTCGAGGATGTCGGGACGGTTCGTGGCGGCGATCACGATGACGTTCGCGTTCGGGTCGAAGCCGTCCATCTCGACGAGCATCTGGTTGAGCGTCTGCTCGCGCTCGTCGTTGCCGCCGCCCATGCCGGCGCCGCGGTGGCGGCCGACCGCGTCGATCTCGTCGATGAAGATGATGGCCGGCGCGTTCTCCTTCGCCTGGCTGAACAGATCGCGCACGCGGGAGGCGCCGACGCCCACGAACATCTCCACGAAGTCCGAGCCGGAGATCGAGTAGAAGGGGGCTCCGGCCTCGCCGGCCACCGCGCGGGCGAGGAGCGTCTTGCCGGTTCCGGGAGGGCCGTACAGCAGCACGCCCTTCGGGATGCGGGCGCCGATCGCCTGGAACTTCGCCGGGTCCTGCAGGAACTCCTTGATCTCGTGGAGCTCCTCGATGGCCTCGTCGGCGCCAGCGACATCGGCGAACGTGACCGTCGGCGTCTCTTTGTTGACCAGCTTGGCCTTGGACTTGCCGAACTGCATGACCTTGCCGCCGCCGCCCTGCATGGACGAGAGCAGCCACCAGAACAGCAGGCCGAGCAGCACGAGCGGGAGCAGGAGGGAGAGGAAGCCGTCGAACCAGGTCGCGCGCGGCACGGCGTCGTTGAAGCCGTCCTTCGGAGCGGCCGCGTCGATCGCCGAGACCACCTCATCGGCACGCGCCTCGACGTAGTAGAACTGCACGTTCTCGGAGCCCTCGAAGGGCTTCGACAGCGTCATGTCGACGCGCTGGTCGCCATCGGTCGTGACGACCTCGGTGACGGTCTTGCCGGAGAGGAGCTCGAGACCCTGCTGCGTGGTGATCTGCTTCGGCGCGCCGAGGTTGGAGATCAGCAGGAACCCGCCGAAGAGCAGCACGCCGATGAGTGCGACGTAGATCAGCGGGTTGCGGGTGAGCTTCTTCACATCCATGGTCGGATCAGCGTATCGCCTCCCCGCTAGGGGGCCGCTGTGCGTTCACCCACGGCGTACCGCCGCGAGCGGGCGCGGGCGGGGTCAGCTGTAGACGTGGGGAGCGAGCACGGCGACATCACGCAGGTTGCGGTACCGCTCGGCGTAGTCGAGGCCGTAGCCGACCACGAACTCCACCGGGATGTCGAAGCCGACGTACTTGCAGTCGATCTCGACCTTCGCCGCCTCCGGCTTGCGCAGCAGCGCCAGCACCTCGATCGACTCCGCACCGCGGGACTCGAAGTTCTCCAGCAGCCAGCTCAGGGTGAGACCGGAGTCGATGATGTCCTCGACGATCAGCACGTGCTTGCCGTGCAGATCGGTGTCGAGGTCCTTCCGGATCTGCACCACACCGCTCGACTTCGTGCTGGCGCCGTAGCTGGACACCGCCATCCAATCCATCGGGGCGTGGAACGGCAGCGCGCGGGCGAAGTCGGCCATGACCATGACCGCGCCCTTGAGCACACCGACGAGGATCAGATCCTTGCCCTCGTAGTCGGCGGCGACCCGCTGCGCGAGCTCTTCGAGCTTGGCGTGGATCTCCTCCTCGGTGACGAGGATCTGTGCAAGGTCGTCCTGGATCTCCGCGGCGCGCATGGATCGATTTTAGGCGACGACGGCCGATGCTCCGCCCCGAGGCCGCCCGACACGTCAGGAGCGGATCTCGTCGTGGTCGCCACGGATTGTCTTCGGGCTGAGGACGGACAGCTCGACGGTCTCGAACTTGCCCTCCTCGGAGCGGACCCAGGTCACCTCGACGAACCAGTCGTCCTTCGTGTACGCGTCCGCGGTCCGCCTGCCCTCTCCGGTCTCGCGCGCGTCAGTGTGCTCCCACCCGCCGGCGATGAGTCCGGACGCGATCGCCGACGCCGCATCCTCCGAGGCGGCGGGGCGCTGCACGGGCTCGACATAGACATCCACCTGCCACCACACCGAGTCGTCGGGCGACGGGTCGGCAGAGACCGGGTTCGGCACCATGCGCCCGCGGGACTCGGCATCGGGCTCGATCGCCGGCGCCAGGTCGGCCGGGATGAGGGCGATCATCTCGTCGACCAGGCTCTCGGCCTCCGCCTCGTACTCCTCGATTCGGCTGTCGCCCGCAGAGGCACACGAGCTCAGCACGAGAGCGATGCCGAGCAGCGCCGCCGCGAGCAGTCGTCGCACGGGTCAGGACGAGATTTCGTCGTGATCGCCGCGCACCGTGTCAGGGCTGACCACGAGGACACCCAGGTCCTCGACGATGTCGGGCGCCGAGAGCACCCAGGAGATCGACACGTACCAGCCGTCGCGGCGGTACTCGTCCGTCTGATAGACGGGATCGGAGGAGCCCTTCTCCTGAGCCTTCGTCCACCCGTCCGCGACCAGCGCGTCGGCGACCGCCGTCGCCGCCTGCTCCGAGGTCGTCGGCTCTTCCACGAGGTCGACCGTGGTGCTCACCTCCCACCATGCCGGTGTCTGCGGGGTATCGCCGCTACTTGGCGCCAGGCGCCCCGTCGAATCGAGGTCGGAATCGGCCTGCGCGACGAGGGCGTCGGGAATCGACTCCACAATCTGCTGCGAGATGGCCTCGCCCTCGCTCCGGAAATCGTCCAAGCGGCTCTCCACCGACACAGCGCATCCTCCCAGAAGGGCCGCGCCTGCGAGCAGCGCGACGAACGTGACTGATCTCCGCATCAGTCGATCTTCACATACTGCGGCTCGTAGTCCGCGGCGTCGATCCCATCGACCACGATGGTCGAGTACCCGCCCGTCACGTACTCGTTCGGGGCCCAGGTGATCGCCTCACCACCGATGATGACCTCCACGATGTTGTGGAACGCGGTCGTCCCCGGCTTCATCACCGAACTGTGGCTCTCGATCCCGCTCGGGAAGCCGTGGTCTTCGAGATCGGTGCTGTCGGGGTCGCCGTGATCCATCCAGCCGGTCTCGAGCCTGATCACACCCTCGGCCGTCAGGGGAGACTGGCCATGGATGGCATGCCACTCCCCCTCCTTGCCCTGGATGAGACCCACGACCGCATCGTTCCTGGCCATCATCGAGTAGTGGGGCACATCGGCGGTGTAGGGGAAGTCGCTGAGCCCGGCGACGTCCTTCCCCATGCCGGCGGCCGAGACGTAGAGGATGCGATCCGCCTTCAGTCCCGCTTGCTCCGCGAGCCCGACGGTGGCCCCGCCGTAGCTGTGCCCGAGCACGGTGAGTGTGGAGTCGGCGGGGCGATCGATCCCGGCGACGAAATCGACCAGCTTGGGAGCCAAATCCCGCGAGTAGGACGCGTCGGTCGGACCGGGAAGCTCCAACTGCGGGAACGTCCCTCCTGCCCACTGGAAGACCGCGGTGGACGGACCGTTTTCTCGCACCGCGGCACGGTAGAGGGAAGAGCCGGTGCCGTCCCCGAAGTCGGTGATGGTCGTCGTCGTTCCGGGAACGGAGACGGCGACATTGCGGATCCAGGCAGGGATGTCGCCTGTGACGGGATCGATGGGTCCCTGATAGGTCGCGATGGCATCGGCCCGGGGATCGAACACCACGACCCGGGCACCCGCCTTTTTCTCGACGTGCTTCTGGTTCGACTGGTCCCACCACGTGTAGTCCTGCTCGAGCAGACGCTGCCAGGGTTCGATCGGCGCGCGCAGCTTCGCGATCTCGTCGAGGTAGCCCTTCGCCTCCCACGCGTCGGCGCGGTCGCCCGTCTTGAGGTCGTCCACCAGGGCCTGCAGCCGCGCGATCTCCGCTTCGCGTCGCGCGATCTCATCCCGGATGTTCTTGTGGTTCGCGGTGACTCGGTCCTGGATCGGGATGCCGTTGAGGTTGCCGAGGAGGAGGGAGGAGGCGGCGAGGAGCGCGGCCTGGGTCTCCTCGTCCATCGCGTTCCAGGTCGCCCGGATGATGTCGGGGGCGCCGAGCCCGGCGAGGGATTCCGCGGTGATGGCGTTCACGTCGCCCGCCCAGATCAGGCTCGCGGCCGTGAACCCCGACAGGCCCACCTTGCCACCCTGCGTGACGGCGGTGATCAGGGGAACCGCGGCGAGCGCGCTCACGGCGCGCTGGTCGATCGTGCGGCGTTCGTCCCCCAGCGCGTTGTACGCATCGCGAGCCGTGTAATAGGAGTCGATCGCGTTCTGCCAGCGGTGCAGGTAGCCCGGGTCGTCGAGGTACATCCACGAGGGCAGCACCGCGTCCCAGGGCAGCGCCCATCCGGTGACGAACTCGCTCGCGGCGTTCAGGGCCTCCGCGCGGCGGACGAAGATGTGGTCGTATGCGTTCTGCGCCGCCCGCAGCTTGCGAGCGGCATCGGCCTTCAGCGCCTCGAGATCGCTCGCGTAGGCGGTGATCGCGGCGGAGATGCCGCCCAGTCCTTCCTCCGCCTCACCCAGCCGCTGCGCGAGCAGCAGCACGCGAGCGCCGAGGGCATCCGCAGACGTGGAGGTCATCGACGTGAGGCTCGCGAGGGCCGTGTCCGCGTCGGTCTTCCGGGCGCGGGAGGAACCGGCACGCGTGGTGAATGCGGCAGCCGAGCCGTTCACCGCGCCCACGTCGCCGCGGGCCGGGTCGTCGATCAGTCCGGGGAGGCTCATCGCGCCGCCTGCGCGAGGGTGTCTTCGGAGGTCGTCCAGGTGCTGGCCATGGATGCTGCATCGGCGGCGGAGTTCGCCGCGGTCTGCCCGAGCGCCGAGAGGATCTGCGTCAGCAGCGCCTCGGCCTCACCCAACGCGGACTCGACAGTGGCGGATCCGGTCCCGGCGAACGACAGGCACGAGGTGATCACCGGCGCGCCCGCCGACGTGAGTCGCGCCTTCGCCGCGTCGAGCGCGTCGCGCTGCACATCCAGATCGGTCATCCTCGGTCCTTCCCCCCGGAGCCTCCCACGATAGGCGGTGGCCCGGACGGCGGCGATGGGCAGATCTCCCCATCCGGCGATGCTCCCTATTACTGTGAGCGGAGACGCGGGCGAACGCCCACCGACGGAAGGAATCCTCATGGCTCTCGACGACATCCTCAGCCAGGTCCCGATCGACGACATCGCCCAGAAGCTGGGCGTCTCCCGTGACGAGGCGAAGATCGCGGTCGAGCAGGGTGGAGCGGTGCTGCTGGGCGGCCTGGCCAAGAACGCCGAGACCACCGAGGGCTCCGCCGCGATCCAGAAGGCGCTGAAGAAGCACGAGGGTGCGACCGGCGCAGCGCGCGTCGACGACATCGATCAGGCCGACGGCGGCAAGATCGTCGCGCACATCCTCGGCTCCAAGGAGAAGGAGGTCACCGAGAAGCTCACCGAGTCGAAGGAGACCCCCGGCATCGACTTCGGCAAGCTGCTGCCGATCCTCGCGCCCATCGTGATGGGCCTGATCGCCAACGCCACCAAGGGGAAGACTCCGCAGGCGGGCGAGGCGGAGAGCTCCGGCGGGATCGGCGACCTGATCGGCGGGATGCTCGGCGGAGGGAACAGCGGCGGCTCCGGCGGATCCGGCGGCGGCTTGGGCGATGTGATCGGCGGGATCCTCGGCGGAGGCAGCCGCTCCGGGGGGTCCGGTGGCGGCATCGACCTCGGCGGGATCCTCGGCGGCCTGTTCGGCAAGAAGTAGCGCGAGCCCGCGGGGCGCTCAGCGGTCGGGATGCCGCGCAGCGGAACCCCGACCGCCCGTTCGGCGGAAGGAGCGCGATCCGCACGTCACGCGAGAGCACCTGGGGTCGCCCGAGCCCGGCGGGATCCTCGGCGGCCTGTTCAGCGGGAAGGAGCGCGAGCCGCACGTCACGCGAGTGCATCTCGAGTCGCCGCCGGTCCGGTGGGATCCTCGGCGACCCGTTCGGCCGGAAGGAGCGCAGGCCTCGGCGCCGCTCAGCGACCGGTCGCGGTGAACACGAGCTGTCCGCCTCGGCGGGTGGCCGCGCAGCCGGGGAGGTCGATGGGGCCCTGCCCTGCCCAGTCGGTGACGAGGCGCGCGACCTCCACGGTCTGCGTGCGGGTGAGGCTGACGCCGAACTCGCTGTCCACGACGAGGCGGATGATGCGGTTGCGCAGCGCCGCCGGGTTGGCCGCGAGCGCCGCGACGCTCACCGAGATGCCCGCCTCCGCATGCTCGACGATGTCCTCGATGGTCTCGTGGATCATCTCGTCGAACGCCTCCGCATCCTCACGCAGCTGCTCGGCCGTGCGGGCGAGGGCCTCCGCGATGCCAGGGCCGAGCTCCGTCTCCAGCACAGGCAGCACGCGCTCGCGCACGCGGACCCGGGTATAGCGATCGTCGCGGTTGTGTGGGTCGTCCCAGGGCTCCAGCCCCGCGGCCGCACAGGCCGCCCGGGTGGTCGTGCGACGTGCGCCGAGCAGCGGCCGGAGCCAGCGCACACCCTCGTCATCCTCGCGCTCGGGTGCCATGCCCTGGAGGCTCGCGGCGCCGGAGCCGCGGGCGAGTCCGAGCAGGACGGTCTCTGCCTGATCGTCGAGGGTGTGGCCCAGCAGCACCGCTGCCGCCCGCGCGTCCGCTGCCGCATCGCGCAGCACCCGGTACCGCGCCGCACGTGCGGCGGCCTCGGGCCCGCCGTCGCCCGACACGTCCACCCGCACCACGAGCGGGTCGAGGCCCAGGTCGGCGGCAGCGCGGGCGGCACGGGCGGCGGTCTCGGCCGAATCCGCCTGGAGCCCGTGGTCGACCGTGACCGCCGCGGCGCCCAGCCCGAGCTTGGGCGCCTCGAACGCGGTGGCCGCGGCGAGCGCGAGGGAGTCGGCGCCCCCGGACAGCGCGACGATCACCGTGCTCCCTTCGGGGAGGTCGGCGAGCGCGGTGCGCACGGCGAGGCGGATCTCGGCGATGGCGGGGTCGAGGGACGGCACCTCTCCACGCTAGGGCACACGGCGCAGGCGCCGCGTCGGTGCTCTGCGGTCACCCCCGTTCTCGCGTCGGCGCTCCCCGGTCGCGTCGCATCCCGCATGCTCCCGCCGCCCCGCCGCCCCTGGTCGCGGCACGTCCGCGCCGATATTCTGGCCCGGTGACCGAACGCCCGCGCGCGCAGCCGTTCCGCACCGAGCGGTTCAAGGCCTTCGTGGATGCGGTCGTGGCGATCGCGATGACCCTGCTGATCCTGCCGCTGCTGGAAGCCGTCTCCGACGCGGCGTCCGGCAAGCTCACCACCGCCGAGTTCTTCACCGAGCACTCCGGGCAGCTGCTGAGCTTCGCACTGAGCTTCCTCCTCATCGCGGTGTTCTGGATGGGGCACCACAGTCAGTACCGCAACGTCGAGGGGATCACCCCGGCGCTGCTGTGGATCAACGTCGCGTGGATGTCGACGATCGTGTGGCTCCCGGTGCCGACGGCCATGCTGGGCCAGATGGACGCCGACCCGCTGCAGGCCGTCGCCTACATCGGCACGCTTCTGCTGACGCAGGTCACCACACTCGGCGGGTGGCTCTACCTGCTCCGGCATCCGAATCTCACCGCCGACCCGCGCTCCGTGCTGAGGGCGGGCGTCGTGGGCGATGTCGCGGCGATCGTGCTGTTCGCCGTGGCGCTCGTGATCGCGATCGCCGCCTCCCCCAACGGGTACATCGGGCTGCTCGTGCTCCTGCTGAACGGACCGCTCGCCCGGCTGCTGAGCAGTGCGGTGCAGCGGCGCCATCCGGACTCGGACGCAGCGCCCCGCGAGTAGGCTGGTCCGCGGCATCCAACCGATCTTCCTGAGGAGCACACGCATGGGCGCACACGACGCCGTCATCGAGATCCCGCGCGGCAGCCGCGTGAAGTACGAGGTCGACCACGAGACCGGGCGAGTGCACCTCGACCGCGTGCTCTACACGACCTTCGGCTACCCGGCCGACTACGGCTACTTCGACAACACGCTCGGTGAGGACGGCGACCCGCTGGACGTGCTCGTGCTCCTCGACCACGCGATCTACCCCGGGGTGGTCGTCGAGGTCCGTCCCGTCGCGGTGCTCAAGATGAGCGACGAGGCCGGTGGCGACGACAAGCTCGTGGCCGTGCTGTCGAAGGACCCGCGCTGGGCGCACATTCAGGACATCGACGACGTGCCCGAGTACACGAAGAAGGAGATCGCGCACTTCTTCGAGCACTACAAGGACCTCGAGCCCAACAAGTGGGTCAAGGTCGACGAGTGGGGGAACGCGGCTGAGGCGCAGCGCATCCTCGACGAGGCCATCGTCCGGTTCGGCGAGCAGGGCCACTGAGCTGACACGGAGGCCCCCGGTGCGCGCGGCGCCCGGGGGTCTTCTGCTGTCTCGGCCCGTCAGTGGGGCGCCGCGCTCGTCGCCCGGGCGGCGGCGTGTCAGACCCAGACGCCGCGAGCGGCCATGAAGTCGATCGGGTTCGTGTACCGGCCGTTGATGTAGACCTCGAAGTGCAGGTGGCAGCCGAACGAGCCGCCCGTGTTACCGGCATAGGCGATGACCTGACCGGCCTCGACCCACTGCCCGTTGCGCACCGCGAAGCCGCCCGGCTTGATGTGGGCGTAGCCCGTGGCGATGCCGCCGCCGTGCTGGATGCGCACGTAGTTGCCGTAGCCGCCGTTGTAGAACGCCGCATCGACGGTTCCCGCGTGCGCCGCATAGATCGCCGCACCGCAGCCGTTCGCCAGGTCGACGCCGTAGTGCCAGCGCGAGGAGCAGCCGTTCGAGTTGCACTGCTGCGAGCGCGGACCGTAGCCCGAGCTGCGGTAGCCGCCGTGCGGGCGGACCCACCCGCCGGTGCCGGGGGTTCCCCCGCCGCCGCTGTTGCCGCCTGCACCCGCCGCGGCCTCTTCGGCGGCACGGCGCTCCGCTTCCTTGCGGGCGGCCTCCACTCCCGCCTGGTACTGGGCGACCGTGGTGGCCGTGGTGTCCCTCAGGGCCGCCAGCTGCGCCTGCATCGTCGCGAGGTTCGCGGACTGCTCGTCGAGGGCGGCCTGCGCCGCATCCGCCGCCTGCTGCGCGACGACCATCTTCTCCTCGGCGATCTTCTGCAGCCGGTCGCGCTCGTCGCGAGCGACGACGGCCTGGTCGCTGAGCGACTGTGCGGCGTTGCGGGCCGCGACCGCGTCGTCGTACACCGACTGGTTGTACTCGAGCAGCTTGTCCATCGAGCCGAGACGGGCGAGGAGCTCGTCGGCGCTGCCGGCGGATCCTGCGAAGAACAGTTCGAGCGACGTGTCGTCGCCGCCGTTGCGATACAGCTGCGCCGCGACCTGACCGGCCTTGCGGGCGGCCTCATCCGCGGCGGCGGCCTGCGCATCGGCCTTCTCCTGCAGCGCGTCGGCTTCGGCGATCGCGGCGAAGTAGGCCTGCTGGGCGTTGTAGAACTCCGTGGAGGCGGCTTCGGCGGCGGCCTGCGTCTCGGCGACCTTCTGGGTGAGGGACTGGATGAGGCCTTCGATGCGGGCGACCTCGGCGGCCTTGGCGGCTTCGTTCTGCTTGGCCTGCTGCACGTCGTCCCAGCTCGGGTACGACGCCGCATAGGCCGCGGAGACCCCGGACGAGATGCCGAACGCAGTTAGGGCCACCACGCCGAGCGCGCCGAGTCCGAGAGCGCCGCGACGGCTGATGCCGGCCTTCCAGAAGGCGCGGCTCTCCGCCGGCGTCGGCGCGCACCCGCATTCCGCGGATGCGGCAGCCGCTGCATCCGCCGTGATGTCGTCGTTCACACGGCCCCTTCCGCCGGTTTCACAGATGTCACACTAACAACAACTTTCACATCCGCACCAGCGCCCCGGTACGGTCCCCGCG
This sequence comes from Microbacterium sp. p3-SID336, assembly GCF_025143365.1. Classification (GTDB taxonomy): domain Bacteria; phylum Actinomycetota; class Actinomycetes; order Actinomycetales; family Microbacteriaceae; genus Microbacterium. The sequence goes on along the minus strand of NZ_JALXPE010000034.1, from coordinate 11,152 downwards.
CACCATCGGTCCCCCCATCGTCCTCCCGAAACACGCCCGGGGGAAGACGTCTTCGGGCCGGATTCGCGATTTGCCGGACTCATCCCTTATGCTTGAGCGTCGGCAAGGAAGTCCCCCGGGACTGACTCGGCCCCATCGTTTAGCGGCCTAGGACGCCGCCCTTTCACGGCGGTAGCACGGGTTCGAATCCCGTTGGGGTCACACCTTCCGATACAATTGAAAAACCAGTATGGCCCTGTAGCGCAGTTGGTTAGCGTGCCGCCCTGTCACGGCGGAGGTCGCGGGTTCAAGTCCCGTCAGGGTCGCTCCGTGCGATGAGCCTTTTCTTCGGAGAGGGCTCTTCGTCTAGGACGCGGTAGCATCATCGCCGCGCGGCTCTGTAGCTCAGTTGGTAGAGCGTTCGACTGAAAATCGAAAGGTCACCGGATCGATGCCGGTCGGAGCCACACGAGTGATCATTACAATCACTCCAGAAACCCTCGCGTAGCTTCTACATCGCGGGGGTTTTGCTTTGCCCCCCTTCGCTACCCACCACCGAGGGCGCGAAGGAGCTGGGCGGCGCGGCGGAGGGTGGCGGGGTCGGCGCGAGCGACGCGCTCGCGCCCGCGGGTGCGCTTCACGAGGAGTCCTGCGCGCTCGAGCACCGAGACGTGCTTCTGCACGGCGGCGAAGCTCATGTCGTAGTGGCGGGCGAGCGCGCTCACGGACTGCTCCTCGACGAGCGTTCGGGCGAGGATGTCGCGGCGGGTCGCGTTGCTCAGGGCGCGGAAGACCCGGTCCGCCTCGCTGCGGCTGAGTTCGCCGGGCATCACGGCGGACCGGGTTCCACGTCGGTCGCGGTCAGGGGTGCGTCGCGCTGAGGAACGACGCGACCGAGGGGATCAGCGCGGCTGGTCTCATCATCGGCGTCGCGTGATGCGCACCCTCGATCGTCTCGTGCCGGGCGCCGATCTGCGACGACAGTTCGCACGTCCCGCTCTGCAGGAATGGTTCGCTCTTGCTGCCGACGAGCACGAGCGAAGGCACCGTGAGGTCACTCCACCGGTCGGCGGCGAGAGGCGTCCCGTCCTGCAGCCCCGCACAGAGGCGCGTGTCGTAGACGGCCGTCTGGGCCATGGCGACCATGGTCCGCCAGGGCCCCAGCATGAGGCGCATGGCTCCGACCATGAACGGCGAGGCACCGAGGGCGACGCGATTGAACTCGCGAACCGCATCCGACCCCCGCCCCTCGTCGACCAGCTGCTGCAGGCGGTCGGCGAGGTCGCGAGGGACGGGTCCGCGTCGACCGTCGACGATCACCGGGGGCTCGAACGCGATGACGCTCGCGACCTTCTCGGGGAGAGCCGCCGCCGCGTCCAGCGCGAGGACCGCGCCGGACGACGCACCGAAGAGAACGGCCCACCCGCCGTGCGCATCGATCAGCGCCTCGATGTCCTCGACCTCGCGCGCGATGCACCAGCCGCCGGGGTCCCCGCTGTTCCCGCGCCCCCGACGGTCGTAGTTCACGACCGTGTGGCCTTCGGCGAGCAGCGCGGCGAGCCGTCGATTGTCGCGGAGGTCGGACAGCGCCTGCGCGACGAGGATCACGACCGGCCCCTCTCCCTGGCGTTCGTACGAGATCGTCGTGCCATCCGCTGACACCACCTGGTGCAGCGAAGGTTCGGCGGAGGACTTCTTCGGCATGGTGACTCTGTTCTTTCTCGAGAAGGGGGTGGGTCAGCGGCGGGTCATCGTAGAGGCGTATCCGCCGTCACCGGGGTAGACCCAGGCGCCGTCGAGCACGCGGTCGTCATCGCTGAACGTGCCGACGAAGTGGGCGGGGCTGCCCTTGGTTCCCGCCCAGATGGTGAGCGTGTCGCCCTCCAGCTCGTAGACGTAGTCGAGGGTGTTGCCCATCGAGTCGTAGAAGCGGGAGGCGATGTCCGTGCCCGCGGGCTCGCCGAACGGCCGGAGGTGACCGATGACCTCGATGCCGGTGATGGTCTGGCCGAACTGCTCCAGCTCCACGTGCTGGATCAGGAAGAACCGTCCGGCCATCCACTCGTACCGGACGACTCCCTCGGCTCCTCCCGTGACCGTCCATTCGCCGACGAGCCGGTCGAGCGCCTGCACAGCGTTCGACGGCGTGGGCCGCTCGCCGAGACCGTAGGCGTCGATCTGCTCGGCGGTGATGTTCTCCAGAGGCTTGTCATTCATCAGGTGTCCCTTTCGCATGCAGCCCGGCGGGCCGCTCTTGCAGATACCTCGGAGCAGAGCGCCGCGGATTGACATCGGGGCTCGAATCCGCGGAGAACGCTTCGCCGGGTCCCGCGGGCGCACGCCGCGACGGCCCGCCTGCGAACCCCGCCGAGGCCCGCGACCGCACGTCGCGACGGCCCGCCTGCGAACCCCGCCGGGCACTGCGGCCGCACGTCGCGACGGCACGATGTCAAGATCCGTCGTGCGGCTCCGAGGTATCAGTGCAGCAACACTCGACCCCGAAGAGGAGCAACCCCGTGACCATGAACTCCGCACCACGCCTCGCGCACAGCGACACGCGAGCACTCGCCCGCTCGACCCGCCCCCTCCTGCTCGCCGGCGCGTTCGCCGGGCCGCTGTTCTACGCCTCCGCACTCGTCCAGATGCTGACGCGGCCGGGCTTCGACCTCCGCATCCATCCGCTCAGCCAGCTCTCCACGGGCGACCTCGGCTGGATCCAGGTCCTCACCTTCGTCTTGGTGGGACTCGGCGTGATCTGCCTGGCGATCGGTCACCGCCGGATCGTGACCGACGGGCTCGGCCGCACCGCCATCCCGGTCCTCGTCGCGATCACCGGGGCGGGATTCATCGCTGCCGGCGTCTTCCCGCAGGACCCGGCGAACGGCTTCCCGCTCGGCACGCCGGACGGCCCCACGGCCGAGCCCACCTGGCATGCTCTCGTCCACATGGGGGCGGCGATCGTCGGGTTCACTGCGCTGGCCGTGGCAGCCGTCATCGCGCTCATCCGCGCCATCCGCGAACGACGTGCGGCCGCAGCGATCGGGAACGGCGTGGTCGCGATCGCCCTCCTCGCTCCCGTCGTCCCGGACATCGCCAGCATCCAGGTGGCGGTCACCGGCCTCTTCGCCTTCGGATGGTGCACGGCGACAGCCATCGCCCTGCTCGGGTCGCCGCGTGTGTCTCGCTAGCCTGGACTCCCACCGACTCGAGGAGATGAGACCGTGAAGTTCCTCATTCTCGGCTACACGCCGAGCAGCAGCTGGGACGCCTCCACCGCGGATGCTCCCACCGAGGAGGCGCTCGCCGCCTTCGCCGCGTATCAGCAGTTCGAAGCCGAGCTGCGTGCCAGCGGAGAGTTCGTCAGCACCGAAGGACTCGGGCATCCGGCCGTGTCCACGACCGTGCGCAAAGTCGACGGGAACATCGTCATGACCGACGGCCCCTTCGTCGAGCTGAAGGAGGTCCTCGCGTCGTTCGCCGTGATCGACGTGTCCGGCGTGGAACGGGCGAAGGACATCGTCGCACGCATGGTCGAGATGCTCGGCGAGCCGATGGAGATCCGTCCGATCATGGGCGACGACTTCGCGTGACGACCCGACCCGACGCCATCGAGGACCTGCTGCGCACGGAGGCGCCGCAGGTCCTCGGGGCGTTGGTGCGCCGCTTCGGTCACTTCGACATCGCCGAGGAGGCCACGCAGGACGCGCTGCTCGCCGCCAGCCAGCAGTGGCGGCCGGACGCTGTCCCCGCGCAGCCCCGGTCGTGGCTGATCCGCGTCGCCTACCGCCGCATGGTCGACACGCTGCGCGCCGAATCGGCCGACCGCCGCCGCGAAGAGCAGTACGTGGCCTCCGAACCGCACACACCCTTCTCGCACCCGACCCCGGCCGACCACGACGACAGCCTGAACCTGCTGCTGCTGTGCTGTCATCCCGCCCTGTCCTCCGCCTCCCGCATCGCCCTGACGCTGCGCGCCGTCGGCGGGTTGACCACCGCGGAGATCGCGCACGCCTATGGCGTGACGGAGCAGACGATGGCGGTGCGGATCAGCCGCGCGAAGCAGCAGATCCGCAACAGCGGCGCGCGGTTCGAGTTCGCTGCCGACGACGACCTCCCGACACGCCTCTCCGCCGTCATGCGAGTGCTGTACCTGATCTTCAACGAGGGATACACGGTCACCACCGGCACCGAGCTCACCCGCACGGACCTCACCGGCGAGGCGATCCAACTCGCGCGACTCCTCCACGCCCTCGTCCCGGACGATCCGGAGCCGACGGGTCTTCTCGCGCTCATGCTGCTGATCGACTCGCGACGCGCGACACGCGCCACGGCCGACGGTGACCTCGTCCCCCTCTCCGACCAGGACCGCACACGCTGGGACCAGGCGTCCATCCGGGAGGGGTCCGAACTCATCCGTGCGGCGTGGTCCCAGGGGGACGTGGGAACGTACCGGCTGCAGGCCGCGATCGCCGCCGAGCACGCCTCCGCTCCCACGACCGAGCAGACCGATTGGGCGCAGATCGCGGCTCTGTACCTGGCACTCGAACAGGTCGAACCCAGCGGACCCGTCCGGCTCGCCCGGGTCGTCGCCGTCGCCCACGCCTTCGGACCCGCGCGCGCCATCGCCCTGCTCGAAGAGCTGGACCGCGAGCACGGACTCCTCCAGCATCCGCTGACGCAGCACCGCGCCCTCGCGATCCGCGCGCACCTTCGCGAAGCCGAGGGGGATCCCGCGGCTCGAGAGGACTTCCTGGCCGCCGCCGATCTGACGTCGAACGAACCCGAGCACCGCTACCTCTCCCGGAAGGCATCCGGCGACTGACCCGGGCTCGGCACGGCGCCCTCGGGCCAGGGGCCGTCCGCGTCGCCGAGGTCGTCCTGGCACTCGCCGCCGCCCCACGTCGTGGCCATGTCGTAGAGTGCCCGACGTGGAGCTCACTGACGCACTCGCCGCCATCGGTCTCGTCCTTCTCGCGCTCGGAGGAGGCACATTCTGGTCCTTCTCGACCGGGGTCATGCCGGGCCTGGCGCGCACGGACGACCAGACTTTCGTGACGTCGATGCGAGCGATCAACCGCGCCGTGGTGAACCCGCTGTTCCTGCTGCCGATCTTCCTGCCTCCGGTGTTCCTCGTCTGGGCAGGGCTGCTCGATCTGACCGGCGCGCGCGGATGGCTGCTCGCCGCCGGCGGAGTCGTGTTCCTCCTCGGGGCGATCGTCGTCACTGTCGCCGGGAACGTCCCGCTGAACAACGCCCTGGAGGGCTCGTCCTCATCGGCGACGGCGGCACGCACAGCGTTCGAACGCCGGTGGAACGTGCTCAACGGCGTGCGCTCGGCAACGTCCGTCCTCGCCATCGCGGTCACCGTGTGGGCGCTCCTGGTCTGAGAGCGCCGCGACTCAGCGCTCCGGGATGAAGATGTTGTCGAAGAGCTTCCTGGTGCCGGCGGGGGCCGGAGCGCCGTCGGGCGCCACCTCCCAGGAGCCGACCTCGCCACGCACGGCGAGCCCGCCGCCCTCCCCGGAGCAGCCGGAGACCCAGGCGTCGTCGCTGCGGTACGCCACCAGGCAGATCGTGCTCGCCTCCACCCCGCGGACGAGCCACAGCGATGCGCCGTCGTCCTCTCCGACGAATCGCGCGGTCTCCGGTTCGAGCAGCTCGGTCTCCACCGCGCCAGGCAGGGCGTCGGCCGCCTCGGCCTCGCGATCGAGCACGGCGTACGAGGTTCCGGATATGCAGCCCGTCAGCAGCACACCGAGCATCAGCAGCCCTCCGCTCGCACCCGCGACTGTGATGGATCTGCGCACGAGGCCCCCGCCTTTCGGTGTGCCCGCCATCCTGCCATACCCGTCGAGCCATGCCCCGGCACGCTCACGACCGCCCCGCTGCCGAACGGCGCGGGATCCTCACGGACCCACCCGCAGGATCACAGCTCGTCGAGCGCCTGCTTCGCCTCGGCCACCGCGTCCGCCGCCGCGTCCTTCCGCTCCGCCGCCTCCGCCCGCTTCTCGGTCTCCGCGGGAAGGTCGTGCTCCACGCGCTCGGCCTCCGCCCGCAGCCGCTCGAGCTGCGCCTCGAGGTCGGCAATGCCGTCCGCCAGCTCCTCCGCGCGCGCGGTCAGTGTCTGCACGACCTCGTCCTGCTTCGCGAAAGCGCGCTCCGCGGCTGCGAGGTCCTTCTCCGCAGTGGTGACGCGGCGCTCGGCCTCACGCCGCTCCCGGCGCGCCTGCAGCTCGTCCGGCGGACGCGGCGCACTCGGCTGCAGCGTCGGCAGTTCTCCGGCGACCGCGTCGCGGATGTCGTCCGTCGACGCCGTGGGCTCCAGCGCGCGCACCAACCGCCCCGAGGCCACCGCGGCCGCGGCGTCCTGGTCGAAGAAGGCCGCCGAGATGGTCTGCTCCACCGCGTCGAGCGTCGCGGGCGTCACCCGCTCGCCGCGGGAGCCCGCGAGCTCCCCCGCCGTCTGCGCGAGCCGCCGCGTGAGGGCACGCCTCTCTCTGCCCAGCTTCGCCAGAGCCGGTGCGTCCAGGTCGGCCTGTGCCTCCCGGAGCTCCGCCGCCAGACTCAGCGCCTCCCCCAGCTGGGCCGCGCGCTCCCTGGCGAAGAGGTTGACCACCCACGCCGCGACCGACGGTTTGCGCAGCGCCTTCACGGCCGCGGAGACCGCTGCGTCCCCGGCATCCTTGGCCCTGGCATTGCGCGCCGAGACGAACTCCTCGGGAGGTCCTGCGTACAGCTCGGCCGCGATCTCGTCGAACGTGGGGGCGGCCATGCGACCACGATACGCGGGGCGGTGTCCTACTCGAACGTGAGGTAGCTGCTCCAGTCGCTTCCCACGAGGTTCTTCGCGCCGAACGTGCCGTCGCCGAGGCCCGTGTAGAGGTAGAGCTGCCCCGCGGCCGTGCGGCCGACGAGATCGGCGCGCCGGTCGCCGTTGTAGTCCACGCCGCCGCTCATGCCCGTGAACTCGAGCCACCCCTCACCGACCAGGCGTGCATTCTGGAAGCCGTTGTTGACGCCGCGGTAGAAGTAGAGACTGCCGGTGTCGGACGCGGCCATGAGGTCGCCGCGGCCGTCGTTGTCGAAGTCGCCGGCGACGATGTACTGGAATCCCTGCCAGCCGCTGCCGATCAGGGTGGTGCGCCCGGTGAACCCCCCGGACCCGTTGCCCTCGTAGAGGGTCATCACCCCGCTGGCGGACACACCGATGACGTCCTGCTTGCCGTCCCCCGTGAAGTCCGCACCCGAGACGACGTGCAGCAGCCCGTACCAGCCGTTGCCGATGGCCTTGCCGACGGCGAAACCGCCCGCCCCGTTGCCGGCGAAGAACTCGAGTGTGCCGTCCACCCTGGCGGCGAGCACATCGGCCTTGTTGTCGCCGTTGAAGTCGCCGTGGGTGACGTGTCGCCTGGTGCCGCCCCAGAGCCCGAGTGCGGTGGTCGCCGGGGCGAACACGCCCTGCCCGTTGCCGGTGCGGATGCGCAGATCCCCGTTGCCCGCGACGACCAGCACGTCCGCATTGCCGTCGCCGGTGTAGTCGGCCGAGGCGACCATGCCGGCGCCGGTGCCGAGGCCGGGGATGAACAGCGGGATCGTGCCGCCTCGCGTCACGTTGGAGAGGCAGGTGAAGCCGTCGTTGATGCCTGACCACACCCGACCGTTGAGCCACACCTCGAAGTGCAGGTGGTAGGCGGCGGAGTTGCCGGTGTTGCCGACCACGCCGATCTGCTGCCCGCGCAGCACCTTCGTGCCGGGGGCGTACCAGGGCGTCCCCGCCATGTGTGCGTAACGCGTGACGTAGCCACCGGGGTGCTCGATGTCCGTGTAGTTGCCGTAGCCGCCGTTGTAGGTGCGGGTGCGCACGACGCCGTCGTACGCGGCGAGGATCGGGGTGCCGCCGTTTCCGGAGATGTCGATGCCGTCGTGGGCCCGGTAGTTGCCGCGGCAGCCGTCGCCGACCTTCGACTGGATGTTGCCGGACGACGGATAGACCATGTAACCGTCCGGCGCGGCGGCCACAGCGGGATCACCCGCGGTGAGGGCGGGAGCGAGGGTGCCGAGCATCATCGCGAGCACGACGACGATCCCGATGCGGCCACGGCGCAGACGGGACGTGCGCTTCATCTCGACGATCTCTCCTGCTCAGCGGCCCCAGGGACGTGATGTCCACCGTCGTCACCGTACCAAGCAGGTGCTGCCGCACCCGCCAACGCCACCCGGCCACCACAGGATTTTCCACGGCGCGTCCTCACGGGGCCGCGCGCGCCTCACAGCAGGTCGTACACGCCGCTGTACGGCTCGGGGTCGTCCGGCAGATCCGCGACGTGCGCCTCCTCGACCGCGATCACGATATGCGTCGCCGTCGACACGAGAACGCTGACCAGGCTTCCCCCCGCCGGCGTGAAATCGACGAAACCGCCTCCGCGCGCGATCGCCTCGCGGATGTCGGCCTTCAGCTTGTCGACCGCGCGACTGTCGGCAAGCAGGAAATCACTGTCGTTCACCACGATGCGCGCGCGCACGTCCCCGCTGTCCTCGGTCATCGCGATCGCCACCTCCTGGCCCTTGCACCGATTTCCCGCCCGAATCGCGACCATACGCAGGAGCTGACCGCGTCGAACAGGGGGTTGCGCCAGAGACCGAGGAGAGGCAGAGAGATGCCCGCGGGGGTGTACCGTCAGCAGTATGGGCAGACTGCGTTACGACGGGCACTCCGATCCGATCGTGATCGACGACGAGACCCTTGCGCACCTGAAGCTCGTGATCGCGACGAAGCTCCGTCGCCAGGAGAGCTTCATGATGACCTGGAAGCCGGTGGACGGCGGCATCGATCGTCGCGCGAGCGTCTGGATCCATCCCGCCATCCCGCTGCAGTTCGGCTTCGACCAGCCCGACATCCACGTGGTCGATCCGCGTCGCATTCAGGAGATCATGCAGGGCCTGAATGCCACCGGCGAACTGGTCCTCGATCACCTCTCGGACCTCTGAGGCCGACTGCCCCGTCCCCCGCCACCCCCGTGGATACCGTTCTCTTCCTCCTGCTCGGGGTGGTCATCCTGGCCATCATCGTCGGCGCGGCGTTCCTGCGCCCCTGGCTGAACCGCAGTGCCACGGCCGCGGGTGAGCGCGCAGGGAGACGTTTCGCGCAGGAGCAGGTGCAGAGGGCGCTGGCCGAGTTCGGGACGACACTGCGGATCCACGCACCCGCGGCGGAGGCGCAGGCGATCCTCGCCACGGCTCGGCAGACCCGGAGCAAGGACTTCCTCTCCCTGGGGGGCGAGACCATCGGCATCCGCTTCGTCGAGCCGGACGACACCGTGATCCGTCTCCTCCCCGACGGCGATGCGATGCTCCTGCGGGTCGAGACGTTCCGCGAGTACATGGGGTTCCCGCAGACCGCGCCCCTGTGGAAGGACCTGCGCTCCCGCGTGACGGCGGAGGCCGAGGCGCGCGGGGTGCCGGTCACCGCGGGGCCGTCGGCCTCGTACAGTCGGGGTCCGCTGCTCGACGATCGCAACGCACGCTGGTCCCGCGACGCCTGAGGTCGTGCCGCCGCTCGGGCGCATCGAAGACGGACTCACGCTCTGCGCCGGTCGCAACTAGGCTAGGACCCGCGCCGCGCCGGTCCGCCTCCGACGAGGACACCGTCGTGGCGTATGCCGGGCGACCTCCTCGCCCGTGCGTGCGATCCCGTCCCGTGCACGGAGCCCCCGCTCCGCGTGTGGACACGCCAGAAAGGCATGAACATGAGCGAATCCTCGGGCAGCTCCCGCGACGACGAGCGGTCGCCGGACTTCTTCGACCAGTTGATCGAGACCACGCCGCGGGAGCAGCAGTCCGGGTCGGGGGCGCCGTCGGCGTTCACGATCGGGTTCCGCGGGTACGACAAGGGCGAGGTGGATGCCGCGCTGAGCTCGCTGCGCACACAGCTGCAGCGCGTGTCGGACGAGCTCGCCGAGGCGCAGAGGGGTGCCACCGATTCGGTCGAGGCCGTCCGCGCCGAGGAGCGCGCGGCGCGCGAGGCGCTAGAGGCGGAGCTCGCTGCCGCGAACGCCAAGGCCGCGGATGCCGAGCAGCAGGTGGCGACACTGACCTCCGAGCTGGTCGACACCCCGCAGGCCGATGGCGGCGAGGCCCCGTCGCGCCAGCAGTTCGAGGCGATCCTGCGCGTGGCCGAGGAGCAGGCCAACGTGCTCATCCAGAACGCGGCCGTGCAGGCGGACCGCCTCATGGCGGCGGCCAGGGAAGAGGTCGCGGCGCAGCGTGCGGAAGCACAGGCCGACGCCGAGCGGATCACCTCCCAGGCGCAGCGCGACGCCGACCAGGTCCGCCTGAAGATGGAGACCGAGTACACGGCCCACGAGGCGCGCATCGAGCGTGAGGCCGCGCACGCCGCGGAGAAGGTGAACCAGGCGTCGCAGGAGGCGACCGCGATCCGCACCGAGGCGGAGAAGGGTGCCGCAGCACTGCGCTCGCTGGTCACCAGGGAGACCACCCAGCTGCGTGCGGACGCCGAGCGCGAGGTGCGCGAGATGAACGCGCGCGTGCTCGAGTTCGAGGAGAGCCTGACCCGCCGGCAGGACGACGCGCAGCAGGAGTTCCTGGTGCTGCACAACCAGGCCGTCGCGCATGCCGAGCGCATCACCACGGACGCCAACGAGCAGGTCACCGCGTCGCTGGAGCACGCGCAGCGCATCTCGGCGAAGGCCGACGACTACGAGAAGCTGATGCGGTCGCAGGCGCAGGCCATCGAGGCCGATGCGCAGGTGCGCGCCCGAGAGATCCTCGACAGGGCGCGCGTGAAGTCGCAGAAGATCGTGGACGCGGTCACCGGTCACACGACCGCGGTGCTGCACGACGCCGAAGACCGGACGCGGCAGCTGCGCTGGCAGCAGCAGCAGCTGACGAGCTTCATGGCCGAGGTGCGCGAGCTCATCCGCCCCGACGGCATCTTCAGCGACGACGGACTCCCCGCGCCACTCGCCGAGGCTTCGATCGATGCGGACGACGAGGACGCCGAGGTCGAGGTCGCGGAGGTCGAGGTCGAGGAGGAGACGTCGCCCGAGGAGACCTTCCTCGGCGATGAGGTGCTGGACGACGAGCTCGACGACGACCGACCGCTCGAGAAGATCACGATCGACGTGGTGGAGACCGACGACAAGACGAAGCGGTA
>NZ_JALXPE010000033.1 GCF_025143365.1 Microbacterium sp. p3-SID336 | reverse complement strand
GGGACCGGGCCGCCCACGCGTCACGCGGCCGACGGGTGCAGGACGACCTTGATGCAGCCGTCCTCCTTCTGCTGGAACGTGCGGTAGAGGTCGGGGGCGTCGTCGAGCGGCGCGTGGTGGGTGGTGAGGTCCATCACCCCGAGCGGATCAGCAGGATCCTCGACGAGGGGCAGCAGGTCGTCGATCCAGTTCTTCACGTTGCACTGGCCCATGCGCAGCGTCACCTGCTTGTCGAACAGGGTCTTCATCGGCATGATGTCGGCGTCGCCCGCATACACGCCGCTCAGCGATACGGTCCCGCCGCGACGGACGGCGTCGATCGAGGCATAGAGCGCGGCGAGGCGGTCGACCCCGGCCTTGTCGAGCAGCTGTCGCGCGGCGGGGTCGGGCAGAAGTCCCACCGCCTTCTGCATGAACTCGATGCCGCTGTTGCCGTGTGCCTCCAGGCCCACCGCATCCACGACGGCGTCGGCGCCGCGGCCCTCGGTGGCGTCGCGCAGCTCGGCGACCGTCGTGTCCGTGAGGTCGAGCGTCTCGATGCCGTGTCGCTCAGCCATCGCCCGGCGCTCGGGCACCGGCTCGACCGCGATCACGCGGTGGCCGCGGTGGCGGGCGATGCGCGAGACGAACTGACCCACCGGACCGAGCCCCATCACGGCGAGGGTGCCGCCCTCGGGCAGCTGCGCATACTCCACGCCCTGCCAGGCGGTCGGCAGGATGTCGCTGAGGAACAGGTACCGCTCATCCGGGAGGTCGGGCGCGACGCGGATGTGGTTGTAGTCCGCGAGCGGCACGCGCAGGTACTCGGCCTGCCCGCCGGGGACTTGCCCGTAGAGCTTGGTGTAGCCGAACAGGGAGGCGCCGCTGCCGTACTCCCGCACCTGGGTGGTCTCGCACTGAGACTGCAGCCCGCGCAGGCAGAAGAAGCACTCGCCGCAGGAGATGTTGAACGGGATCACGACGCGGTCGCCCGGCGCGAGACGGGTGACGTTCGCGCCGACCTCGACGACCACGCCCATCGGCTCGTGCCCGAGGATGTCGCCGCGGTCGAGGAACGGGCCCAGCAGTTCGTACAGGTGCAGGTCGGAGCCGCAGATCGCCGAGGAGGTCACGCGGATGATCGCGTCCTCGGGCTGCTGGATGAGCGGGTCTGGCACCTCCTCCACGGTCACGGTGCGCTTGCCCTGCCAGGTGAGTGCCTTCATGGTGTCCTCCGTGGTGTCGTCGATCGTGTCGCCTTCCACGCTCGGCGAGCGAATCGGCCGCGACCACCGGGTTGACAGCGAAGGCCCCTCATGCGACCGCGGCTCAGTGGAACGGGCAGCCGCGCCGGGTGCCCTTCGCCCGCACCGCGCCACCGGAGGCGGGCTTGGTGGGAAGCCGGCGCCGGTTCACCTCCAGCCCGCGCCCCTGCACCTCGAGGTCGGGGTCGCTGAGCACGGCGACCGCCGCGGAGAGGCCGACGATGACGATCTTCTCGCCAGGGCAGCGGTGGCCGGTGGCGACGTCTCCCCCGCCCTGCGGGATGAACGTCACGATGGATTCGTAGTCCTCGACGTCGACGAAGCGGTCGGGGGCGAAGCGCTCCGGATGGGCCCAGGACCGCTCGTCGGTGTCGGTGCCGAGGATGTCGAGGACGACCCTCCCGCCCTCGGGGACGTGCACGCCGTCGATATCGACCGCCGTGCGCGTGCGGCCGGGCAGCATGGGCACGAACAGCCCGGTGCGGCGCACCTCCTGCGCGAACGCGGTGGCGAGCGGTCCGCCCACGAGGGCGCCGCGCTCGGCGGTCTCCGCCGCGATGCGCTCGCGCCACTCCGGGTGGTCGTGCAGCTCCTTCGCGGCGAACGCCACGAACCGCGCGGCGGCGATCATCGGGCGGATGCTGTTCTGCAGCTCCACGCCGGCGACCCGCGCGGGAAGCAGCTCGCCGTGCTCGTCGCGATGGAACGCCCACGCGGCCAGCGCCGTTCCCTCCGGCGCCTGGAGCGATCCGCCGCGGACCGCTTCGATCAGGCGTCGTGCGTGCCGATCGGACCACAGCCGGTTGGCGGTCGCCACGAGGTACTCCGGCGAGTACGGCACCCCGAAGCCGTCCACGATCTGGGCGAGTCGGGCCGACCAGCGCGTCTGCGCCGCCGCGGTCCCTGGCAGCCCCGCCCACCGCATCATCGCGCGACCGAACGCGCCCACCGCAGCGTCGTACGCACTGCGGGTGCCGCCGCGCCGCCACTCCTCGCGCTCCGCTTCCCATTCCCGCTCCAGCAGCGGGACCACGCGCTCGACCTGTGCGTCCGCGTAGGCCACCTCGACGAACGTGGCCTTGCGATGCCGGTGCGCCGCGCCGTCGAGAGCGTGCACGGAGCCGTGGCCGAACAGCGGCTCGCGCACGAGCCCGGGCATCGCGCCCGCCCGGGCGATCCGGCTCTCGTCGTAGAACAGCTCGACCCCCTCCGCGCCGCGGACGAAGGCGGCTTCGTGTCCGAGCAGGCGCAAGGGTGCGGAACGGGCGCCGGAGCGCGCACGGCGCCAGATCCGCTCGCCGAAGTCGTAGCCTCGCGTCAGCAGCAGGGGCGAGTCCTCGTGCAGGACCGCGTCGAGGCCGTGGGAGATCCGGGTGGTCAGTCGCTGAAGCATGCCACGACCCTGTCATCGGTCGTCCGGCGGCTCCAGGGGGGAGCGTCACGCGGAGGATTGTGCTAATCGGCGCTGCGCCCGGGTTGTCAAGCACCTGTCCTCACGAATCGCCGTCTCGCAGGATGGCCGCGAACGGAGGAATCATGGCGACCAACACCCGCGACCTGGCCTGCACGACCGAGGATGTGTTCCGCGTGCTCGCGAACGGCTGGCTCTATCCCACCTGGGTCGTCGGCGCCTCGCGCATGCGCGACGTCGATGCGTCCTGGCCCGCTCCGGGAGCGCAGCTGCACCACTCCGTCGGTGTGTGGCCTGCCTTGCTGGATGACACCACTGAGCTCGTGGAGTGGCACCCGCCGCACAGCGCCGTGCTGCGAGCGCGGGGCTGGCCGGTCGGCGAGGCGCGGGTGACGCTGCGCGCGCGGACCATCCACACGGGGTGCCAGGTGCGCATCGATGAGGAGCCGGTGAAGGGTCCGGCCACGCTGCTCCCCCGCTTCCTGACCACGCCGATGCTGCGCTGGCGCAACGCCGAGACGCTGCATCGGCTCGGCTACCTCGCGGAGGGCAGGGCGCACTGATCCGCGGCTGTGCCCCTTTGCGCAGAGCGGCATCACCTCACGACGCGGAGCGGCATCGCCTCACGACGCGGCGCGGCATCGCCTCCTGACGCAGAGCGGCATCGCCTCACAACGCAGAGCGGCATCGCCTCACAACGCAGAGCGGCATCGCCTCGTGACGCAGAGCGTATATGCCCCTTCGCGCATATACGCCTCGGCGGCCCGGACCTGGGCGTCCGTCGGGCGAACACCGGTGTAGAGGACGAACTGCTCGAGCGCCTGGAGCGTGGCGACCTCCGCCCCGGTGATCACGGACCTGCCGGTCGCACGCGCTGCCCGGATCAGCGGGGTCTCGGCGGGCAGGGCGACCACATCGAACACGAGGGTCGCGGCGGCGATCGCCTTCTCCGGGAAGGAGAGTGCGTCCGCGTCCGGTCCCCCCGCCATCCCCAGCGGAGTGACGTTTACGAGCACGTCCGCGCCGGCGTCGCCGAGCTCTGCCTGCCAGGCGAAATCGGACAGCGCGGCGAGGGCGCGACCGCGCTCCTCGTTGCGCGCCACGATCGTGACGTCGCGGAAGCCCGCGTCCCGGAACGCCGCGGCGGTCGCCTTGGCCATCCCGCCGGAGCCCCGGAGCAGCACGGAGGACGAGGGGTCGATCCGATGCTGCGCGATCAGCTGGGCGATGGCCGCGTAGTCCGTGTTGTAGGCCGTGAGCACGCCGTCGTCGTTCACGATCGTGTTCACCGAGTCGATCGCGAGCGCCGTCGCGTCCATGCGGTCGACGAGCGCGATCACGTCCTCCTTATAGGGCATCGAGATCGCGCACCCGCGGATGCCCAGCCCGCGCACGCCGGCGATCGCCTGTCCGAGATCGGCGGGGGCGAACGCCTTGTAGATCCAGTTCAGGCCGAGCGCCTCGTAGAGGTGGTTGTGGAAGCGGGTTCCGTTGTTGCTCGGCCGCGCGGACAGCGAGATGCACAGCGTCATGTCCTTGTTGAGCATGGTCACCGCATCAGGCTACTCGCGCATCCCGTCCCCGACCTTCGACGATCGCGCCGCGCCGACGGTCCGTGGCGTGAGCGCACATCCTCCCCTAGGGTGAAGGTGCATGCACAAGGGGATTGATCGTCTCCGTCTCTCCCCAGGAGACGCGCGGCCCACCCCAGGGGCAGGACGATCCGTGCATGCGATTGGGCCCTCTCGAGTAGTTCAGTCCCCAATGGGCTACTCGAGGGGGCCGCTATCGTCCATCCTCCCACCGATTTTCCGATTTGTCCCCCAAAAGGGGGACACGGGAGCGAAAAAGGAGCTAGGCTGTACCTGACGCACCCTCCGGTCGTCTTCGGCCCTCATCGCTCCCCCCGCGGTGAGGGCCACACCATTTCTCCGGTCCTCTCCTCGCCGTTCTCCGCGTGATCGCGCCGCCCGACGGCCGGATGCCGCTCGTGCAACATTTGGATTACCTTCTGGTCGCGGCTATTCCGCTGGGGGTCCCCTCCACTAGCGTTAGCGATGTCGGTGCACCCCTGCGTCGGCTTCTTACCCAGCAGAACAGGCAGTACATGAGCACCCAGGGCACGGTCAAGTGGTTCAACTCGGAGAAGGGCTTCGGCTTCATCTCCCCCGACGACGGAGGCGCTGACGTCTTCGCGCACTACTCCGCCATCCAGTCATCCGGCTACCGGTCTCTCGAAGAGAACCAGCGAGTCGAGTTCGATGTGGCGCAGGGCCCCAAGGGCCTGCAGGCAGAGAACATCCGCCCCGTCTGAGACGGTGGCACACACGGGACTCCCCGTCTGAAGATCGCACTCGAGCGGACTTTCGACGGGGAGTTCGGTGGTTATGGCGTGCCCTGAGCGGGTTCAGGTGAGCAGCAGAGCGCGGAGCTCCGCGACCGTCGCGACGCGGAACGCCGCCGCGTCGCCCTCGTGCGGGTCGCTGAAGCCCCACTCGACGAAGACCACCGGCACGTCGTTGGCGTCCCCGCCTTCCACATCGTGATGGCGGTCGCCCACGAGCACGGGCCGTGACGTGTCTGCGCCCAGCGCGCGCAGTCGGCGCAGGGCCTCGGCGACGATATCTGTCTTCGACGCGAGCGTCGACTCATCGGGAGTCGCGCCGACCGTGGTGAGGAAAGCCGGGCGCAGGCCGAAGTGGTCGACGAGGGCGTCGACCTGGTTCTCCGGCTTGGAGCTGGCGGTCGCCTGAGGAACCCCGGCGGCGTGCAGCTCGTGGATGAGCTCGGTCACGCCGGGGTACGTCTGCACGTCGGTGGTGTAGCCGTCGGCCTTGCCGAGCGTGCGATAGAACGCCACGGCCTCGGCGGACTGCTCCGGCGTCATCCCCGCCTGGTCCTGGAAGGACTGGAACATGGGCGGCCCGATCCAGTGCACCAGCTGGTCGCGGGTGGGGGCCGGGTGCCCGAAGTGCGTCAGGGCGACGGTGAGTCGGCGAAGGATCCCGACCGATGCGTCGATGATCGTGCCGTCGACATCCCAGAGGACGCACGAGTAGGGGGAGGGGGCCATAGGTCCAGCCTATGGGCCCTCGTGCGTCGCTCCGGCCGTCCTGCACATGTGTGCAGTGGCACAGGTACTCCACGTCTTGCGGATTCGCCGCGCCACCTGCGAAATGCTGCGTCCTAGGGTCGTGACAGCGGCGGGAGCGCGGGTGAGAATGGGGGCATGTTCGTGTCGATGGAAGTGATCACGATCCTGGGGACGACGGTGACGATCCTGGTCGCGTTGGTGAGCGGATTCGGATGGCTCGTGACGCGCATGGATGCGCGGTTCGCCGCCATGGCAGACCGGATGGACACTCGGTTCGCCGGTGTCGACGCTCGGTTCACCGCGACGGACGACCGGATGAACGCTCGTTTCCTGGGATCGGATGCGCAGTTCGCCGCCGTCCACGAGCTGATGGAAGTGCGCTTCGCCCAGGCGGAGGAGCGTGCGGATGCGCGGTTCGCGGGGATCGATGCGCGGCTTGCGGGTGTCGAGCACGAGTTGACCGAGGTCAAGATCGCGGTGGCCCGCCTCGAAGGACCTCCGCGGCGCCTGATCTCCGTGCGGTGACGGAAACGGCGGGGAGCCGCGTCAGAACAGGCGGGGGATGCCGGACTCGATCCCCTTCATGTCGTCGTAATCGAGCACGAGGCAGCGGATGCCTCGATCCTCGGCGAGCACGCGGGCCTGCGGCTTGATCTCCTGTGCCGCGAACACGCCCTGCACGGGGGAGAGGTGGGGGTCGCGGCCGAGCAGCTCCAGGTAGCGGGTGAGCTGCTCCACACCGTCGATGTCCCCGCGGCGCTTCACCTCCACCGCGATCGCCGTCCCCGCCGCATCGCGCACGAGGAGGTCCACCGGCCCGATCGCCGTGGGGTACTCGCGACGCACGAGGGTCGCACCGTCGGCGATGCGGTCGACCTGCTCGGCGAGGAGGCGCTGCAGGTCGGCCTCGACGCCGTCCTTCTGCAGCCCGGGATCGAGGCCGAGCTCGTGGCTGGAGTCGTGAACGATCTCGTAGATCTGCACCCGCAGCGCATCGCCGGTCTTCTTGTGCGTGACGCGCCACACCTCGACGACACCGGCGCTCGCCTCCTCCTCTCCGGGCTCCTCGTGGGCGAGGGAGCACGGCGGGCTCATCCAGTTCAGCGGCTTGTAGCTGCCGCCGTCGGAGTGCACGAGCAGGCTGCCGTCGCCCTTGTGGACGAGCAGCCTGGTCGCGAGTGGGAGATGGGCGTTGAGCCGGCCGGTGTAGTCGACCGAGCAGCGGGCGATGACGAGACGCACTCGACGAGCCTACTTCGTCGTGAGCGTCCGGAGCGCCGGGTCAGAGGATGGAGCCGATCGCCTCGAACAGCCCGAGCTCGGTGGCGGCCGACCGGGCGATCAGGAACCCGAGGATGCCGATGATCCAGGCCGTGTTCTCGGCGCCGGTGCGCTCCATCCAGGCGGCGAAGCGCTCGAGAGGCCGTTGCACCAGCCCCCTCGCCACCAGTCGCAGCGCGAGGAGCACGAGGGCCGGGGCGATCATCAGGGCGCAGTATCCCGCGAGGGAGAGCACTCGCAGCGAGGGGTCGACGCCGGCCTCGGCGAGCATGGTCATCGCCACGATGTACGGCAGCATGGTCGCCACCTCCACGAGCCCGGCGGCCACCGCGACCGCCATCACCGCGACACCTCGCATGCGCGGGTCCAGCAGGCGCTCCCGCCACCGCAGCAGGCGGCCGGGGCGCGGTGCCACGGGGGCCGCGCCGGCGACCGCGGCAGGGAGGGGCGGCGGCGATGCGGCCGCGCGCGGGCCGCCCGCAACAGCGGTAGGCGGCGCGACATCCGCAGCCGCGTCGGGTGCGTCGAGGCGGGCCCACACCGACACGGCATCGGCGGACGCCGGGTCCGCGTCGGCATGCGCGGCCCCGGGGGAGGCGGCTCGAGAAGGGGCGGAGCCGGAGCGCGGTGCGGAGAGCGGGGTCCCGGGGAAGGGGGCCGGAGAGGGCGAGGCGTCAGTGCGCGGTGCAGGGAGGACAGGCGCGAGGGAGGGGGACGCGGAAGGGGAGGCGTCGGAGCGCGGTGCGGGGATCGCCGCCGCGGCATCCGCGGGGGGCTTCGTCGGCATCACGAGAGCGGTGATCAGCAGCGCGGCGCCCACCACCAGGCGGATGATCATCCCGGCGGGGGAGCTCAGGAAATCCGCGGCGACATCGACGAGGTTCACCAGCCCCCACAGGAAGAGGAGTCCGACGAGGAGGTAGAAGGCCGCGATCGTGCCCAGGTAGAGGAGGATGCGACCGACGCGCACGCGGCCAGGATGCAGGAGCAGGAAGACGGGTATCAGCAGGGTGCCGACGCTTAGTCCGTCGATCAGGGCCAGCACGGCGAGGGAGAGGGGCAGCGGCAGCCCGCCGAAGAGTTCCATGCCTCCAGCGTCGTGCTGTGCGCGGCGGCGCGGATCGGGCGAAAGTACCGTTCGCGGGTGTCGCCTCATCCCTTCGTCGGATGCGAAGGAGGAGGCCGCCGTGGTTGCATGAGGTCATGCACGATCGGGGCGACGGAGGGCTCGGCTCCTGGTATCAGCGCCACCGCTGGTGGCTGGACCCTGTCGGCATGGCACTGCTCGCGGTGGTCATGGCAGCCCTGGGGTTCCGCGGAGTCTGGAGCTCGTTCTCCCTTCTGCCGGAGACGGTCTCCCCGTGGTGGGCGCTGGCGCTGGCGCTCCCGGCGTGTGCACTCGCCCTGGTCAAGCGGCGGTGGCCGTACACGGTGCTCGTGCTGGTCGCGGCGCTCTTCATGGCCGACCTGCTCACGACGGGCGGCATCGGCACGCTGGTCGTGCTGCTCGATGTGCTCTGGACGGCGGCCTTCCTTGCCGGCCCGCGCGGGCGCCGGGTGCTCCTGGCGCTGCTCGCGACGGCGACGGTCCTGCTCTTCGCGGCGGCGCTGGTCGTCAGCGACGGGTCCCTGGCGGTGGCGGTGCTCGTCGGCGTGCAGTTCGGCGCGGTCTTCGGCACGGACTACTGGTGGGCGGTCGCCGTGTCGCAGGCCCACGAGCTCGCCGAGCTGCATCGGCAACGTGCGGAGGAGGCGGCGGCTGCGGCCGAGCGCGACCGCATCGAGGCCGTGCGGCGCGAACGAGAGACGATGGCGGGGGAGCTGCACGACGTGGTCGCGGGGCACGTGATGGCGATGGCGATCCGTGCGGAGGCGGCGCTGTCGACCGATCCCGCGCGTTCGGACGACCGGGCGGCGCTGCGTGCCGTGCGCGACGCAGGACTGGATGCGCATGCGGCCCTGCGCTCGCTGATCACGGTGCTGCGCCGAGGGGACGGTGCCCTCGCCTCCGCGCCGGGATGGGCCGACCTGGAGGGCATCGTGCGGGAGGCGCGCCGTTCCGGGCTCGACGTGCGCGTGGACGGCCCGCCGGAGGGTATGCGCGACATCGGCGCAGGCGGCGAGCAGGCGGTGGTGCGGGTGGTGCGCGAGGCGCTCGGCAACTGCGTGCGCCATGCGAGCGGCGCGGCGGTCGACGTGGTCGTGCGACGCGGCGATGACGAGGCGCTGGTGAGCGTGCGGTCGCGCGGGGGGACGGCTGCCGCCGCCGCCGCGCACGACGGTGAGGGCTGGGGGCTGCAACTGCTCCGGGAGCGGGTCACGGCCTTGGGCGGCGTGTTCGGTGCGGGGCCGACCGGCGACGGCTGGGTCGTGGAGGCGCGGCTGCCGATGCAGGTGCGGGCATGAGCGGGCCGACGGTGCTCCTGGCCGACGACCACGGCGCGATCAGAGCCGGGCTGCGCCTGATGCTGGAGACCCACGACATCGCGGTGGTCGGCGAGGCGGCGGACGGCGAGGTCGCGGTGCGGAATGCTGCCGCCCTGCGCCCGGACGTCGTGCTGATGGACCTGCGCATGCCGGCCCGAGACGGGGTGTCGGCGACCAGGGAGATCGTGGAACGCGGGCTCGCGGACGTCCTGGTGCTCACCAGCTTCGACGAGGACGAGCTCGTGCTGGCCGCACTGCGTGCCGGAGCTGTCGGCTTCCTGCTGAAGACGGTCGACGCGCCGACGCTCGCGCAGGCCGTCCGGGAGGTGGCCGCCGGCGGGGGAGCGCTCGACCCGCGGGTCACGCGTCGGGCGCTCGCCGCGGTGGCGGGTACGGCGGCAGCCGCCATCACCGCGCCCGCTGGTCGGACAGAGCTTCCGCTGTCCGACCTCACTGCGCGTGAACGCGAGGTGCTGGACGGCATCCTGCAGGGATGGTCCAACGCCCAGCTCGCGGCGCGCCTGCGCATCTCGGTGCCCACCGTGAAGACGCACGTGTCGAACGTGCTGACCAAGCTCGGCGCCCGGAGTCGTTCGCACGCGGCCGCCCTCGTGCGCGGGACGGACGACTGAGGCTCGGTCCTCCGCCCTGCGTCAGCCCTCCGCCCTGCGCGAGCCCTCCGCCGTGCGCGCGGCCGGGCTCTTCTCGTCGGCGCGCAGTGGTCGTGCCGCGCCCGAGAACAGCCCGGAGACGACGACGAGCGCGACCAGGATGAACAGCGTGTTGAGCAAGCCGATGTGCTCGCTGATGACGCCGAGCACGGGCGGGCCGCCGAGGAACGCGACGTAGCCGATGGTGGCTGCCGCGCTCACGCGGGCCGCGGCCTTCGCGGGGTCGTCGGCCGCGGCGGACATGCCGAGCGGGAAGCCGAGCGAGGCGCCGATGCCCCACAGCGCGGCGCCGACGAGGACGAGCGGCAGGCTCGGGGCGAGGATGAACAGCAGGATGCCCGACGCCGCGGTCGCGGCGAGGACCCGGAGCACGAGCACGCGGCCGAAGCGATCGACCAGCGGACCGCCGAACAGGCGCACGACGGTCATCCCCACCGAGAACACGGCGAGGGCGACCGCTCCCGAACCCTCCGCGAATCCGTGTCCCTGCTCGGTGCCGAGCGCGATCCAGTCGTTGGCGCCGCCCTCGGCGAAGGACATGCCGAGCATCACCGTGCCCAGAAGATACGTGCGCGGTTCGCGCCATGCTTCGAGCGCGATGTGCATGCGCTCGCGGAACGGCGGCTTCTCGTGATCCTCGGGGTCGAGCGCGGCTTCGCGCACGGGCACCTGGAAGAAGCACACGACGGCGATGACCGCGATCACGATGCCCATCGAGACGGCGTGCGTGCCCACGTCGATGGCGAGGTGGGCAGCCAGCGCGCCGATGCCCGCCCCCAGGACGGTGCCGAAGCTGAAGAAGGCGTGGAACACCGGCAGGATCGTCCGCCCCATCTGCTGCTCGATCGCGGTCGCCTCGACGTTCATCATGACGTCGACGCAGCCGTTGCCGAAGCCGAACAGGACCATGCCGATCAGGACGAGCGGCACGGATCCGAAGACCGTGGCGCCGAGACCGACCAGCGCGATGCCGGTCGCGAACGTCAGCATCGCGAGGAGCATGCCGCGCCGCGCGCCGGTGCGGGCCATGACGGCCGGGCTCGTGGAGATGCCGAGGATGGACGCCACGCCCATGCCGAGCAGGATGAGTCCGACCTGGGCGTTGTCGAGGCCGAGCGCCTCCTTGATGCCGGGCACGCGGGACGCCCACGTCGCGATCGAGAGGCCGCTGGCCAGGAAGATGGCGAAGATCGCGGCGCGCCAACGCACGAACTGCGAGCGGGTGAGGGCGGTGTCCATGGGCGACAGCCTATCGAATCGATTCGACCCTGGGCGACCGAAGCGGGCTATCCTCGGAGTATGACCAGCAGGGACACGGCGCGCCGACCCACGATCGCGGACGTCGCGCGCGAGGCGGGCGTGGCGACGTCGACCGCCTCCGTCGTCTTCAGCGGCAAGGCCAAGGTCGCCCCCGCAACCAGGGACAGGGTGCTCGCCGCGGCGACCGACCTCGGCTACACCGGCCCCGACCCGCGCGCCGCCTCGCTGCGCCGCGGTCGCAGCGGCATCGTGGCCGTGGTGCTGGAGGGGCACCTGCGCGCGGCGTTCCTCGACCCCGTCACGACCGCGATGATGGACGGCCTCACCGACGGGCTGGCCGAGCTGAGCGCGGGGATCCTGCTGATGCGCGACGAGCCGGGGGAGGACGGCTCGGCCATCGCCAGCGCCCCGGTCGACGCGGTCGTGCTGATCGGCTGCTCCGGCCGCACCCGCGCCTCGCTCGAGATCGTCCTCGGCCGCGGGCTGCCCGTGGTCGTGATCGAGGGGGACGCCGGCCTCGACGTTCCCCGCATCACCCTGGACAACGTCGCGGCCTCGGCCGATGTGGCCCGGCACGTGCGCGACCTGGGGCATCGCGACGTGGCGCTGGTCACGCTGGCCCTCGATGCCGACCGCGAGCGCACCCTCATCACCCCCGAGCGCGTGGCCCACGCCACCGTCGACGTCACGGTCGACCGGCTCGCGGGCATGCGGGAGGTGTTCCCCGACGCCCCGGCGATCTCGGCCTCCGGCAGCCTGATCGACGAGGGCATCCTGGTGGGACGCATGCTCCTCGCCGACCCGGCGTCGCGGCCGACCGCGGTGCTCGCGCAGAGCGACCTGCTGGCGGTCGGCGTGATCCGCGCGGCGGAGGAGCTCGGGCTCCGGGTGCCGGAGGACCTCTCCGTCGCCGGGTTCGACGGCATCGCCGTGGACGGCCTGGGCGATCTCACCCTGACGACGAGCGTGCAGCCGGCCGTGGAGAAGGGCAGAGCGGCGGGGGAGCAGGTCGCGCGGATGCTCCGTGGAGAGCCGGGGATCACGCAGGACCTGTCCTGCCGCTTCCGCGCAGGGACGACGACGGCGCCACCCTCGCGCTGAGGTCATCGCGTGGTTCAGGAGTGGGCGGGGCCGATGCGCAGCGGCGAGCCGCGGAAGTCGAGGATGCGGTAGCGGCCGCACTCGGCGATCGCCTCCGGTACGGCGCCGGCGGGAAGAACCCACGGAACGGTCTGCGCGTCCTCGACCAGGAACGAGACCTCGCCGACGTCGAAGTCGGTGCGGTCGACGAGCCAGGCGTAGCCGTTCAGGGCATGGTCGAGCTGCACGAGTCGCGCCGGATCCTGCAGGTGCAGCTTCGGCAGCCGCACGGTCCAGAACTGCCCGCCCCCGGTGCGACCCGAGGCGTCGACCCAGTCGGTCACGCACCTCAGGTCACGGTCGGGTGCGGCGGCCGCAGCGGCGAGACGCGGCGCGCCCAGGGCGCCGAGGGCCAGCAGGACGACCGCGACGACCGCGAGGGCCGGGCGGACGAGACGGGCGGGGACGCGCAGGGCGACCGGATGCGCCACCAGGGCCAGGAGCGGAGCGAAGACGAGCGGCTGCAGGTAACGGGCGGCGTTCGTGCCGAGGGCGACGGCTCCGACCAGCACGAGCAGCGGCATCACCCACGCGACGGCGGCCACGAGGCGCGCTCCTTCCGTCGGCGCCCGCCGGCTGAGCACGACCGCCGCCGCCAGGAGACCGAGGACCAGCGCGGTGGCGAGGACTCCGCCCGGGGTCGACAGGCGCGCCGCGGCGAGGCCTGTGTATCCGGCGAGCGACTCCGCCCAGCGCCCGGGCTGCACGTACCCGGCGCCCGTGTTGGCGATCCATGCCGCGAACGGAATGCGACCGACGAACCCCAGGATCGTGCCGCCCGAGAGAACCGCGAGGAGCGCGAGCCCCTGCTGCCGACGACGGCCATCGCGCCGGAACGCCGCGCGAGCCGCGAGCACCACCGTCACCACCCCCAGGGGCACCGTGCCCCACGCGGCATACAGCGGGTTGGAGAGCGTCGACACCGCCCCCGTCACCGCGATGCCCCCGAGCAGCCAGCGCCCGCGGCGACCGCGGTCGACGAACCGCCGCGCCAGCCCCACCGTGAGCAGCACGCCCAGCACGGTCGCGGAGTAGTACGTGGTGGTGAGCAGCAGCGATGCGAGCTCGAGGGCGTCCCGCGAGGCCGAGGACTCGGTGGACACCAGAGCCGTGAACGCGCCGAGGGCGACGAGCGACCAGGCCACCGGCGCAGATCCGGGCGTGCGGTGCCCCGCGACCACACGCAGCACCCCGTAGAGCAGCAGCACGTTGAGGATCGCCGCGACCGCGAGCCGCGCGTTCACGTCGAGCGGGAGAACTGCGGACAGGGCGGTGAACAGCGCGGACTCCGGCAGGAACAGCACGCTGGACAGGGCCCAGTCCGGGCTCGCGCCCTCCAGGATCGAGCGCGCGATCAGCCCCACGACCAGGGAATCGCCGTCGCGGAAGAGCAACGTCGCGCGGGCCGTCGGGGCGAGCTGCCCCGCCGCGATGAGGGCGAAGGCGAGGGCTCCCGCCCACCCGGCGAGCTCTCTCCCCCAGGGTCGCTGCATGCGCCCACTCTCGCACGGTGCCGGAACCCACGAACCTCGGGCCACTGTCATCCCGGTAAACTGGTCGGACACCGCCCGCCTGAGCCGCAAGGCCGACGAGCCCCGAGGAGCCGCGTATATGCTGATGCTCCTCGCCGTGTTCCTCCTCGGGTCGCTGCTGATGCCCGTTCTGGTGCGCTGGTTGGGAGCTCAGGCCTTCGCCGTCGCCGCACTGGTCCCCGCGGCCGCCTTCGTGCACGCGCTCATGCTCACCCCCCAGGTGCTGGACGGCCCCGTGCCCTTCGAGTCGGTGCCGTGGATCCCGCAGCTCGGCCTCGACCTGTCCATGAACATGGACGTGCTGGGCTGGGTCCTCACGCTCATCGTCACCGGCGTCGGCGCCCTGGTGCTGCTGTACTGCCGCTGGTACTTCCACGACGACGCCGCGGGCATCGGGCAGTTCGCCGGTGTGCTGCTCGCCTTCGCCGGCGCCATGTACGGCCTCGTCCTCACCGACGACCTCGTGATGCTCGTGATGTTCTGGGAGGCCACGAGCATCCTCTCCTACCTGCTCATCGGGCACTACCGCCGCCGTGCGGCCAGCCGTCGTGCCGCGTTGCAGGCCCTGCTCGTGACGACGCTCGGCGGCCTGGTGATGTTCGTCGGCGTCGTGCTGCTCGTCGTGGACGCCGGGACCTCCAGCATCCGCGAGATCCTGGAGATCGCACCGACCGGGCCCCTCGTGGACGCCGCGATCGTGATGCTCCTGGTCGGCGCCATCAGCAAGTCGGCGCTGTTCCCCTTCCACTTCTGGCTCCCCGGTGCGATGGCGGCGCCCACACCGGTCAGCGCCTACCTGCACGCGGCGGCCATGGTGAAGGCCGGCATCTACCTGATCGCGCGGTTCGCGCCGATCTTCGCGTTCAGCGCGCCCTGGCGCCCGATCGTCATCACGCTGGGCATCGTCACGATGCTGCTCGGCGGCATCCAGGCGCTGCGGGAGACCGATCTCAAGCGCGTGCTCGCGTTCGGCACGGTCAGCCAGCTCGGGTTCTTCTCGGTCGTCGTCGGCTACGGCACGCAGGCCGCGGCCCTCGCCGGCGTCGCCCTTGTGATCGGGCACGCTCTGTTCAAGTCGGCGCTGTTCCTCATCGTGGGCGTCATCGACCGCCAGCTCTCGACGCGTGACATCACCGAGCTGTCCGGCGTCGGCAGGCAGGCGCCCGTCATGGCCACCGCCGCCTTCATCTCCGTCGCGTCGATGGCCGGAGTCGCGCCCACGATCGGGTTCGTCGCGAAGGAGTCGACCCTCACCGCGCTCCTCGACGATGCGCAGGGCGGCTCTGTGTGGGGTCTGGTGGCGCTCATCGGGGTCGCCCTCGGATCCATGCTCACCGCGGCATACGGCGTGCGCTTCCTGTGGGGGGCGTTCTGGACCAAACGTGACCGCGACGGTCAGCGCCTGCCGGACACCGCCTGGCCCGACCCGCCCGTCGGCTTCCTGTCCGCGCCGATCATCCTCGCCGGAGTCACGCTCGCGGCAGGCATCGGCGCCCCGGCCCTCGACATCGCCCTGCAGCCCTACGCCCTCACGGCGACGCCGGGTCTCGACCACGAGGGCGCCGCCGTCGAAGGCCCTGGACACCTCGCGCTGTGGCACGGCTTCGAGCCCGCCCTGGGCATCTCCCTCCTCACGATCCTGATGGGCGTCGGCCTCTTCCTGCTGACCAGACGCACCGGCTGGGACCGCCGAGCGCGCCTGCTGCCCTTCACGGCCGCCGACGCCTACTACCTGGTGATGCGCGGCATCGACCGGCTCTCCGTGCTGAGCACGACACTCACGCAGCGCGGCTCCCTCCCCGTCTACGTCGGCACGATCTTCGTGGTGTTCGTCGCAGCGGAGGTCACCGCGCTGATCGCGAGTGACATCGACCGCTACCAGCTCTCGCTGTGGCACACACCGGCGCAGCTCGCGGTCGCCCCGATCATGGCGATCGCTGGGGTCGTGGCCGTGCGCGCCCGGAAGCGCTATACGGGGGTCGTGCTGGCCTCGGTCACCGGTCTCGGAATGGTCGTGCTCTTCGCCACCAGCGGCGCGCCCGACCTCGCGCTCACGCAGATCCTGGTCGAGACCGTGACCATGGTGACGTTCGCCCTGGTGCTGCGCCGCCTCCCGGCGCGCATGGGGGAGCACAACGCCTCCGTCAGCCGGATCCCCCGGGCGCTGCTCGGCATCGGCGTCGGTGTGACCATGGCCTTCGTCGCGGTCGTCGCCACGCAGTCCCGTGTGGCGGACCCGATCTCGGCGATCTTCCCCGAGATCGCCTATGAGATCGGGCATGGCAAGAACGTGGTGAACGTGGCCCTCGTCGACCTGCGCGGGTGGGACACGATGGGCGAGCTGTCGGTGCTCGTGCTGGCCGCCACCGGCGTCGCCTCCCTCGTGTTCGTGACGCATCGCGCCGACCTGCTCGCCGCCACCAAGAACCTGCCCCGATCCGTGCGCAGGGCGGCCAGGAGCCGTCCGCTCGTGGAGACCACGGACGGCGTGCGCTTCCAGACCTCCGAGAACCGCAGCGCGCCGCGGGCCTGGCTCGTCGGCGGGCAGAAGATGAAGCCGGAGAACAGGTCGATCCTGCTCGAGGTGATCGTGCGGATCCTGTTCCACACCATCATCGTCGTGTCGATCTTCCTGCTGTTCGCCGGGCACAACCTGCCGGGCGGCGGCTTCGCCGGCGGACTCGTCGCGGGCATGGCCCTCGTCATGCGGTACATCGCCGGCGGTCGCTGGGAGCTCGGCGCCGCGGCTCCGACCGACGCCGGACGGCTGCTCGGCGCGGGTCTGATCCTCGCGGTCGGCACCGCGGTCGTCCCGCTCTTCTTCGGCATGGCACCGCTGACCAGCACCTTCTGGGAATGGGAGATCCCCGGCATCGGACACATGGAGTTCGTCACCTCGACCATCTTCGACATCGGCGTGTACCTCGTGGTGATCGGGCTCGTGCTCGACGTGCTGCGCAGTCTCGGCGCCGAAGTCGACCGGCAGGCGACCCTGCGTCCGGGGGAGAGCAGGGCCATCGACTTCTCCTCGCGCACCGGGGGGAACGGCTGATGGACGTCTCGCTCGCCCTCATCGCGATCATGGCCGTGCTCTTCGCCTGCGGCGTCTACGCGATGCTGGAGCGCAGCCTGACCCGCGTGCTCATCGGCTTCCTGCTGCTCGGCAACGCCACGAACCTGCTCCTGCTCATCGTGATGGGCGTGCCGGGGAACGCGCCGTTCTTCGGCACGGACGGAGACCTGAGCGACCCGCTGCCGCAGGCGCTCACCCTGACCGCCATCGTCATCACCTTCGCGGTCTCCGCGTTCCTGCTCGCGCTCATCTACCGCTCCTGGCAGCTCGGTCAGGCCGACACGGTCGAGGACGACGAGGCCGACATCGCACTGCGCGAGCGCACCGACGCCGACGAAGACCTCATGGACGACGAGTCCGAGACCGACGACGACGAGGCGACGACCGACTTCGTGGGCGTGCAGACCGCACCGATCACCGTGCTGCACAGGCGCGACAACCCGGCGATCCATGATGACGCGCCGTTCGACTCCCCCGCAGGACCCCGCCCGGTGCCCGAACCCGACCCCGCCGACACCGCAGACGCAGACGCCGACGACACGACAGACGGGGAGGGCAGGCCATGACCACGCTCGTCCCCCTCCTGGTCGCCCTGCCGCTGCTGGGCGCCGCGATCACCCTGGTGTTCGGACGCAGCGCGCGGCTGCAGGTGTTCGTCACGGTCGCCACGCTCGCCGTCGTGTCGGTCATCGCCGCGGTGCTGCTCGTCGTCGTCGACGCGGGCTCTCCGCTCGCGGTCTCGGTGGGCGGCTGGCCCGTGCCATTCGGGATCGTCCTCTACGTCGACCGCCTCGCCGCCCTGCTGGTGCTCGTCTCCAGCATCGTGCTGCTCGCCGTGCTGCTCTTCTCGATCGGCCAGGGCGTCGCGGACGGCGCGGACGAGACGCCGATCTCCATCTTCAACCCCTCGTACCTGATCCTCGCCGCCGGCATCTTCAACGCCTTCATCGCGGGCGACCTGTTCAACCTCTACGTCGGTTTCGAGATCCTGCTCGTCGCCTCCTACGTGCTCATCACCCTGGGCAGCACCGAGTCGCGCATCCGCACCGGCGCGGTCTACATCGTCGTGTCCCTGGTGTCGTCGATCCTGTTCCTCGCCTCGATCGCGATGATCTACGGCGCACTCGGCACGGTGAACATGGCCCAGATCGCCGAGCGCATGTCGGAGCTGCCGCAGGACACGCAGCTCGTGCTGCACCTCATGCTCGTGGTCGCGTTCGGCATCAAGGCCGCCATCTTCCCCGTGTCGTTCTGGCTGCCCGACTCGTACCCGACGGCGCCGGCGCCGGTCACTGCCGTGTTCGCGGGACTGCTGACCAAGGTCGGCGTCTACGCGCTGATCCGCACCGAGACGCAGCTGTTCGCCTCCAACAGCATCGACACCCTGCTGCTGATCATCGCGCTCGCGACAATGATCGTCGGCGTGCTCGGCGCGGTCGCGCAGGCCGAGCTCAAACGGATCCTCTCGTTCACGCTCGTCAGCCACGTGGGCTACATGATCTTCGGTCTGGCCATCGCCACGCCCGCCGCGATCGGCGCCACCGTGTACTACATCGTCCACCACATCGTCGTGCAGACCACGCTCTTCCTCGCGGTGGGACTCATCGAGCGCCGCGCGGGGAGCACCTCGATCCTGCGGGTGAAGGGGCTGCTGAAGATCGCGCCGGTCATCGCGGTGCTCTACTTCATCCCGGCCATCAACCTCGGCGGCCTCCCGCCGTTCTCGGGCTTCATCGGCAAGTTCGCCCTCTTCGAAGCGGCGGCATCCGTGGGAACGCCGCTCATGATCGTGCTGATCTTCGGCGGCATCATCACGTCGCTGCTGACCCTGTACGCCCTGATGCGCGCCTGGAACCTCGCGTTCTGGCGCGAGGAGGAGGACTCGACCGAGACCGAGGGCCGCATCTCGTACCTCACCGGAGCCCCCGCCGCCGACGAGCAGCAGGAGCGACGGCACATCCCGAAGATCATGACCGTCGCCACCGCGGGCATGGTCACCGTCACCGTGGCCCTGACGATCTTCGCCGGACCGCTGTACGCTCTGTGCGACCGCATCGGGGCGGGCTTGCTGCAGCCGGTCAACCTGGTGCAGCTGGAAGACGAGGTGGAGGGATGAGACCCGAGACCAAGCGGATCTGGCGCGACATCGGTATGCAGCTGCCGTTCCTCGCGTGGCTGATCGTGCTGTGGATGCTGCTGTGGGCCCAGTTCACGGTGCTCTCCTTCCTGACCGGGCTGGTGGTCGCGATCTTCGTGACCCGCGTGTTCCGGCTGCCCACCGTCGAGCTCTCCGGCCGCGTGAACCTCTGGTACGCCGCGCTGTTCGTGGCGCAGTTCCTGTTCGCCGTGCTCCGCGGCGCCGTCTCCGTCACCGCGCAGGTCTTCGACTTCCGCCGACAGCCGGGCACCGCGATCATCGCCGTGCCGCTGCGCTACGCGGACGACCTGGTGATGACGCACGTCGCCGTGGTGTCGTCGCTGATCCCCGGCTCACTCGTGGTCGAGGCCGACCGCGACCGCGGCATCCTCTACCTGCACGTGATCGGCGTGCGCAGCAGGGAGGACGTGGAGAAGCAGCGGCAGGGCGTGCTCGGGTGGGAGAAGCGGATCGTCAGGGCGCTCGGCAACCCCGCGCAGTACCGCCGACTGAAGGCCGACGAGCGCGCCGGCCGTGTCGACCCCGCCACGATCGGGGGCGCCCGATGAACGTGCTGCTGCTGGTGATCATCGCGGTATTCGGCCTCGCGGCCATCCTCGCCGTGATCCGTATCGTGCGGGGGCCGTCGATCCTCGACCGCGCCGTCGCCGCGGACGTGCTGCTGACCGAGGTCATGTGCGTGCTCGGAGCGGAGATGGCCATCAACGGACACACCCGCAACATCCCCGTGCTGCTCATCATCGCCGCGGTCGGCGTGTTCGGATCGATCGCGGTCGCCCGGTTCGTCGCGAGAAGGGACAACACGACACCATGAACGTGTTCGGCCTGATGATCCCCGACGCCGTGATCGACATCGCGGTGCTGATCCTAATCCTGCTCGGCGCGGTGCTGTGCCTCTCGGCCGCCGTCGGGCTGCTGCACTTCCGCGACGTGCCGACCCGCCTGCACGCGGCCACCAAGCCGCAGGTGCTCGGGCTGCTGCTGATCTGCGTCGCCATCGCGCTGTCGCAGCGGTCCGTCGGCGGCGTGCTCTTCGGGCTCGTGCTGGTGGCTCCGGTGGTGCTGATGCAGTTCGCCACGGCCCCGCTGTCGGCGCACATGGTCGGGCGGCAGGCCTACCGCAACGGCACGATCGAGCAGCGCGGCCTCGTGGTGGACGAGCTCGCCGAGTCGAAGCAGACCCCTCCCGCGGCGGGCTGAGTCCCCGCCCCGCCCCTCCGCCGCCCTGCTGGTTCACAACTCAGGAGGTTTGCCGTGTCAGCTGTCTGAACATGCCCTTGCACCAGGCGCGTGGCCGAAATCTCCTGAGTTGTGAACGGTACGCGTCTCGCGATCTTGTCCTGCACGGGCGAGCGTTCCCGGGCAGCGAGTCCACATTCGGTCGGACTCCCGGTCCCGAACCTCTGCGCGCGACATCCTCCGGGGTGTGAAAACGGACTCTGCTCTCCGGCGTGCTGCTGAGGTGTTCGCACCCACGGTCTCCACCCGAGCGGACCTTCGCTCTGCCGGGGTGAAGGGGCGTGAGCTGACGGCTCTGGTGAGGACCGGGCGACTCCTGCGGCTGCGCCGTGACCGATACGCGCGGCCAGATGTGGACCCCTTGATCGCGGATGCCGTGCGGATCGGTGGCCGCGTGACATGCATCTCCCTGCTCCAGCTGCTCGGGGTGTTCGTGCTCACCGCCCAGGGTGTGCACGTCCAGGTCGCACCCCACCGCTCACGGTTGGGGGGCCGAGACGCTGGCGCGCATCGGGTGCATTGGGCTGAAGACGATGCGTCAAGTGCTCTCCACGTCACGTCTCTGGATGCGGCGATCCGTCATGCAATGCGGTGCCAGTCACCTCGCGCATCGGTGGCCACGGTCGACAGCCTCCTCCATCAGCGGATCATCACGATGGA
The DNA here is from genome assembly GCF_025143365.1 of Microbacterium sp. p3-SID336. Taxonomy (GTDB): domain Bacteria; phylum Actinomycetota; class Actinomycetes; order Actinomycetales; family Microbacteriaceae; genus Microbacterium. The sequence continues at coordinate 25,164 of NZ_JALXPE010000033.1, read as the reverse complement.
CCGCCTACGAACGATCTTCTCCGCGTTGCCGCAGCGGTTCGGCACGGTACTCGCGCTCGCCGATGCCTCAGCGGAATCCGGACCAGAGAGCTTCGTCCGCCTCATCCTCCGGTCACTGGGTGCGTCCTTCGAGACCCAGGTCCGCCTCTACGGGGTGGGCCGTGTCGACTTCGTCGTGGACGGATGGCTCATCGTCGAGTGCGACAGTCGGGCCTTTCACGAGGGATGGGCGAAGCAACAGCGGGATCGCGCGCGCGACCTGGCGGCTGCGCGCCTCGGATACGTCACGATTCGGCCCCTCGCCGCCGACATCCTCTCCGACCCCGCCGGGACGCGGGAGGCACTGCGAGAGGTTTTGGAAGTGCTGGGGCCGAAGCTCGGCCACGGTCGCGGTTCACAACTCAGGAGAAACAGTCGGCAATCCCTCCTCTGATCGCCGAATCGGCCGAACGCGCCGGAATCTCCTGAGTTGTGAACGCCTGACGTCCCACCCGCCGGGGTTCAGGTGCCGTCGGCGAAGGACTCGATCAGGCGCGCCGCGGGCTCGGAGTCGCTGATGAGCGTGCCGTGGCCGTGGTCGGGGATGACCTCGAGCCGCGCGCCGGGGATTGCGTCGAGGATGTCCTGGCACCAGCTCATGGGCGCGAGCGGGTCGTCCTCCCCGCGCAGCACGAGCACGGGGCACTCGATCCGCGCGAACGCCTTCTCCGGCTGATGCACGATGGTGGCGCGCATCTTGCGGATGAGGTTCGGGCCGCCGCGGAGGTACTCCCGCGCACCGCGCCAGATGACGAGCGGGCGCTCGCCGAGGAGGTCCTGCAGCAGGTAGCGGGCCTGGGCGCCCACGTTGCGCTCGGCCTTGTCGACGGTCGGACCGGCGAGCACGACCCCCGCCACCAGCGACGGATGGCGGGCGGCGAGCTCTGCGGCGATCTGGCTGCCCATCGAGTGGCCGATCACCACCACGGGGTCGGCGCCGACATGACGCAGGTATGCGGCGACGAGGTCGGCGTGACGCTGCATGGTGAGGGTGCGGGTGGGCTCGGGGGCCTCGCCGAAGCCGGGGAGGTCGAGCGCGATCACGCGGCCGCGCAGCCGCTGCGTGAGGTCAAGGTAGACGCTGCGGCCCATGCCGATGCCGTGCAGCAGCAGATAGGTGTGCGGTCCCTCCCCGAAGGACTCGGCGATCAGGGTCGCTCCGCCGTGCTCGAACTCCAGCAGCGTCGCGGGTGTTCCCTTCGGGGCGAGGTAACTGGTGGGCACCCGTCAACGCTAGCCGAGGAAGCTCGGGGCGCTTCTCAGCCGGCGGGCGCGAGCACCAGGGTGTCCCTGGTCGCGGCGTCCACCGCCTCGTCGGTGTAGGCCCAGGGTCGCTGGACGCCCGAGGCCCAGTCGGCCGTCTGGTCCACGTAGTGCTCGTGGTAGGCGTGGCCGGAGGCGCCGGTGAGGTGGATCCAGGTCGAGGCGTCGAAGTCGTCCAGGTCGACCACCATGCGCATGGACGGCACCGTGGTGGTGGCGTAGGACACCCCGAGCTGCCACCCGGTGGCGTCCACCACGGACGCTCCGCCGCCCACGGGGTACGGTCCGCGGTTGAACAGCGCCTCGATGGGCGCGATGCCGGACGAGCCGAACGTGTCGCTGCGCAGCGTGATGGCGTGCAGGTCGCCCCAGTTCCACCGCGCGACGTCCGTGCCCTGCAGCGCGGACAGCTCGTCGTAGGCCTCTTCGGCGGAGAGAGCGAGCATCGACTCCCTGCTGTCGACGTCGAGCTGGGCGTTGCGCCACAGCGGGTCGGACGGGTCGTCCAGCATGTCGCCGACGACGGTGAAGAGCCGGCCCTGGCCGTCGATGGGAAGCGGCTGCTCCCGCTCGGCGAAGAGGTTCTGCACGAGGTTGGACCACAGCACGTTCGCGTACGCCGCGGCTGCCGAGTCCTTCGTGTTCTGCGCGTCCCATGAGCGCAGCAGGTCGACGGCCGCACGGGGGCCGGCGCCGTCCACGTCGATCTCGGACATCGCAGCGGCCAGCTGCTTGCCGATCCACATCTCGCCGTCCATCTGGATGTCGCGCATGTCCTGCGCGGTGAGCGGGGCCGCGGCGGCACGACGCTCGATCAGGTGGGCGATGCGTGCGGCGCGGTACCCCTGGTCCCAGTCGCGGGAGAGGAAGTGCTCGTAGTCGTCCGTGACGATCGCGTTGTTGGCGGTGACGATGTAGCCCGACGTGGGGTTGTACGCCACCGGCAGTTCGTCGAACGGGATGTACCCGGTCCAGTCGTAGCTGCTGTCCCAGCCCGGCTGCGGCATCCATCCGTCGCCGGCGCCGCGGATGGGCAGTCGCCCGGGGGTCTGGTAGCCGATGTTGCCCTCGACGTCGGCGTAGATGAGGTTCTGCGCAGGCACGTCGAACAGCGAGGCGGCGCGGCGGAAGTCGTCGAAGTCCTGCGCGGTGGACAGCGCGAAGATGGCGGTCGCGGTGGTGCCGGGGTCGAGGGCGGTCCAGCGCAGGCTCACCGCGTACTCGGCGGCGTCCGAGCCGGGGGCCGCCGGTGCCGCGCCCTCGGCGCCGAGCGCGGGGGCGGGGTCTTCGGCGATGGCGGTGAAGTCGTCGGTGAGGCCGGAGATGATCGGCCCGTGCACGGTCGAGCGGATCGTGAGCTCGATGTCGTCGCCCCCGGCGACCGCGATCGTCTCCGTGCTCTCCTCCAGCGGCACCAGCGCGCCGTCTCGCCAGTAGGAGTCGCCCTCGATGCGCTCCACGTACAGATCGGTCACATCGGTGGTGAGGTTGGTGAAGCCCCAGGCGACCTGCTGGTTATGGCCGATGACGATCCCCGGGAGGCCGGAGAACGAGAACCCGCCCACGTCGAACGGGCAGTCCGCGTCGACGGTCGAGCACTTCAGCTGCACCTGGTACCAGACGGAGGGCAGCGAGGCGCCGAGGTGCGGGTCGTTGGCGAGCAGTGGCATGCCCGAGGCCGTGAGCTCTCCCGACACGACCCAGGAGTTCGAGCCGATCCCTTCGCCCGCGTCGCCCACGAGCAGGCTCGCCGCCTCGATCACGCTCGCCGCCTCCTGCCACTCGACGGTGGTGTCAGCCGGCTGGGTCTGCCCGCCCTGACCGCCCGTGTCGAAGGCGACGGGGTCGGCGTCGTTCTCCAGCGGGTCCACGGTCGAGATCTTCGGCACGATCACGGGGTTCCGGTCGAACGGGTAGTCGGGGTAGAGCTTCGCCAGCAGCGCACGGGTGTCCTCGGCGCCGGAGCCCTCGGCGAGGTCGGCGGTGAGCAGGGCGCGCTCGGTCTCGTCCTCGACGTTGGTGCGGAGGTCCCAGGCCATGGCCTTGAGCCAGGCGACCGAGTCGGCCGGCTCCCAGGGCTCGGGCTCGTAGTCGGCGTTCTGCAGCCCGAGCACGGCGTACTCCAGCGACAGCTCGGCGCCGGAGCGCGTCGACAGGTACGCGTTGACGCCGTCGGCATAGGCCTCGTAGTAGCCGCGGGTCACGTCGTCCATCGCCTCGACCTCGGCTTCGGCGACCTTGCGCCAGCCGAGCGTGCGGAGGAACGCATCCGTATCCGCCTGGGACTCGCCGAACAGCTCGGCCACCCGGCCTGCGGTGACGTGTCGACGGAAGTCCATCTCGAAGAAGCGGTCCTGCGCGTGCACGAAGCCCTGTGCGAAGAACAGGTCGTCCGAGGTGTCGGCGGTGATGGTGGGCACGCCGCTCGCGTCGCGCTGCACAGTCACCTCGGCGCTCAGGCCCTCCAGCTGCGTCGTTCCGGAGGTCTGCGGGAAGGAGCGCTGGATGGTCCAGGTGACGAAGAACGCGGCGGCCACCGCGACCACCACGACCGCGGCGACGACGAGGAAGGCGATGCGTCCGATGCGAGCGGCCAGCGAGGGGCGGGCGGGTGCGGGGGACGCCGGTGAATCGGTCATCATCGTCGAGAACTCTTCCGGGTAGCGAGAGGTGGGACTCAGTTCCACCGTGTCCCGGTGCGCGTTTCAGGGGCCGCGCTCTCGAATCCTAGCCGCACGGGCGCTCGCCGCGGGGGTTCCGCGGACGAGCACCCTGCTCATCCGATCAGGCTCGGCTGCAGGTCGCGCAGCGTGCGGCGGTGCGTCATGCGCGTGACGCCGATCGCCGCGAGCACGAGGGCGCCGACGAGCCAGGTGCCCAGCACGGCCAGATCCCAGCCGGCACGGGCGTAGTCGCCGCCGTACATGAGCTGGCGCATGGCGTCGACCACGTAGCCGAGCGGGAGCACGTGATGCAGTGCCGCCAGCGGCGCGGGGAGCGTCTGCCACGGGAAGGTGCCGCCGGCCGTGACCAGCTGCAGCACCATGAGCACCAGGCCGAGGAACTGCCCGACCGAGCCCAACCAGACGTTCAGCGTGAGGATGATCGCGGCGAACGTCGCGGAGGCGAACATCATCACGCCGAGCGTCCCGAGCGGGTGGTCGAATGTGAAGCCGAGCGTGAGGGCGAGGATGCCCATCAGGCCGAGCATCTGCACGGCGCCGAGCATGGCCGGAGTCAGCCAGCCGGCGAGCGTGATGCGGATCGGCGAGTGCAGCGCCGTCACCGCGCGACGGGAGATCGGCTTGACGATCAGGAACAGCGCGTAGATGCCGATCCACGCGGAGAGGGCGGCGAAGAACGGTGCGAGCCCCGCACCGTAGTCCTCGGCGGAGGCGACCTTGTCGCTGGACACCTTCACGGGATCGGCGATCGTGTCGGCCTGCAGCGTGCGCAGCTCGGGAGTGGACGCGGGGATGGCCTGCACGCCGTCGGCGAGCCCGTCGCGCAGCTCGACCGTGCCGGACGACAGCGTGGCGAGACCGTCGCGCAGCTGGGCGGCACCGCTGTTCGCGGCGGCGGCGCCCGAGGCCACGGTTCCGGCCCCACTCGCGAGGTCGTTCGCTCCGGAGGCCAGGGCCGCGGCACCCGCGGCGAGCTGATCGACGTTGCCCACGGCGCTCTGCACCTGTGCGTTGCCCTCCTGCAGCCGACTGCCGAGCGGGTCGAGCCGCGCGAGCACCTGATCGATCTCCTCGGGGGTCAGGCCCTGCTGGGCGAGGACGTCGGCGATGTCCGTCCGCACCTGCGGCAGCGCGTCCGTGGCCTGCTGGACGGCGGCTCCGGCCCGGTCGGCGACGTCGGCGAGCTGCTGATTGCCCGCACTCACCTGCTGTGCGCCGCTCGCGAGGGTCTGCGCGCCCGCGGCGAGCTGGGCCGTGCCGTCGGCGAGCTGGGCCGTGCCGTCGGCGAGGGTCGCGCTGCCGCTGGCCGCCGTGCCGGCGCCGTCGGCGAGCTGGGTGGCGCCGTCGGTGGCCGTGATGAGGCTGTCCCGCACATCGCTGAGACCGGTCAGCAGGCGCTCCGCCGCCTCGCTGCCGACCATCTCGGCGACGGAGCTGCGGATCTTCTCCACCGCCTGCGTGCCCATCGAGGAGGCGAGGTAGTTGTTGGCGTCGTTGGTCTCCAGCTCGATGCGGGCCTGGTGCGGGTCGTCGCCGGCGGCGGAGGTCAGGGCGGCGGAGAAGTCCGCGGGGATGGTGACCGTGAAGTCGACGGTGCCGTGTCGCAGGGCGTCCGCGGCCTCGTCCGCGCTCATCCGCTGCCAGTCGAACGCGTTGCCCTCGATGAGGTTGTCGGCCACGTCCTCGCCGTAGTTGACGGTCTCCCCGGTCGCGGGTTCGGTGCCGGCGGTGGGAGCGGGCGCGCCCTCGTCGTCGACGACGAGGGCGACCGGCACCTCGGGGAACTTGGCGTACGGATCCTGGTTGGCCCACAGGTACAGGCCTCCGTAGAGGATCGGGACGCACACGAGGGCGACGAGCGCGAGGATGCCCATGCGGCTCGCGGTCAGGCGACGCAGCTCGGCGGCGATCATGGATGGCACCTTCATCGCTCGTCCTCCTTCTCGTTCGTCGCGGGTGCAGTGGAATCCGTTGCGGGATCGGCCGTGGGGGCGGCCGTTCGGGCGGGATTCGCCGTAGGGCCGGGGCCGGGGCCGGGGCCGGTCGCGCCGTCGGGATCAGTCGCAACGTCCGGGCCGAGGTCGGTTGCCGCGACGGGATCTGTCGTGGGATCGACGGCAGGGCCAGGATTCGCGTCGGGCTCGGTCGCAGCGCCGGCGCCGGCGTCGGGGTGAGCCGCGGGATCAGGGCCGGAATCAGCCGCGGGGTCGGGGTCGGGCTCGGGAGCCGACAGCACGAGGGGCTCGATCGGGCCGGAGGCGTTCACCGCGTCGAGCTCATGCATGCGTTCGAGCGCGACGGCCGCCGATCCGCCGACGATCACGAGCATCGCGTAGCCGCGGTCGGCGAACTCCTCGGCGATGCGCCACCAGCCGTCCGGGCTCCCGCCGTGCCGGTCGGGGGCCACGAGCACGATGGCCTCGACGCCCTCCCGCAGCACTGCCAGCTCGCACAGGATCCGCACGCGTGCGGCCGGGTCGATGCTGCCGATCGGCACCGACGCCAGCTCCTCGAAGCCGACCCTGGCGAGCCAGCGGCGGGCGTGCAGCGGAGTCGCGCCGACGCCGGCGAACATCAGCTCCTCGCCGACCACCCCGGCGAGGGCGATGTCGGGGTGCGGGTCGCTGACGTCCGGTGCGTCGACCAGGGCCACGCGGTGGCGCAGCTGCTTCGGGTTCGGCGCGCCGTCGAGGTGCACGTGTCCGGTGTCGGAACGCATGCGGCCGCTCGCGATCAGGCCGAGCACCGTGGGTCGCTGCTCGGTCTCGGCGAGGGCGTAGCGGACCGCGCCGGTGTGGAACTCCAGGCTCATCGTGGGAAGCGCCTGTCCGTTCCGGCCCTTGCTCACCTCGTGCAGGGTGATCCTCATGCGCGCACCTCCCGGTCGGCCGCGGCGATGTCGGGATGCGCCGCCAACAGCTCGTCCGCCTCGCGCCACGAGAGCCCGGCGATGCTCAGCACGGAGCGCACGGCGAGGTCGCCGGCACCGGTCGAGTCGGCGTCGGTGCGCGACACGACGGCCCGCGCCATCTCCTCGATCAGCCGGGCGACGACGGGGGCGGCAAGGTCGGTGCGGAAGCTGCCGTCGTCCTGCCCGCGCTGCACCAGCGCGGCGAGGGCGCTGCGCAGCGGGGCCAGGGCCTGCGCCGTGTGCGCGACATGCGTCTCGTCGAGCGCGAGGGCTGCGGCGACCTGCACGTGGGCGGCCTCCTGCCAGAGGCGCGCGGCAAGACGAGCCAGCGCGACGCGGGGGTCGTCGTCGTGCACGGACGCGGCGATCGCGTTGAAGCGCTGGGCTCCGCTGGAGACGAGCTCGCGGATGAGGGCGTCGCGGTCGTCGAAGTGACCATAGAGCGTGCGGCGGGAGAGGCCGGCACTGCGGGCGATGACGTCGATCGACGCGTGCGGGTCGAGGGCGAGCGCGGCGCGGGCGGCGGCGAGGATGCCGGCGCGGTTCTCGACGGCGTCGCGGCGGGGGGCGCGGGTGGACATCCGTCCATGATACTTAAAATGCACATGACTGTGCAAGATAATGGAGGGTTGTGTCCGCGCGACTCTCCGCTGCACACTCGGGGAGTCACAGAAGAGGGTGTGTTATGTTACGCGTTGCGCTCGGGCGCGAGAGAACGGGCGACACGGCCGGGGACACCTGGTGGGGCTGTGGTCCGGAAGCGGCGGGGGGACCGCCATGACGGAGAAGGGGTGCGATGTGCCTGGCATGGACAGTCCGCTGGAACGGCGGACCATGAGCGACGACATCTACAGCAGGCTGCGAGATGCCATCGTCAGCGGCGAACTGCGACCGGGGGAGCGACTGCGCGACTACGAGCTCGCCGAGACTCTCGGCACGTCCAAGACGCCGGTGCGGCACGCGCTCGATCGACTCGCCGAGCACGGGCTGGTCGAGATGCAGCGCAACCGCTTCACCCGGGTGGCCCCCATCGACCTCGAGCAGGTGCGCGACGCGGTCGCCCTCTTCGGCGACATCTGGATCGGCTCGGTCCGGCACGCCACGCGTCACATGCGGTCCGACGACATCGCCTACCTCTCCGAGCTCGCCGACGACATGACATCGGCCGTCCGCGCCGCCGATGTCGCGGCGTTCAGCGGAGCGCTCCGCGCGATCGCCGTGGCGTATGCGCGCTTGGAGGGCAACACCACCCGCACGACCGTGATCGAGTTCCTCGGTCCGCTGATCCGGCGCTTCAGCGCACAGGCGAGCGGTGCGTTCGACTGGGCTGCGATCGACGCCGCGACGCAGGTGATCGGAGAGAGGATGCGCGCGCGGGACGACGTGGGCATGCGTGCCGCCCTGATCGAGCTCTTCGACCAGGTCCTGCCGGCCGTCATCGACCGCGCCGAAGAGCAGGCGCTGCGCCGGGGAGAAGGCGCCGACCACTCCGAGCCCTGAGCGCCCGACGGGCGATCCGCGTCCGACGAGCAAGGACCGCCCGCAGCGCCCGCAGCGCCCGCGTCGCCCCGAGCCCTGAGCGACCAGGAGCGGTGACCGATCGATGGGGAACGACCGGTCCGCCCTCATGACGAAGGGACGCCCGACAGCGCGGGGCGTCCCTTCGTGCAGAGGAGTCAGTCGGTGCCGGAGTCGAAGGCCGCGCCCTCGGAGGCCGTGTCCACGGCGCCCGCCAGCGACTCGTCCGCCTCGGAGATCGAGCCGTGGACCGACTCGGTGATCTCGGCCGACTCGCCGGCCGTCACGCGGCCCACGAGCTCGCCCGTCGCGCCGCCGACCAGGCCGAGGCCCGCGTACTGCTCCAGGCGGGCGCGGGAGTCGGCGATGTCGAGGTTGCGCATGGTGAGCTGGCCGATGCGGTCGACCGGCCCGAAGGCGGCGTCGCCGACCCGCTCCATCGACAGCTTCTCCGGGCCGTACGACAGGTTGGGCGACACGGTGTCGAGGATCGTCCAGTCGTCGCCGCGGCGCAGGCGGATCGTCACGGTGCCGGAGATCGTGGACCCGACCCAGCGCTGGATCGACTCGCGAAGCATGAGCGACTGCGGCTCCAGCCAGCGGCCCTCGTACATCAGGCGGCCGAGTCGGCGGCCCTGCTCGTGGTAGGTCGCGAGGGTGTCTTCGTTCAGAATGCCGTTGACCAGGCGCTCATACGCGATGAACAGCAGCGCCATGGCCGGCGCCTCGTAGATGCCGCGTGACTTCGCCTCGATGATGCGGTTCTCGATCTGGTCGCTCATGCCGAGACCGTGGCGGCCGCCGATCGCGTTGGCCTCCTGCACCAGGGCCACCGGGTCGCTGAACTCCACGCCGTTGATGGCGACCGGCCGGCCGGCGTCGAACGTGACGGAGACGTCCTCGGACTCGATCGCCACGGACGGGTCCCAGAACCTGACGCCCATGATCGGGTCGACGGTCTCCAGCGAGACGTCGAGGTGCTCCAGGGTCTTCGCCTCGTGCGTCGCCCCCCAGATGTTCGCGTCGGTCGAGTAGGCCTTCTCGGCGGAGTCGCGGTACGGGAAGTCGTGGGCGACGAGCCAGTCGCTCATCTCCTTGCGGCCGCCGAGCTCGGTGACGAAGTCGGCGTCGAGCCACGGCTTGTAGATGCGCAGCCGGGGGTTCGCGAGCAGGCCGTAGCGGTAGAACCGCTCGATGTCGTTGCCCTTGTACGTCGAGCCGTCGCCCCAGATGTCCACGCCGTCCTCGCGCATCGCGCGGACGAGCAGCGTGCCGGTGACGGCGCGGCCCAGCGGCGTGGTGTTGAAGTAGGTCTTGCCGCCGGAGCGGATGTGGAACGCGCCGCAGGCCAGGGCGACGAAGCCCTCCTCGACCAGTGCGGTCTTGCAGTCGATCAGCCGCGAGGCCTCGGCGCCGTACTCCAGCGCACGGCCGGGGATCGACGCGATGTCGTCCTCGTCGTACTGCCCCAGGTCGCCGGTGTAGGTGAAGGGCACCGCGCCCTTGTCGCGCATCCACGCGACGGCGACGGAGGTGTCGAGTCCTCCGGAGAAGGCGATGCCGACGCGCTCGCCGACGGGAAGGGACTGGAGGACCTTGGACATGCTCTCCAGTCTATCGGCGGGCGGCGTGTCGCCTTCTCGTGCGTCAGACCAGCCGTGCGTGCACGCCGACGGCCGCATAGGTGCTCATCGCCCGGCGATCGCACGTGAGGAGCGGCACCGCCGCCTCGCGCGCCACCAGGGCGACCAGGGCGTCGTACACCGCGCCACCCGCGATGCCCGCCGCGGCGAACAGTGCCACGGCGCCCCGGGCGGCGGAGACGGAGAGGGGGGCCGACGCGGGAAACGCCCGCTCGATGATCGCGGCGGCGGCCCCGGAGCTCACGCGCGCGGGCCCGGGGAGCCTCGTCAGCACGGAGTACGTCTCGTACGCAGCGTGGCCCGCGAGCCCGAGGACGTGGCCTCGGACGGCAGCGCGGACGGCCTCGTGAGACGGGTGCTGGTCGTGCACGAGGGCGATGGCGGCGCTCGTGTCGAGGAGGAGGTCAGCGCTGGTCGGCAAGGCGCAGCTCGCGGATGTCGTCGGCGGTGAGCGTCGGGCCGCCGGTGATGACCAGGCGCCCGTCCTTCTCGACGACGTTGTCGGGAGGCTGCACCTCGATCCTGATCCCGTTGCCGTCGATGACCATGTCGATGGGGCCGGGGACGAGTCCGATGCGCTCGCGCAGCGCCGCGGGGATCACGACGCGCCCCGCCTTGTCCATGGTCGTGTGCATGGCATCAGACTACCATTCGAGTGGTACTCCGGTGGGTGGACAGACCTCCCCGGTCGGCGGTCCGCATGCTGCGCGCCGCCGGGCGGACGTGAGGAGCCCGTGGGAGAGTGGGCGACGGAGGTGCGCATGGGCGAAGCGGTGCTGTGGGGCGCGGTGGCGGCCGCACCCCTGTTCGTCGGCGCGGTGCTCGCGCTGCTCCGCACCTGGCCGCCGCGCTGGCTCGGCATCGTGCTCGGCTTCGGAGCCGGAGCCCTGATGGCCTCCATCGCCTTCGAGCTGTGGGAGGAAGGGCTCGACCGGGGCGGACCGGTGCCGCTCGTGGCGGGAGTCGCGCTCGGCGCGCTCAGCTACTACATCGCGGCGCGCATCCTCGACGCACGCGCGGCACGCACCAAGGGGGCGGCGGGCGGCGGGCAGCTCGCGGTCGGCGCTCTCCTCGACGGCATCCCTGAGCAGCTCGTGCTCGGCATCGGCCTGGCGTCGGGCGAGCCGGTCAGCATCGCCCTCGTCGTCGCCATCCTCGTGTCGAACCTGCCGGAGTCCATCGGCTCGGCGGCCGACCTGCTCGACGGCGGCATGAACCGCGCCCGAGTGCTGCTGCTGTGGGCGGGGGTCGCCGTGCTGTGCGCAGCGGCCACGGTCGCGGGCTTCGCGCTCGCGAGCGTCACGGGCGACGTGTTCCGCTCCGGTGCGAGTGGCTTCGCAGCGGGGGCGCTCCTGGTCATGCTCGTGGACTCGATGGTCCCGGAGGCCCAGTCGAAGGCCAAGGAGTCCACCGGACTCGCGACCGTGCTCGGCTTCGCGCTCGCCGCCGGACTCGCGTTCGCGGGCTGACCCGCAGGCCCTCGTCCCCGTTCAGCTCGCGGGGACCGCGGTGCGCGCCGGTACCGCAGGCCCTCGTCCCCGTTCAGCTCCTGGGAGTTCGAGCGGGATCGCGCTCAGATCTCGGGGCGAGGCTTCTCCCGCTGCACGCTCCGCCCCGACATGCTCTCGATGCGGAGCAGCAGGGCCAGGTCGCGGTCCTCGCCCGCCCACGGGTGCACGCGCGCCGCGATGCCGACCGCGTCCTCCTCCGGGGCGCGTGACAGCGTGCCGTGCATCAGCACGCTCCACGCGTTCGCCCCGAGCGGGTCGTGGTAGTCCACCTCGAACGCGACGGCCGCCGGCACCGTGGTGACCGCGGCCAGCAGCCCCTCGTGGGAGGTGCGCAGCAGGATGTCCCGGCCGGAGAGCGCGTAGTTCACCGGGTGGATGTGCACCCTGCCGTCGTACTCGAACCCGATGCGGCCGACCGTCGTCGTGGTCAGCAACTCGTAGCACTGTTGTTGATCGAGCTCTCGGATCATCGGTGTCCTCCGTCCCTGTGGCGCCAGTGTAGCCACGGCACCGCGGATCTTCGAGAGGCCCCCGTCCGGTCGGGGCGAGGCCTCACCCGGGCCAGGCGCGCAGATCGGCGGTGAGCTGCGCGAGGTACTCAGCGGGGCCCGCCTCCGTGAACCACAGCCACAGCTCCGCGGCGTGGATCGGGAACCACGCTCGTACGGCGTCGGGGTCGGCGCCGTACCCCGCGATCAGCGCCGCGGCGGAGCGCGGATCCTTGCGGGACGAGCCCCAGACCGCGCGGGACAGCTCGCGCAGCGGGTCGCCGGCGTGGGCGGCCTCCCAGTCCACGACGCCCGTGATGCGTCCGTCGACGGCGAGGAGGTTGCCGTCGGTCCAGTCGCCGTGACAGAAGACCGTGCCGACGGCGGCGGGGATCGCGAGCGGGAGCGCGGGTCCTCCGGCGGCGCGGTACCGGGCGACGATCGCCGCATCGTCCGGCGCGGGCGGGAGGCCCGCCGGGATCTCGACCGCGTGCAGGCGTCGCAGCAGCGCGGCAGAGGCCCGCAGCCCCTCGATCCGGGCGTGCGGGTCCGCATCGTCCAGGCGGGAGCCCGGCAGCTCGGTCATCAGGATCGCGCCAGGACGCTCCTCCACGACCTCCGGCACCGGGAGAGGCGAACCCGCGAGCGCCCGCAGGGCACGGACCTCGGTGTCATGGCGAGCCGGATCCGACAGCCGTTTCTCGACCAGTCGACGCCCGTCGCGTTCGACCAGCCGCACCTTGCCGACCGCCCCCTGTCGCATGCCGCCATCCTCCCACCGCCCTCGTCTCTCCGGGGCGCGCACGCCGCTTGCACTCGCGCCGTGAGGTCACTCGAAGCCGGGGTAGTCCTGGAGCCTCTGCTCGAACTCGGCGCGGTCGGCCTCGCTCAGCACGGCGCTCGCGACCACCACGAGCTGCAGCCCCTCCAGCGGCTCTCCCGTGCGCGCGCTCTGCGCCTCCCGGGCGGTGCGGAAGCCGCCGTCCGTGTCGTTCGAGAGGTCGTGGATGTTGGCGTAGAAGCGCAGCGGGTCGGGGTAGTTCTCCGTGTAGTACTCCCAGGTCGTCTGGGTGCGCGGGTCGTCGCTGCCGTACAGCTTCGCGATCATGGTCGGGTCGATGCCCGAGTTCGCCGGGTCGTTGAACGAGTACAGATCCCACAGCCCGTGGTCCAGCACCACCTGGTTCACGACCTCCATGACCTCGAGCTTGCGGTCGTAGTCCTGCACGGGCTCGTTCGTGGCCCACGCCGGGGTCGTGAACTCGTACAGCATCGACTCGCCGCCGTAGCCGTTGCGCTCGGGGCGGAGATCCTCCGCGCCGACCTGGGTCCACGTGTAGCCGAACTCCGCGGTGAGGCGTTCGCGCACATCGGCGAACAGCGCGTCCGCGGCGGCGCGCACCTCCTCCAGCGACTGCTGGGACAGCGCCTGCTGCGGGTCGGTGCCCTTGATGGCCGGATACGCCTCGGCGTGCCGCTGCTCGGCGGTCTTCACGCCCTCGTAGTTCCCCGATGCCGAGGTACGCAGGGCACTCAGCGCGCCGACCGTGGCCACGTTGAGGAGCACGGTCAGGATGAGGGCGATCGTGCCGAGCCGTCGTCCCCCCGGAGAGAACAGGGCCGCGACGATCACGCCAAGCACCACCAGCTGCACCACGATCATGGTGACGCCGTAGAGCAGGTCCGTGCCGCCGGCGACCATCGCACCGAACAGCACCAGCACGAAGAGGATCGCCGCGACGAGCGCGACCCACCCCAGCGCGTTCGACGGCCGCCGCTCCTGTCCGGGGGACGAGTCCACGGCGGGCGGAGGCGGCGTGAGGTCCGGCTGCTGCCGCTTCGCGCCGCGGTACCCGCCGGGCGGCGGAACCGGGGGAGCGCCTTCCGCCCCGCCGACGTAGCGCGCCCGCCGCCGCTCGTTGTCCGTCACCATGGCCTGTCCGTTCCGGAGCCGCCCGGGTCGTCGCCCTGCTGCTGATCGCGCTCCTGGGTGCCCTGCTGCAGCTTGTCCTGCAGGTCCTGCAGCTTCTCGTCGGACGGCTGCGGCTGCTGCTCCTGCTCCTGCGGTTCCTGAGGCTGCTCCTGCTGCTGTTCCTGCTGCTTCTGCTTCAGCCGGTCCTCGGTGTTGTCGAGGGTGTCCGACATGTCCCGCTCGGGGTCGGGCGACTGCTGCTCCGCCTCCTCGCTGCGGCACTCGTCGGGAGTCTCGACGGTGAGGGTCAGAGCCTCGCCGTACAGCTCGGCGGCCGCGGCGCCGTCGCCGTCCGCCCTCGCGGCATCGCCCTGGCGCTCGACGACGAGGGCGAGGTTGACCCGCACCGCGCACACCTCCAGCCCGGTCGCGAGGTCGAGTGCCTCCTCCAGCTTCTCGCGCGCCTCCGGCAGCTGCTCGCCGCCTGCGAGCGCCGTGCCGATGTTGTACGGCGCCTTGTACGGCTCGAACCAGTTGAGGAACTCCTGTCCGTGGGCCGCGGACTCGGAGCCGGCGAAGTCGTCCACCACGTACGCGGTGACGGACTGATGCGCGAACGCGTACATGCTGAGCAGCTTGCCCACGAAGAACAGTGCGGCGAGGGTGAGCGGCAGCGTGCCGATCGCGACCCAGCGGCGGATGCGGCGGCGACGGCGGTTCTCGCGCAGCAGCGTGGCGGCGTCGTCGTGCACGGTCATGCGGACCCTCCCTCCGTGGGTGCCCCGGTGCGCGCGGCACGGCGGGAGGGGGCCATGCCCCGCAGCCGGGCGATCAGTGTGGTGGCCCTCAGCAGCTCGACGCCGAGGAGGGCGAGCACCACGAGCGCCGCCACCCAGTACAGCTCCGTGACGTTGCCGACCTCGCCGGACTCCGCATAGTTCGTGGTCGTGGACGGAGCCGCCGGGAGCTCGGGCTCGGTATCGGCCGTGCGGTGCTGATAGGGCACCCCGAGCTGATCGGCCATGGTCTGCAGATTCTGCTCGTCGATGACCGAGAGCGCGTCGGCGCCCTGGTACTGGATGTACTCGCTGCCACCCTCGCCGAGACCGCCGGTGGTGACGCGCATCGGCCCTCCCTCGGCGGTGCCGTAGCCGAACACGGCGCCGCCGTCGATGTAGCGGGCGCTGTCGGCGAAGGACTCGGGCGTGCTGCCGGTGGTCTGCTCCCCGTCGCCGAAGGTGAACACCATGCGGGAGCGGTCGGGCGACGAGGCGGCCGCGGCGGCGAGGGTGTCGCTCAGCAGCGCGGCGGGGACGCCGATCGACGAGCCGCGCGACTGGCTGGTGACCTCGGGGCGCAGCACGTCGAGCGACCCGATCAGTGCGGTCGCATCCGTCGTCAGCGGCATCCGCAGCTCGGCGGCCGCATCCGCCGTGATGAGGGCGAAGCGGGCGCCCGGATATTCGGCCACGAGCTCGCGCACGTCCGCACGCACGCCGTCGAGCCGCGGGGTGCCGTCGCCCCAGTCCTCCGCCACGATGCTCGCCGTGGTGTCGACCACCAGCACGATGTCGGTGTCGGTCGCGAGGGTCTGCGTGCTGCCGCCGGGGATGCCGGGACGCAGCAGCATCGCGAAGCAGGCCAGCACCATCACCACGCGCATCGCCCACAGCGAGCGGTGCGCCGCGAGGGCCTTCGGGTCGGTCACGGGCTCGCCGCCGACGCGCGGAGGCCGCACCAGCACCCAGATCGCGACACCGGCGACGGCGGCGCACAGCACGACGACGAGCACGAGGGGGAGCACGGGCTGGAAGATCACAGGCGCACCCTCCAGACCACGAGCACGAAGCCGAGCGCCGCGATCGACAGCAGCGCGATCCACAGGTCGGGGGAGTCGGACCACACGACCTGGGCTTCTCCGCGCAGCGCGGTCGCCTCCTGCTCCTGCACTTGGTCGACGATGTCGGACACGGTCGTGGTGTCGCGGAGACCGAAGGCGGCCCCGCCCGTGGCCTCGGCGGCCGCGGTCAGCTCGGCGCTCACCGTGGCGTCCTTGCCCTGCACGGGGTTGATGGCGAACACGCGGACGCCCTTCGACGCGGCGTAGGCGGCCGCCTCGTCGAGCGTGACGATCGAGGCGCCGTTGACCTCGTTGTCCGTGGCGAAGACGACCGAGCGCGAACGGTCGTCATCCGGGTGATCGAAGCCCATCGTGCAGGCGGCCAGTCCGTCGCCGATGAGCGAGGCGCCGTCGCCGTTCAGCGTGCCGACCCAGTGCTCGGGAATCTTGTCCACGTAGTCGAAGCTCTTCATCATGCTCGCCAGGTGTTCGCGGATGAAGTCGTAGTCGTCCGTGAGCGGGAAGATCTGCACGGGGGAGCTGTTGAAGATGGTCAGCCCGATGCGCTCGCCCTCGAAGCCGTCGAGCAGCTCGTCGAACACCGACAGCACCTCCACGTCGACCTCGGACATGGAGCCGGAGACGTCCAGGCAGAGCATGATGTCGCGGCTCGTGTCCACGGGCTGGATGGTCTGCGCCGACATCGGCCGCGCCGCCACCACCCCCGCCGTGAGCGCCGCGACCGCACCGAGCGCGAGGATGCCGGACAGCGCGAGCACGCGCCGGGACAGCGCCTGGCGGAACGAGGGCAGCGCCCGCAGCCGTTCCGCCCTGGCCACGCGGGCGGTGTCGGCCGCGCGCGGACCGCCGCGGCGGCGCAGGCCGAGCGCGAGGCCGACGCCGACGGCCACCACGACCACGGCCGCGGCGAGGATCACCATCCACGCGTTCGCTAGTGCCATGCGCGCACCACCGTCCGCGCTGCGGCGGCCCCGGCGACCGGGTCGATCGACGGCCCCTGCCGGAAGATGCTCGGGTAGTAGTGGCGGCCCATGGCATCGATCAGAGACGGGTGGACGCCTCGGGCGACCAGGTCGTCGAGCGCGAGCACGGGCGCCTCCAGGCCGCTGTACTCGTTCACGAACGCGCGCACCACGCGGCTGAGCTCGAGGTTCGCCTGCCGCGCGCTCAGGCGGCGCCCGCGGTAGTCGTCCTCCACCCGCTGGATGCGCTCGAGGTATTCGGTGCGCAGCTGCGACAGCACGTCGAGCGTGGTCGGCGTCGCTGTGCCGGCGGGTGCGGCGGCTCCGGTGCGCCGGGGGCGCGTGAGCACGATCAGCAGCCACGCGCCGAGGATGAGCAGCGCGAGGATGCCGAACGCGAGCAGCATCCACCCCCAGCCGTACTGGGCCGGCGGGTAGAGCTCGTCAGAGCCGGGCATGCGACCTCCGGTTCAGCAGCCGCAGCAGCTGGGCCACGGCGGCCTCCTGCCCGTCCAGCACCGCGTGGCTGATCTCCATGCGCGTGAGGAGGTCGGCGAGGCGGGCGGCGTCGGCGTCGCGCTGGGCGGTCAGCTCCTGCACGATGCTCCGGTCGCCCTGCACGAAGTCCGGAACCTGCCACTGGCTGTCGACGTCGGCGCGCAGCCGTCCGGTGCGGTGGTCGAGCACGGGGTCGGCGTCGCGGAGCGTGATCCACAGCACGTCGTGCTGGACGCGCAGCCGCCGCAGCATCCGCTCGGTCTCCGTCGACACGGGGGCCTCATCGGTCAGCACGACCACGATCATGCGTCGGGAGATCGTGCGCGTCACGAAGGAGAGCAGCGCGTCGCGGTCGCTCGGGGCCGTGCTGTCGTCCACGGCCCGGTCGATCGTGCGCAGCGCGTGCTCCAGTGCGCCCTCGCTGCGTCCGGGTGCGAGCCTCCGCACGCGCGAGGCGTCGCCGTACACGACCGTGAAGTCGTCGCCGTGGCGCAGCGTCAGCACGCCGAGCGCGCCCGTGGCCAGGATCGCCAGCTCCTTCTTCGAGCGCTCGTCGGCGGCGAGGGCGGCCATCGAGCGGCCGGTGTCCACCACGAACATCACGGTGTGCATGCGGGTCGCCCGTGACCGCTTGACCAGCGGAGTGCCCAGACGGGCGGTCGCGCGCCAGTCGATGTCGCGCACCTGATCGCCGTACTCGTAGCGGCGCAGGTCCTCGAAGTCGAGGCTCCGCCCGTGCAGCAGCGACGCGTAGGCGCCGTCGAGCGCGTGCAGCGACTTGCGCGTCGAGTGGATGAAGAGCTTGCTCTTCACCTGCGTGATCAGGCTGGCCATGACGGGTCGCTCAGGGGGTGGGCACGGACGCGAAGATCTGGTCGATGATCTCCTCGCTGCGGATGCCCTCGGCGTCGGCCTCGAACGTGAGCAGCACGCGATGGCGCAGCACGAGGTGCCGCAGCTCGCGGATGTCCTCCGGCAGCACGTGGGCGCGGCCCTTCAGCAGTGCCAGGGCCCTGGATGCCTGCAGGAACGCGATGCTCGCGCGGGGGCTGGCGCCGTACTTGATGAAGCGGGCGCGCTCCTCGCCGATGTACGGAGCGGGGTTCCGCGTGACGTAGGCGATCGACACGATGTAGTTGCGGATCGCGGGGTCGACGTAGATGCGGCTCGCGACGTCCTGCAGCAGGTGCACGTCGTCGAGGGTGACGGCGCTCGTGACATGCCGGTCGGGGTCGAGCACGCCCGAGTCGATGCGGCTGAGGATCTCGAACTCCTCCGCGGGGCTCGGGTACTCCACGATCTCCTTCAGCAGGAACCGGTCCATCTGCGCCTCGGGCAGCTCGTAGGTGCCCTCCTGCTCGATGGGGTTCTGCGTGGCGATGACGAGGAACGGCTTCGGGAGCGGGTGGATCTCGCCGCCGATGGTCGTCTGGTGCTCCTGCATCGCCTCGAGCATGGCGCTCTGCGTCTTGGCGCTCGAGCGGTTGATCTCGTCGAGCAGCACGAAGTTCGCGTGCACAGGGCCGAGCACGGTGCGGAAGGTGCCGGTGGCGGCGTCGTAGATCTGGTTGCCGGTGATGTCGCTCGGCAGCAGGTCCGGTGTGCACTGGATGCGCTTGAACTGCGCCTTCACGGTGTCGGCCAGGGTGCTCGCGGCGGTGGTCTTGGCGAGTCCGGGCACGCTCTCCAGGAGGATGTGGCCGCCCGCGATGAGCGAGACCAGGAGGCTCGTGCGCAGGCGCTCCTGGCCGACCATCTTCGCCGAATACGCGTCGGACACGGTCGCGAGCACGGCGGAGGCCCGCGCCATCTCGGCGTCGTTCGGCGCGGTCTTCGCCTCGGACGCGGCGGCGGCACCGGCGGCAGGCGCAGGGGCGTCGAGCGATGCAGTGCTGGCGGGCGGAGCGGCTGCGGGGGCGAGCGGTGCGGCGGCGGCCGGCGCAGGGGAGGGCGCGGGTGGCGGGGGAGGTGCGGAGAAGGTCGGCGGGGTCTGCGCGTCGGGCTCGGCCATGGGTGTCTCGTCTCCCTCGTTCACACGCGGGACCACGTCGTGCCCCTCCGCCGACCAGCGTAATCGCACGCCGCGGGTGCACGACGGCGACGGGGAGGGCCGTGACTGCCGCACGAAGTGTCGTACTCCGGAATATTCCTGATCAGCCGCACTTTCGTGCATATCCTGGCTTCTTGTGAAGCCCGACACCCCTCCCGTCCCGTCCGAGCCTGCCCGGCGCCCGTGGTTCCGCCGCAGCGCCGCGTGGCTGGCGCTCGCGGCCTTCGTGATCCTGGCCGAACTCGTCGCGCTCCCGCTCGTGCTGGATGCCCGCGCCCCGAGCGCGTCGCCGTCGTGCCCCTCGCGGGAGAAGCTGACCGTCGCGGTCTCGCCCGGGGTGAAGGATTTCGCCGCGTCCGTTCCCGCACCGGACTGCGTCACCGTCGAATTCCGTGACGCCGAGGGGTTCACGGGCGCTCAGCTCCTGGCATCCGGAAAGGCCGACGTCTGGTTGGCGGATTCCACCTACACCGTCGCCGTCGCCGACCCTGCGCTGGTCGAGCGATCCACCGTCGTGGCCCGTCGAGGCGTCGGCCTGGCGGCATCCGCGCAGCTGCGCTCGGCACTCACCGCCGCGCCGAGCTGGGCGCTGGCGCTTCACGCCGACCCCGCGGTTCCCGTGCCGCGGGAGGGGGAGGGCGGAGACTCGTCCGCCGCGGTGATGGGGGCGGCGGGTCCGATCCTCGCCGCGGCCCAGGCCGCGACGGGCGACTCGTACCTGGGTCTCGCGCTGGCGGCGTCGAGCATCAACGACTTCGCCAAGGCGAAGCCGGGTCGCGGGCCCGTGGCCGATGGTGCGCTGCGCATCGGCATGCTCGACCGCCTCCCGGCGGACGACGTGCTTCCGACCGCCGAGGGCATCCCGACCGTCGATGTGCCCGCGGTCCTGCCGACCGGATCGACGTCGCGCACGGCAGTGGCGACGAGGTTCGTCGAGGCGCTCGGAGAGGCGACGAAGGCGAGGAAGAAGCACCACTTCCTCTCGCCGACCGCGACGTCCGTGACGATCGACGGCGTCGAGCTGCCGATGATCGGTGCGGACGAGGGGCCGGCTCTGAACCTCCGGCACGCCCTCGCGGACCCGTCGGTGTTCACCGGCAACATCCTCACGCTCACCGACATCTCCGGGTCGATGGGGCAGCTCTCCCCCGGCCAGACCATGACGGGGATCGACGGCGTGCGCGCGGCGGCCGGCCTCTTCGCCGGATCCATGCCCGGCCACATCACGATCGGCGGCTGGGCGTTCGCCTACCAGCTCGATCCTCCGCGCGACTATGTCGTGTCCACCCCGAGGGGGCCGCTGTCCGAGGTGCGGGACTCGCTGCTCCTCGGCGCCAAGCACCTCGCCGCCGTCCCGGTCGGCACCGCCCTCTACAGCTCGTTCGACGCGGCCTACCGGGACGTGCAGTCGACCTATCAGGAGGGCACGATCAACGCGATCGCCGTGTTCACCGACGGCCGCGACGAAGACGACCCCGGCGCGCTCGACCTGCCGGGAGTGCTCGCCGACATCCAGAGCATCCAGGATCCGGCGCGCCCGATCGTCCCGCTGTTCTTCGCCTTCGGCGATGCCGACATCGAGGCGCTGCACCGGCTCGCCGACCCCCTCGGGGGCCAGGTGCTGAACCTCGCGTCCCCGGCGCAGATCGGCGGCGCGATGATCGCGGCGATCGCCTCCACGGCGCGGATGGACCCGTCGGCCGGATGAGCGGGCGCCATCCGCGGCGACGGAAGAGCCCTGCCCCCGCCGCCGCCACGGGGTCGGTCGCGGGGAACCGGACCGTCCTGCTCACGGGGGCGACCGGGAACTGGGGTCGGGCGACCCTGCGCGCGTTCCGTGAGCACCCGGACATCGTGGTCAAGGCGTTCGTGCTGCCCACGCGCGCCGACCGGGCGGCCCTGCAGGAGTTCCACGACATGGAGAACCTGGAGATCGTCGAAGGCGACCTCACCCGCTTCGACGATGTGCGCGCGGCGGTCACCGGATCAGATGTGGTGCTGCACCTCGCGGCCGTGGTGTCCCCGCACGCCGACGCGCGACCGGAGGAGGCGCGGCGCGTCAACGTCGGCTCGATGCGGAACATCGTGCGCGCCGTGCACGCTCAGCCTGATCCGGCGCGGGTGGCCGTGGTCGGGGTGGGGTCGGTCGCGCAGAGCGGAGACCGCCCTGAGCCCGTGCACTGGGGGCGGGTCGGAGACCCCCTCCGCCCCTCGCTGTTCGACGAGTACGCGCAGTCGAAGATCGTCGCGGAGAGACTGCTGGTCGATTCGGGCCTGCCGCGCTGGGCGTGGCTGCGACAGACGGGCATCCTGCACTCCGGCGTCCTCGCCGTTCGCGACCCGATCATGACGCATGTGCCGCTGTCCGGCGTCATGGAGTGGGTCTCGGCGGAGGACTCCGCCCGCCTCCTGGTCGCGGTGTGTGCGGCGCAGGTGCCCGAGGAGTTCTGGGGCGGCATCCACAATGTCGGCGGTGGGGCGGCGTGGCGGCTCACCAACTGGAAGATGCTCCAGGCGCTCGCGGCGGGTATGGGGGCGGACGACATCCGCGGCTGGTACGACCGGAACTGGTTCGCGCTGCAGAACTTCCACGGACAGTGGTTCACCGACAGCGACCGGCTGGAGGCGCTGGTGCCGTTTCGCCGGGACACCGTCCCGGAGGCGCTCGCACGGGTGTGGGCCGGTGCGCCTGCGGCGGCGCGCCTGGCCGGCACGGTTCCGGCGTGGCTGGTGAAGCACCTCGTGATGCGGCCGCTCGTGCGGCGGCATCGGGGCACGATGCACGCCGTCCGCACCGGCGATGAGGCGGCTCTCCGCGCACACTTCGGCGGTCTCGACGCGTGGCAGCGGATCGGCGGGTGGGACGCCTTCACGCCGCCCGCCCCCTCGCGCACGCCGAAGCTGCTGGACCACGGGTACGACGAAGGGAAGCCGCGGCGCCGCATCGGTCGACGCGACCTGCGTCAGGCTGCCGTCTTCCGCGGTGGGAGTCTGCTCACCGGCGACGTGCGCACCGGCGACCTCGGCACCCCGCTGGTGTGGCGCTGCGGCTTCGGCCACGTCTTCGCGGCGAGCCCCCGGCTGGTCCTGCTCGGGGGGCACTGGTGCCCGGAGTGCGTCGCCGATCCGGCGTCGTATCCGGCGCAGGCCGCGCACAACCGCTTCCTCGCGCAGATCGTCGACCGGTCGTCCGCCGCTGTCAGGCCTGACGCCGTCAGCGCCGCGGACGCAGTCGCCGGGCCTGACGCCGTCAGCGACGTGGACGCAGTCGCGTGATCAGCACCCCGAGCAGACAGAGCGCCCCACCCGCGAACATGAGCGGGGTCGGCACCTCGCCGAGGATCATCCACGACATCAGGATGGCGAGAGCCGGCACCACGTAGGTCGTCGCCGAGGTCTTGCCCGCCGTGCTGCGCTGCAGCACGTACGCCCAGGTGGTGAAGGCGACGGCGGTTGCGAAGACGCCGAGGTAGACGACCCAGAGCGTCGCATCGAGCGGTGCGGTCCGCAGATCGTCGATCAGCGCACCCACCCAGGGGAGCAGGGCCACCGTCCCCGCGACCGCGCCGAGCCAGGTGAGGGTGGTCGCGTCGGCACCCGCGGTCAGCAGGTGCTTCTGCAGCAGCGTGCAGCCCGCGTACATCACGGCCGCGAGCAGGGCGAGCAGCAGTCCGGTGAGGTCGAGGCCTGTGGCGGTGGTGGAGTTCATGCCGATGAGCACGACCCCGAGGAACGCGATCGGCGCGCCGATCACCAACGGCCGCGGGAACCCCTCGCGCAGGAACAGGCCGCTGAAGACCACGACCATGAGCGGCGCGAGGTTGACGACCATCGCCGCGGTGCCCGCGTCGAGCGTGCGCTCGGCACTGTTCAGCGCCAGGTTGTAGACGCAGAACCACCCGACACCCCACACCGCGACGAGCGGAAGGAGCCGTCGCGCGGGCAGGCGGATGCCGTGCCGCAGCGCGATGAGGGTGAGCACGAGCGTGCCGACGGCCATCCGCAGCAGCGCGAGCGCGCCGGGGTCGAAGTGCGGCCCCGCGCCGCGGATGCCGATGAACGCCGAGGCCCAGAGCACCACCGTCACGGCGGCTGCGGCGAACACGAGCGCGCCCTGACCCCGCCCCGCGCGGGTGGTCGCGCCGAGGTTCTCCTGGCCACCCTGCGGCGTCGTGGTCTCTCGCACCGTCCGATCCTGGCACCGACCTCCGACATCGCGCGATGCGACCGAGCGCCAGCCCTCGACGCTTTCCCGCCAGCCCCGCCGCCAGCCCCCGCCGCGGGGCACTGCTAACGTCGAAGAGCAGCCACTGTCCGGGCAGGTCGAGCGTTCCGCTCCCCCCCCGGGGAAGAACTGTCCTCCTCGCCCGGATGTGCGCTGCGCCACATACATGACGGAAGAGTTTGAGGACGATACGTGACGAACAGAGAACGAGTAGCGATCATCGGCGCCGGCCCCTCGGGGATGGCGCAGCTGCGGGCCTTCGAGTCGGCGGCCCGTGCGGGGGCGGAGATCCCCGACCTGGTCTGCTTCGAGAAGCAGGCCGACTGGGGCGGCCAGTGGAACTACACCTGGCGCACCGGACTGGACGAGTTCGGGGAGCCCGTGCACTCCAGCATGTACCGCAACCTGTGGTCGAACGGGCCGAAGGAGGCCCTGGAGTTCGCCGACTACAGCTTCGACGAGCACTTCGGCCGGCCCATCTCCTCGTACCCGCCGCGACCCGTGCTGTGGGACTACATCGCCGGGCGCCTGGAGAAGAGCGACGTGCGCGACCTGATCCGCTTCCAGACCGTGGTCCGCTGGGTGGAGTTCGACGAGGAGCGCGAGGTGTTCCGCGTCACCAGCGAGCACCTGCCCACCGGCACGTCGACGACCGAGGAGTTCGACCGCGTGGTCGTCGCGAGCGGGCACTTCTCCTTCCCCAACGTGCCCACGTTCCCGGGCATCGACACCTTCCCCGGTTCGATCGCCCACGCCCACGACTTCCGCGGTGCGGAGGCGCTCGCGGGCAGGGACGTGCTCGTGATCGGGTCGAGCTACTCCGCGGAGGACATCGGCAGCCAGGCCTTCAAGATGGGCGCCCGCTCGGTGACGGCGAGCTACCGCTCGGCGCCCATGGGCTACGACTGGCCGGAGCGCTTCGAGGAGCGCCCGATGGTGGAGCGGTTCGAGGGGAGTGTCGCGCACTTCGCCGACGGCACCTCGCGTCACGTCGACGCCGTGATCCTGTGCACGGGCTACCTGCACAAGTACCCGTTCCTGCCCGGCGACCTCGCGCTCTCCGGGCCGAACACCGTGTACCCCGACGGCCTGTACCGGGGCGTGCTGTGGCAGGGCAACCCCCGTCTCGCGTACCTGGGCGCGCAGGACCAGTGGTTCACGTTCAACATGTTCGACGCGCAGGCGTGGTTCGTGCGCGACGTGATCCTCGGTCGCATCGCGCTGCCGGACGCGGAGGAGCGCTCCGCGTCGATCGCGGCCTGGCGTGAGCGGTTCGCGCGCATCGACTCCGCGGAGACCGAGATCCGCTTCCAGGCCGACTACATCCGCGATCTGCTGGAGTGCACCGACTACCCCGCGTTCGACCTGGATCGCGTGGTGGAGATCTTCCTGGCGTGGAAGCGCGACAAGAAGAGGGACATCATGGGCTACCGCGACCGCGTGTACCCCTCGGTCATGACGGGCACGGTCGCGGCCGCACATCACACCGCGTGGCTGGAGGAGCTCGACGACTCGCTGGAGCGCTACCTCGACCTCGACCCGGACGGGCGCGGCGCGGCGATGATCGGCGACGAGGCGCGCGACGACGACGACCGGGAG
>NZ_JALXPE010000032.1 GCF_025143365.1 Microbacterium sp. p3-SID336 | reverse complement strand
CACCCGGGCGGGGCGCTGCGTCATCCCCGCCTCACTCCGCGAGCACGACGATGCGGTTGTCGACGCGGGCGACGGCGGACGAACGCCATGCGACTGCGGCGGCGGCCTCGCGCTCGAGCAGGGAACGCACGATGCCCGTGAGCGTCACCGTGTCGCCGGACACGATCACCTCCAGGTGCCGGGAATCCAGCGCGGACGTGCGCGTGAGTGCGTCCATGATCGCCTCTCCCTCATCAGCTGCGAGCGACGCCCGCGGCCGCAGGGTGATGCAGTTCTCGACGACCTCCACACCACGGAGATACTGGGTCGTGCGCACGGCGGCATGCCGTTGGAAGTTCCAGTCCACCTCTCCGCTGAGTCGGACGCTGCGACCCCGCACCTCCGCCGTCACCGACGTCGGCACGTTGCTCGCTGCTGCCAGGCAGCGCGACACGATCCGGGCGAGTTCCGGGGCGGGCGCGCGGGTGGGATGCACCCGGAGGTGGTTCACGACAGTGCGCACGCCTCTCGTGCGACCGGCTGCACGCGTGGCGGCGAGGCGCTCGGCACTCGTCGCCACCTCGCCGAAGAGCGCGACGACGCCACGCTCCACCGCGATGGCGACGGACGAGGCGTCGACGTCCGGACTCCACTCCAGTTCCTCTCCGACGCGGGTCTGCACAGCGAGATCGCTGTCGGTAGCTATCGTCATCGTCTGTTCCTTTCCTGGGTTCTCCGAGGCCGATACCCGCTCCACTGTGGTCCGATTCGACAGCGGAAGGCGGGCCCTTCGTCCCGCCGCGTCGACAGGACCTAGGTCCCTGGCGGGGGGCGCGCCGCGGCGGAAGCTGGGCGCATGGACGACATCACAGAATCAGACCGGGTCATCGTCGGCGTCGACGGGTCACGGTGCTCCGCGGAAGTGCTGCGGTACGCCGCCGGTCTTGCGCGAGCGCTCGGCGTCCGTCTCGAGGCGGTGATCGCCTGGACGTATCCGACCCTCGCGGAGCCGTATCCCATGCCGGGCTGGTCACCGGAGGAAGAGGCGGCCCACACGCTCGACTCGACTATCGGTGTCGCGTTCGGCGATGATCCGCCCGACGATCTCCGGCGGAGCGTGGTGGCGGGACCAGCCGCGCGTACGCTCATCCATCTCAGCGAGACCACTCGGATGCTGGTCGTCGGCAGCCGCGGTCACGGAGGTTTCACCGGTCTCCTCCTCGGATCGGTGAGCATGGCCTGCGCGCAACACGCGCAGTGCCCCGTGCTGATCTACCACGAGCCGAAGCCGCGGGAGCAGGCATCATGACCCCGCGTGCCGGCGGCGAAGACCGGCGTGGTCTCATGCCTCCCACGACGCCGATGCGTGCCGCTCGCACGTCGAACGCCGCGGATCGTGTGACGGCCTCGCTCACAGCCACGCAGCCGCTCGACATCGTGGCCGATCCGCGTGCCGGGACGGCGCGGAGAAGAGCCTTCGATGGCGACTGAGACGGGCAGGCACGGCGGGCTGGGCGTCACCTCCGCGACGGCGCTCGTGGTCGGCTCCGTCATCGGCACCGGCATCTTCGGACTTCCGAGCGCACTCGCGGCATTCGGTCCGATCAGCATCGTGGCGTTCGCGCTCGTGACCCTCGGGGCCGTCGCCCTGGCCCTCGTCTTCGGCCGCCTGACGCAGAGGATCCCCGGCTCGGGAGGCCCGTACCTTTACGCCCGTGAGGCCTTCGGCGAGTTCGCGGGGTTCCTCGCCGCGTGGTCCTACTGGCTCACGGCCTGGGCGGGGAACGCTGCGATCGTGGTGGCTCTGACGGGCTACATCGAGGTCTTCCTGAACACCGGGCATGACGTGATGTGGTCCATCGCCATCGCGAGCGGCTGCCTGTGGCTGCCCGTGGCGATCAACCTCCTGGGTCTGCGCAGCATGGGGGGAGCGCAGGTGGTGTTCACCGTGCTCAAGGTCGTGCCCCTCGTCGTGATCGCCGTCGTCGGCCTTCTCACCTTCGACGTGTCGAAGCTCGGTCCCTTCAACGCCTCCGGAACCGGCGTCGGCACGGCCCTGGCCAGCGCCGGGGCGGTCGCCCTGTTCGCCTACCTGGGCATCGAGACCGCCTCGGTTGCCGCCGGCCGGGTGCGCGACCCGGAGGTCAACGTTCCGCGTGCCACCGTGATCGGCACGGTCCTGTGCGGCGGGTTGTACCTGCTCGGCACGGCCGCCGTGTTCGGTGCGGTCACGAGCGCCGACCTGCGAACCTCCTCCGCTCCCTACAGCGACGCGGCCGTCGTCCTCTTCGGCGGAGAGTGGGCGGGTCAGGTCATCGCCGTGTCGGCGGTGGTGTCCGGGCTGGGCTGTCTGGTCGGATGGACCTTCGTCGTCGGCGAGATGCCATCGGTGTCCGCCGGTGATGGCCTCTTCCCGCGCTTCTTCGCCCGCGAGCATCGCGGAGTGCCAGCGGTCGGCATCATCAGTTCTACCGTCCTGGCGACAGCCCTGATGATCCTCGCCTACACCAGCTTCGAGCGCGTCTTCACGACGGTCGTCCTGCTGACGGTGTTCACCGCCGTCATTCCCTACCTGCTCTCCGCCGCCGCTCAGCTGTCGTGGCTTCTCACGCGTCGGCGAACCCTCTCCGTCCGGCAGCTCGCTCGCGACCTCACCGTGTCGGTGCTGGCATTGGCCTTCAGCTACTGGTCGATGCTCGGCACCGGGGCCGAGGCGACGTACTTCGGGGCGTTCGCGCTGTTCCTCGGCGTGCCGCTGTACCTGTGGACGCGGGCCACCAGATCCGCTGTATCGGCCGACCCCTCCGCCACCACGCCATCGCGTCAGGCATCAGCCGCACGCCGATCAGAGGAGCACGCATGAGCACCGAGGCCTCGCCGTCCCGTCCGCCCGCCGGTCGCATCGACGCGCATGCGCTCGGTGTGCATTCCGAGGCGGGCGTGCTGCGGGAGGTGGTCGTCCACCGGCCAGGGGTCGAAATCGATCGACTGACGCCGGAGAATCACGATCTCCTCCTCTTCGACGATGTGGTGTGGTCGCAGCGTGCACGGAGCGAGCATGACGCGTTCGTCGACGTCCTCAGATCCCACGGCGTCGTGGTGCACGACATAGCCGACCTGCTCGCGGACGTCCTCGAGGATGCGGAGGCGCGCGGGTCCGTGCTCGACAGCGTCTGCGCGGAGGACCGCTTCGGTGTCGTACTCGCCCCCGAGCTGCGTCGGCGGTTGGACGCGGGGGAGTCGGATGACCTCGCCCGCGCGCTCATCGGCGGCATCACGGTGGAGGAATGGGGTGCTCGAGCGGACGGGCTGGTCGCCCAGCACAGCGACCCGTTCGGCTTCCTGGTGCCGCCGTTGCCGAACATGCTCTTCGCCCGTGATACCGCGAGCTGGATATACAAGGGGCTGAGCATCACCACGATGTCGATGCCCGCCAGGCGGCCGGAGACCGTCCTCGTCCGCGCGGTGTACGAGTACCATCGCCTCTTTCGCGAATCGAGCGTCGAGCGCCTGGCTCAGGGAGAAGGTCCAGCGGCCGCGGCGACCGAAGGCGGCGACATCCTGGTCCTCGGTGATCGCACGGTCCTGATCGGGATGGGAGAGCGCACGACGCCGGCCGGTGTGGAGCTGCTGGCGCGGAGCGTCTTCCTGAGCGGTCAGGCCGATCGGGTGATCGCGCTGCCGCTCCCGCGCTCGCACGCCATGATGCACGTCGACACGCTGCTGACGATGGTCGACGAACGGACCTTCGTCCTGTCGCCCGTCATGGATCGCGAGGCCCTGCGCGGCCATCTCCTCACACCGGGCGTGGGCGGCGAAGGGCTGGTCGTCGGTCGACCGCAACCGCTCGTGGGGCTGCTCTCGGATGCGCTCGGAGCGGAGTCCGTTCGACTCCTGACGGTGAGCGCGGACGCACGGATCGCGGCGAGGGAGCAGTGGGACGACGCGAACAACGTGTTGGCACTGAGTCCCGGCGTCGTCGTCGGCTACGACCGGAACGTCCTCACGAACACCATGCTGCGCAAGCACGGCATCGAGGTCATCACGATCAGCGGTGGCGAGCTCGGCCGCGGCCGCGGCGGTCCGCGCTGCATGACGTGTCCGATCCGACGCGACTCGGTCTCCGGTTCGTCCTGATACACGGCTGCGGGAGCGGGATTCGTACGAGGAGACAGGTGAGGGGCTTCGAGAGCTGATGACCGTCGTGAGCTCTCGCGAGCGGTCCGAGCCGTCCGAGTCAGTCCAGCGGTCGCTGACGGGAGGACGCGAACACCGCGGCCTGGGTCCGATGCGTGAAGCCCAGCTTGCTCAGGAGCGATGTCACGTAGTTCTTCACCGTCTTCTCAGCGAGGTGCATCCGTTCAGCGATCTGCCTGTTCGTCTGCGCATCGGCGATCAGGGCCAGGACCTGGCGCTCGCGGAGGCTGAGTGACGCGATCCGGGGATCCGGATGAGCGTCCTCGCGCGTCTCGCGCCGCTCCTGCGCGGTGCGATCGAGACGGCGGGCGCCGGCGGCGAAGCCGGGGGAACCGGGCAGCGGTCGTCCCGAGGCGATGGTGCGCACCGCGCCGGCGACGTCCGCCGTGCGGACGGTCTTCAGAAGGAGCCCATCCGCCCCCGCGGCAGCCGCGGCGCGTTCCCCGCCTGCATCGTCGTACCCGGTGAGTATCAGGCACCGGCATCCCGGGTGCTCGCGGCGAACGGCGCGGCACAGCTCGATGCCGCTGCCGTCGGGCAGGTGCACGTCGAGCACGGCGACGTCGGGTCTGGTCGCCGCGATCCGGCGGAGGGCTTCTCGACAGCTCCCCGCCTCACCGACCACGCAGAGATCGGTCGCCGCATCGATGACGGCGGCAACGGCGCGCCGTACCATCTCGTGATCGTCGACCAGGAAGACCCCGGTCATCTCCGCACCTCCGATGTCGTCGGCCCGTATCCCGCCGACCCCGCCCCGGCAAATGTAGACCCGCAAGGGGTGGCGCCACGGGACCTTCGTCCTTCGTGAGCGCTCGCCGGCCCTGTCGTATATCGGCCCGGCATTGCAGGGGGTACCTGCCGAGGCGAAGCTGGACGGATGGACGACGGATTCCGGGAACCGCAGCTTCCGGGTCCGCGCCCATCGATCGGCACGTGCAGCCGCAAGGCTCAGGACGGTCGGATCCTCGTCGCACAGAGCCAGCTCCGAGATCTCCTCCGGGCGACGCGGGAGCTCACCGGCGAGTTGAGCCTCGAGCGCGTGCTCACCCGCATCGTCCACGTCGCCGTCGACCTCGTGGATGCACAGCACGGCGCGCTCCTGGTGGTGGACGAGAACGGAATGCTCGAGCGATTCACGCAGGGCGGGCGCGCTCAGGCCGCCGCGGAGGGGTTCGCGCGCCCGACGGACGGCGGCGGGCTGCTGCGGGAGATCATCGACGCCGGGCGGACGATCCGACGGAGTGGCCGGGATGACCGACGCGAACCCCACGCGGAGGACACCGCGAATCCACCCATGGACTCCGTCCTCGGCGTGCCCGTGAAGCTGTACGGAGAGATCTACGGCTCCCTCGCCCTGACCGACCGGCGCGGGCGGATCTTCACCGAAGGCGATCAGGAGCACATCGAGGCTCTGGCCGCAGCGGCGGGCATCGCCATCCACAACGCGCGACTGTATGAGGAGGCACGCCGCCAGCAGCGTCTCAGCCGTGCGCTCTCGGAGGTCAGCGCGAGCCTCCTCGCCGCGGAGGGTGACGAGGTGCTCGGTGTCGTGGCAGAGCGGGTTGCCAGAGTCGTGCCGGTCGATCTGGTGACCGTGGTCGTGCCGCTCGATGACGAACGGCTTCGCGTCGAGGTCGCTCGCGGTCGGCACGCAGCCTTCCATGAGCAGCGCATCGTCCCGGCGGGGACCTCGATCGCGGCGCGCGCGATCGACACGGGCGCCGTGGTGAGCGGCCGGTTCGCCGACGGGGAAACGCCGAGCGGAGCGGAGGACTCCGGCGTCACCGTGGCTGTGCCGCTCGTCACAGCCGGCCGTCCGCTGGGCGCACTGTGCGTGACCCGCTGCGCCCCGGATGCGGTGTTCTCCCAGGTCGAGCTCGACGCCATCGCGGAGTTCGCGACGCAGACGGGCCTCGCGATCTCGCTGGCGTTGGCGAGGCGCGACAGACAGCGTCTCGAGGTCGTGGAGGAGCGCGCCCGGATCGCCCGTGACCTGCACGACAATGTGATCCAGAGGCTGTTCGCCGCCGGGCTGAGCCTTCAGGGACTCGCGCTCGCCGCGCCGCAACAGGTCGACGAGCTCGAGCGGATCGTCACGGAGATCGATGCGGCCATCGGCGACATCCGCGAAGGCATCTTCCCTCTCCGGGCAGGGTCGGCGAAGCGAGGCGACCGTCCGCTGCGCCAGCGCATCCTCGATGTGGTCGTGGAGCTCACGCCCGGACTGGGGTCCTCCCCGGCCGTCACCTTCGTCGGTGCGCTCGACCAGGCGATCACGGGTGACCTCGCCGAGGACGTGGTCACCGTCGTCCGCGAGAGCCTGGCGAATGTCGCTCATCATGCCGACGCGCACGCGGTCGCCGTCACGGTCTCCGCCTCGGACACCGCGGTCACCGTCACGGTCGAGGACGACGGGGTCGGCGTGTCGCCGACGCGCGGCGCCCATAGCGGGGGAACGGCCAACCTGGCCGAGCGCGCCGCCGCGCGGGGCGGGAGGTTCGAGCTCACGGATCGGCCGGGGAGAGGCGCCGCGGCGTGCTGGTCCGCGCCGCTCACGCGATCTCGTCTCGACACCGCCGAGGCGGACGGTCTGTCGAGAGCGGTGCGGCGGTCCGCGAGCGATCTCTAGCCCGTGCCTCCGCGGCGTGTCGTCGCGCGGGGACCCGCGTCGCGGCGAGTCCGCGCCAATGCGGCCCGGTGTCTCATGCAGCGGTTAGGCTCGAAGGACGATCTCTGATCCCCCATAGGAGGACGCGCATGGCACGCATCGGTGAAAGCGCTGACCTGTTCAAGTGCTCTTTCTGCGGAAAGAGCCAGAAGCAGGTGCAGCAGCTGATCGCCGGGCCCGGCGTGTACATCTGCGATGAGTGCGTCGAGCTGTGCAACGAGATCATCGAGGAGCGGATGGCGGAGTCCTCCGCCGAGGGCGTCGCCGAGTTCGAGCTGCCCAAACCGCGCGAGATCTTCTCGTTCCTGGAGGAGTACGTGGTCGGCCAGGAGCCGGCAAAGCGCGCTCTGGCCGTGGCGGTCTACAACCACTACAAGCGGGTGCGCGCACACGGCACACTGCAGCCGGCCGAGCAGAAGGCCGAAGAGGTCGAGATCGCGAAGAGCAACATCCTGCTCATCGGTCCGACCGGCTGCGGCAAGACGTACCTCGCGCAGACGCTCG
This sequence comes from Microbacterium sp. p3-SID336, assembly GCF_025143365.1. GTDB lineage: Bacteria > Actinomycetota > Actinomycetes > Actinomycetales > Microbacteriaceae > Microbacterium. The sequence goes on along the minus strand of NZ_JALXPE010000032.1, from coordinate 41,427 downwards.
CGAAGCGCCTCAACGTGCCGTTCGCGGTCGCCGATGCCACGGCGCTCACGGAAGCGGGCTATGTCGGGGAAGACGTCGAGAACATCCTGCTCAAGCTCATCCAGGCCGCCGACTACGACGTCAAGCGCGCCGAGCAGGGCATCATCTACATCGACGAGGTCGACAAGATCGCCCGCAAGGCGGAGAACCCGTCGATCACGCGCGACGTGTCCGGCGAGGGCGTGCAGCAGGCGCTGCTCAAGATCATCGAGGGCACGGTGGCCTCCGTACCGCCGCAGGGCGGTCGGAAGCACCCGCACCAGGAGTTCCTGCAGATCGACACCTCCAACGTGCTCTTCATCGTGGCGGGCGCCTTCGCCGGCCTGGAGGACATCGTGTCGGCGCGCGTCGGCAAGCACGGCGTCGGCTTCGGCGCCCCGCTGCACGACAAGGGCAAGGACCTCGACCTGTTCAGCGAGGTGCTGCCGGAGGACCTGCACAAGTTCGGGCTGATCCCCGAGTTCATCGGCCGTCTCCCCGTCGTCACCAACGTGTCTCCGCTGGACCAGGCCGCCCTGATCGACATCCTCACGGGGCCGCGCAACGCGCTCGTGAAGCAGTATCAGCGCATGTTCGAGCTCGACGGCGTGCAGCTCGAGTTCGAAGAGGAGGCGCTGCGGTCCATCGCCGACCTGGCGGTGGAGCGCAAGACCGGAGCCCGCGGACTCCGCGCCATCCTCGAGGACGTCCTCGGACCTGTGATGTTCGAGATCCCGTCCGCGGAGGACGTCGCGAAGGTCATCATCACGCGCGCCGCCGTCGACGAGGGCGCCCCGCCCACCATCGTGATGGAGCGCAAGCGCAAGAGCGCGTAGTCGCCGTCCACCGCGAAACCGCGGAGCGGGCAGGCGCGCAGGACGCGCCGAGCAACGGGTGACCGGCGAGACTCACGCCACGGGCATGAGCAGAGTGTGCGACACCGGCTCTGCGAGCGCGAGGCTCACGCCACGGGCATGAGCAGATCGGTCCGCAGTTCCTCGGGAGCGGTGCTCGGATCGGACACGTAGACCTCGATCCAGACGCCACGCGGATGGAGTCCGGCGTCGGCGGCGCGCTCCACGAGCCCGGCCCAACCCGCTCCCAGCCCGTCGTACGAGCCGAGGACGGTGGTGGCGACGGCGGGTCCCGTCGGCAGCGTCGACGCGACGATGGCCGTCCCTTCGCCGGTGCCGATGGGGTCGGTCGGGGGAGCGTGCACGGGGAAGCCGAGCTCCAGGTCGAACACGCCCATCGGGTCACCGTGATAGATCGCGAGTGCCGGACCGGTGGGGATCAGCGTGCCGGCGGCGAAGGCCGCGCCGATCGCCGCGTATCCGCCGTCGAAGACGTCGCGGAGGTCGGCGATGCGGATGCCCTCGTGACGGATGACGGCGAGGGGAACGGGGTCGAGTTCCAGGCTGTCCGCAGGACCGAACGGGGCGTCGGGGAAAGCGTTCATGCGCTCAGGGTCTCACGACTCAGGAGCCCAGTCCACGGCGTTCGAGGAGCGGCTCGATCTCGGCGTCCCGACCGCGGAAGTCGCGGTACGCGGCCAGGGGGTCCTTCGAACCGCCGACACCGAGCAGCCGGTCGCGGAAGCGGTCGCCGTTCTCGCGGGTCAGGCCGCCGTTCTCCCGGAACCACTCCACGGTGTCGGCGTCGAGCACCTCGCTCCAGATGTAGGAGTAGTACGCGGCGCTGTAGCCGCCGGAGAACACGTGCGCGAAGTACGTCGAGGAGTACCGCGTCGGAACCGCCGGGTCATCGAGCCCGATGTCGGCGAGCGCGGCCGCCTCGAACCCGGCGACGTCGTCGACCGCGTCGTCGACGGAGAGCCGATGCCACGCCTGATCCAGCCACGCCGCGGCGAGGTACTCGCTGGTCGCGTGCCCCTGGTCGAAGGTTCCTGTGGCGCGCAGCCGCTCCACGATCCCGGGATCCAGCGGCTCACCGCTCTCGTGGTGGCGGGCGTAGTTGTCGAGCACCTCCGGCCACAGGATCCACATCTCGTTCACCTGGCTGGGGAACTCGACGAAGTCGCGGAACACGTTGGTGCCGGCGAAGTGCGGGTACGTCACGGTGGCGAACAGGCCGTGCAGCGCGTGCCCGAACTCGTGGAAGAGCGTGGTCACCTCGTCGAGCGTCAGCAGGGTGGGCTCGCCGTCGCCCGGCCGCGGGACGTTGAGGTTGTTCACGACCACGGGAGCGGTGCCTCGCAGCCGCGACTGGCTGACGATCGGGTTCATCCATGCGCCGCCGCGCTTGGAGTCGCGCGTGTACAGGTCGAGCACATACAGCCCCAACGGCGTGCCGTCCTCCTCCGCGACCTCGAAGACGCGCGCGTCCGGGTGGTAGGCGACCAGCTCGGGGCGCTCGCGGAAGGTGATCCCGTACAGCGCGGTCGCGGCGAAGAACACGCCGTCTCGCAGCACCCGCTCCGCCTCGAACCACGGGCGCAGCGCGAGGGTGTCGATGTCGTAGCGGTCGCGGCGGACTCGTTCCGTGTAGAAAGCCCAGTCGTGCGCCTCGACGCGGAAGGGCTCCGGCTCGGTGCTGTCGACGAGGGCCTGCAGCGCCTCGCGCTCCGCGTGCGCGTTGCGCGCCGAGGCTCCCGCCAGGCGTCGCAGCATCCGCTCCACCGCCTCGGGCGAGCCCGCGGTCTCGTCGGCCGTGACCGCCGCCGCGTGCGACGGGTGGCCGAGCAGGGCGGCGCGCTCGGCCCGCAGCCGGACGATCTCGGCGAGCACGGCACGGTTGTCGTTCGCGTTGCCGCGCGCACCGCGGGCACGGGAGGCGGCCATGATGCGCCGACGGGACTCGCGGTCGCGCAGCTGGGCGAGCGCCGGGTGCCCGGTGAACAGGGGGAGCGTGAGCAGGTAGTGGCCGGGAAGACCGCGCTCCTCGGCCGCCCGCGCGGCGGCGGACAGCTCGCCCGTGCCGAGCCCGTCGAGCTGAGCGGCGTCGTCGAACACGACCGCGAGCTCGTTCGTGTCGTTCAGCAGGTTGCGCTCGAACGTGTTGCTGAGGGTGGACAGCTGCTGGTTGAGCAGCGTGAGCCGGGCCTTCGCCTCGTCGTCGAGCGCCGCGCCGGCGTTCGTCATCTCGCGGCGATGCCGCTCGACGAGGTACCGCTGCTCGGCGTCGAGCTCCACCTCGTCGCGTCGCTCGTACACCTGCTGCACCCGCCAGTACAGGGCGCTGTCGAGTGCGATCGCATCGTGATGCGCGGCCATGAGCGGCGCGAGCTGCTCGTCCACGGCCTGGATCTCCGGCGTCGCATCGGCCGAGCTCACGGTGTAGAAGGCATGGGACACCCGCTCCAGCAGCGCGCCCGCCTGCTCCAGCGCCACGATCGTGTTCTCGAACGTCGGCATCGAGCGCACGCGGGTGATCGCCGCGATCTCCTGCCGGTGCGCGGCGAAGCCGGCGCGGAAGGCCGGGAGGTAGTGGGCGGGCCGGATCGCGCGATAGTCCGGGAGTCCGTACGGCAGCGAGGGCGGCTCCAGCAACGGGTTCGTGGCGTCGGTCATCCTCCGAGCCTAGCCAGCGCGGAGAGCGGTTCCTGCGGCATCGGCGCTCAGACGCGACATGACCTGCTGGAGCGCGTCGACCACGATACGCACCGCGCGACGCCGCAGATTCTCGGGTCGAGCGAGCAGATCGATCATGCGGTGGGTGCTCACGCCGCGCAGCGGGATCCGCACGATGTCCCTGTCGTCGACGCTGCGTGAGGTGAACCGCGGCAGCATGCCGAGCACGCCACCGGCCGCGACGACGGCGGACACCGCACCGTAGTCGTTGATGCGGTGACGGATGTCGACCGGGCGCTTCGCGACCGCCGCCACCGCGCGCAGCACGTCATCGGGGGAATAGCCGATACGGCTGGTGACCCAGGGCTCGCCGGCGATGTCGCTCGGCCGCAGACTCGTGCGCCCGGCGAGGGGGTGGTCGGCCGCGACCGCGACGTCGAGCGGCTCGCGGACGAGGGTGAGAGAGCGCACACCCTGCGTCGGCCACGGGGCGGAGTGCTCCATGCGATGCGCGAGCACGAGGTCGTAGCGCGCGGTGAGGGCGGGGAACTCGCTCTGCGCGACATCCTCGTCCGTGAGCTGCACGGTGGGGGAATCGGCGACGGAGAGCTCGCGCAGCAGCGGGCCGAACAGCGCCTGCCCGACGCTGTGGAATCCGCTGATGCTGACCAGGCCCGACGCGGCGCCCTTGAAGTCGTCGAGTGCGTGGCGCGCCGCGGCCATCGCGTCGATGGCGTCGGAGCCGGCGGCCGCCAGGACCTCGCCGGCGGCGGTCAGCACGAGCGTCCGGCCCTGACGGCGGGTGAGCGGGGTCGGGAACAGACGCTGCAGCGCCGCCAGCTGCTGGGACACGGCGGACGGCGTGACCCGCAGCGCCTCCGCCACGGCGGTGAGGCTGCCGAGGGCACCGAGTTCGCGCAGGATCTGGAGCTGATGGAGTTCCACGGGGACAGTTTAGGCAGACTACAGAGACAATGCAGAAAGCGCCGATTGCTCTACACCGTTGAGGCCGGTGATGATCGAAACATGAAGGCACTGTTCAAGGCGGAACCCGGCGCCGGCCTCGCTCTCGTCGACCGCCCGGAGCCCACGGCGGGACCCGACGAGGTCGTCATCCGCGTGCTGCGTACGGGCATCTGCGGCACCGACCTCCACATCGCCCGCTGGGACGACTGGGCCGCGTCCGCGATCGAGGCCCCGCTGATCCCCGGTCACGAGTTCTACGGCGAGGTCGTGGAGGTCGGGTCCCTCGTGCAGGACATCGCCGTCGGCGACCGCGTGTCGGGGGAGGGCCACATCGTGTGCGGCACCTGCCGCAACTGTCGCGCCGGCCGTCGACAGATGTGCATCCGCACGATCGGACTGGGCCTGCAGCGAGACGGCGCCTTCGCGGAGTACCTGGCGCTGCCGGCCGCGAACGTCTGGGTGCATCATGCCGAGGTGAGCCCCGAGCTCGGTGCGATCTTCGATCCGCTCGGCAACGCGGTGCACACTGCGCTGACGTACCCTCTGGTCGGCGAGGACGTGCTGGTCACCGGATGCGGACCGATCGGACTGATGGCGATCGCGGTCGCACGGCACGCCGGCGCGCGGTTCATCGCCGCCACCGACATCAGCGCCCCGCGGCTGGAGATGGCGCGGCAGATGGGAGCCGACGACGCGGTCGACGTCTCGGTGCGCGACATCCGCGACGCGCAGCGTGCGCTCGGAATGCGGGAGGGCTTCGATGTCGGCTTCGAGATGAGCGGGGCGCCGTCTGCGCTCCCGGCGATGATCGACAATATGAACCACGGGGGACGGATCGCCATGCTCGGGCTGCCGAGCTCGCGGTTCGACATCGACTGGGGGAAGCTGGTGACGCACATGCTCACCATCAAGGGCATCTACGGCAGGGAGATGTTCGAGACCTGGAACGCGATGGGGGCCATGCTGCAGACCAGTGGCACCCTGCGGACGGCGATCGGTCGCGTGATCGCCGAGGTCGTGCCGGCGCACGACTGGGAGCGCGGGTTCGCGGCCGCGGAATCGGCGGGGACGGGAAAGATCATCCTCGATTGGACGGAGCTGTGATGTACGGAGACTTCAAGACGCAGGTGGCGGCGGAACTGGCCGGGATCGAGGAGGCGGGGCTCACGAAACGCGAGCGCGGCATCCGTGGACCGCAGAGCGCCGAGATCACGGCAGACGGTGCGGAGGTGCTGAACTTCTGCGCCAACAACTACCTCGGTCTCGCAGACGACCCGCGCATCGTGGCCGCCGCACGGACGGCACTGGACGAGTGGGGATACGGCCTCGCGAGCGTCCGCTTCATCTGCGGCACGCAGGAGCAGCATCTGGAGCTGGAGCGGCGGCTCGCGGACTTCCTCGGCACGGACGACGCCATCCTGTACTCCTCGTGCTTCGACGCGAACGGCGGAGTGTTCGAGACGCTCTTCTCCGCCGAGGACGCCATCATCTCGGACGAGCTCAACCACGCGTCGATCATCGACGGCATCCGGCTCTCGAAGGCACGCCGCCTGCGCTACCGGAACCGGGACATGGCGGATCTGGAGGAGCAGCTGCGCGCCGCCGCCGACGCCCGCTTCCGGGTGATCGTGACGGACGGCGTGTTCTCGATGGACGGCTACATCGCCCCGCTCGCCGAGATCTGCGACCTCGCCGAGCGCTACGAAGCCCTGGTGTTCGTGGACGACTCGCACGCCGTGGGCTTCGTGGGGGAGCACGGCAGGGGAACGCCTGAGCTGTGCGGCGTCGCCGACCGCGTCGACATCTACACCGGGACCTTCGGCAAGGCGCTCGGCGGCGCCTCCGGCGGATACGTGGCGTCGCACGCCGAGGTCGTGGCCCTGCTGCGGCAGCGCTCGCGCCCCTACCTGTTCTCGAACACGCTGGCGCCCGCGATCGTCGCCGGCACGCTCACCGCGCTCGACCTCGTCGCGGGCTCGGCCGACCTGCGCGCGCGGCTGCGTGACAACGCCGCGCTGTTCCGACGGCGGATGACGGAGGAGGGCTTCGACCTGCTGCCGGGCGAGCACCCGATCGTGCCGGTGATGTTCGGCGATGCGGCCAAGACCGCGCGGATCGCGCAGGAGATGCAGGCCCAGGGTGTGTACGTGACGGCGTTCAGCTTCCCGGTGGTGCCGCGCGGGCTGGCGCGCATCCGCGTTCAGCTCTCGGCGGCGCACACACCCGCGCAGGTCGAGCGCTGCGTCGCGGCTTTCGTGGCTGCGCGCGCCGCCGTCGACTGAGCCGTGTGCGGCGGCTGTCGCTGATGCAAAGAAATGCTTGCAAAGAAACAGTTGCAAGGATACCTTTGCATCTATGACGAACGAGACGCAGGTCCGCACCCTCGATGCCGGCGCGCTCAAGGCGCTGGCGCACCCCCTGCGGGTGAAGATCTTCGATCTGCTCGCCTCGCGCGGCCCGCAGACGGCGAGTTCGCTCGCGGCGCTGGTCGGGGAGACGTCGGGGTCGACGAGCTATCACCTGCGCGCCCTCGCGGCGCACGACCTCATCCGCGAGGTCGAAGGGCGAGGCACCGCGCGGGAACGGTGGTGGGAGCGTCCGCGGGGCCGCATCGACGTGCCGGGGCCGGACGACATGACCTCTCCAGCCAACCGGGCAGCCGCGCAGATCGTGACCTCCGAGTTCTTCCGGCTCCGTCACGAGACGCTGATGGCGTACCTCAACCGTCCCGCGTCCGAGGTTCCGGAGGACTGGCGGGACGTCGGCATGACGATGACCACGCACCTCGACATCACCGCGGCGCAGGCACAGGAGCTCCGCAGCGAGCTCGAGGCCGTCATCGAGCGGGCGATCGCGCGCCATCGCGGACAGACGGGACCCGACGTGCGCCGGGTCTCGGTGCGGGCCGAGCTCTTCGACCTGCCGACCCCGCCGGCCGGGTCCTCCCGAGCCGCGGGCGCTGAGGAGCCGTCATGACCGCCGCGACGCTGCACCTCGTCAGCCCCACTCGCACCGAGCGGGGGATGCTCCAGCTCGCCGACCGTCTCACCACCTTCGTCGAGCACCGTGTCGAGCGCCGCGCTCAGCGTCGCGCACTCGCCCTCGACCTCCTGCGCGAGCAGCAGGCCCGCCGCCACGACCCGCACGCCGTCGACCACCTCCTGGCGCAACTGGGCGCTTCCCGCCGCTGAGGCCGATACCCCGGAACGCGTCGAGACCCCCTCGTATCCGCGTGGAAACGAGGGGGTCTCGGCGTGAAGGAAGTCCCGGCGGACGCGGTCAGTCGAATGGCCGAGCGACGACCTCGCCGGAGGGGGTCTGCACGACCTCCCAGCCCGCGTCGAGCTCGGCGATCGCGCGACCCTCCAGCCACGTGAGCGTCCAGTGGCCGGTCAGCCCCTTCGCCTCCACCTCGGCGATGGCGGGGCGCAACACGGCGGGGACGGAGGCGGGCGGCTCCGACCCGGTGGCCCAGCGGGTGCCGAGCTGCATCAGGAGGCCTCGACCGGAGCGAGCTCGATCGCGGTGACCGCGAACTCCTCCGCCTCGGTGAACTCGAGCTCGGCGATCCGGCCCACCGCGCGCAGGTCCTCGGCCGCGGCACGCAGCGCGTCGAGCTTCGCCGACGGGGCGGCGATGGCCGCGCGCGACACGGGGGTCTTCTGCGAGGCCTTCGCCTCGGTCTTCGCGCGACGGATGCCGATCAGTGCCTCGCTCGCGGCGGCCAGCACGGCCGGGTCGCCCTCGATGCCGAGCGGCTGCGGCCAGGAGGCCGTGTGCACGGATCCCTCCTCGAACCAGGACCACGCCTCCTCGGTCGCGAACGACAGCACCGGGGCGAGCAGCCGCAGCAGCGTGGACAGCGCCAGGCGCAGGGCGAGGGCCGCCGACGCCTGACCGACGTCGTTCTGGTTGTAGGCGCGCTCCTTCACGAGCTCCAGGTAGTCGTCGCAGAACGTCCAGAAGAACGCCTCCGTCAGCTCCAGCGCCCGCGCGGCGTCGTAACGGTCGAACGCCTTGGTCGCCTCGGCCACGACCTGGTCGAGCGCTGTGAGCATCGAGGCGTCGAGCGCGTGCGTCACCTGCGCGCCTGCGGGCACGGGGAACGACAGCACGAACTTCGCCGCGTTGAGCACCTTGATCGCGAGACGACGGCCGATCTTCACCTGCGTCGGGTTCTGCGGGTCGAACGCCGCATCCATGCCGAGACGGCTCGACGCCGCCCAGTAGCGCACCGCATCCGAGCCGTGGGCGTCGAGCACATCGGCCGGGGTGACCACGTTGCCCTTCGACTTCGACATCTTCTTGCGGTCGGGGTCCACGATGAAACCCGAGATCGCGGCATTGCGCCAGGGGACGCGGCCGTCCTCCAGCGTGGAGCGGAGCATGGTGGAGAAGAGCCAGGTGCGGATGATGTCCTGCCCCTGCGGACGCAGATCGAACGGCGCGGTGAGCTGCCACAGCTCCTCGTCACGCTGCCAGCCACCCGCGAGCTGCGGCGTGAGCGAGGAGGTCGCCCACGTGTCGAGGATGTCCGCCTCGGCGTCGAAGCCACCCGGCACACCGCGCTGGTCCTCGGTGTAGCCGGCGGGCACGTCGGTGGTGGGGTCGATCGGCAGGGAATCAGCGTCGGGGGTCAGCACGCGGCTGTAGTCGCGCTTCCCCTCCTCGTCGAGCGCGTACCAGAGCGGGATCGGCACGCCGAAGAACCGCTGCCGCGACACGAGCCAGTCGCCGGTGAGGCCGCCCACCCAGTTCTCGTAGCGCACGCGCATGAAGTCGGGGTGCCAGGCGAGCTCTTGCCCGTGGGTGAGCAGCTGGTCGCGCAGCTCGCCGTCGCGGGCGCCGTTGCGGATGTACCACTGGCGCGTGGACACGATCTCGAGCGGACGGTCGCCCTTCTCGAAGAACTTCACCGCGTGCTGGAAGGGCTTGCCGACGGCGGTCAGGTCGCCCGTCTCCTGCAGCTTCTCCACGATCGCCTTGCGCGCGCTGAACACGGTCTTGCCGGCGACCTCGTCGGCGTACCAGGCGCGGGCTTCGGCATTGCCGACCGTCGCAGGGGCCTCGGGGAGGAACCGACCGTCGAGGCCGATCGTCGTCATGTTCGGCAGGTCGTCGCCGGTCGCGGTGCGCAGCTCGCGCCACCAGATGATGTCGGTCACGTCACCGAAGGTGCAGACCATCGCCGCGCCCGTGCCCTTGTCCGGCTGGGCGAGGTGGTGACCGTGGATCTCGATCTCGGCACCGAAGTACGGCGTGCGCACCTTCGTGCCGATCAGGTGCTTGTGCGGACCCTCGGGGTGCGTCACGATCGCGATGCACGCGGGGAGGAGCTCCGGGCGGGTGGTGTCGATCGGGATCGAGCCGGAGCCGTCCGCGAACGGGAAGGAGATGGTGTGATATGCCGCCTGCTGGTCGCGGTCCTCCAGTTCCGCCTGCGCGATGGCGGAGCGGAAGTCGATGTCCCACAGCGTCGGCGCGAGAGCCTGGTAGGCCTCACCCCGCTCCAGGTTCCGCAGGAACGCGAGCTGGCTCTGGCGGATCGTGTCGTCCGAGATCGTCCGGTACGTCTGCGTCCAGTCCACGCTGAGCCCGAGCTGACGGAACAGCGACTCGAACTGCTTCTCGTCCTCGACCGTCAGTCGCTCGCACAGCTCGATGAAGTTGCGGCGACTGATCGGCTGCTGGTCGGCCGCGCGGCTGGACTTGTTGTCACCGCCCTCGAACGGGGGAGTGAAGTCGGGGTCGTAGGGGAGCGACGGGTCGCAGCGCACGCCGTAGTAGTTCTGCACGCGGCGCTCGGTCGGCAGCCCGTTGTCGTCCCAGCCCATCGGGTAGAACACGGTCTTGCCGCGCATGCGCTCGTACCGCGCCTTGACGTCGGTGTGCGTGTAGGAGAACACGTGGCCGATGTGCAGGCTCCCGGAGGCCGTGGGCGGCGGGGTGTCGATCGAGTAGACGCCCTCGCGGCCGAGCTCGGCGGCGCGCAGACGATCGAACAGGTAGGTGCCCTGCTCCGCCCAGGCGGCGTCCCACTTCGCTTCGAGACCTTCGAGTGCGGGCTTGTCGGGAATGGCGGACATGAAGGACTCCTCGAGCGATGTATGCGGCACTGTGTGAGCGTGCCTGAGTGTGGGTGGTGCCGCCCAGTCTACCGAGCGGGGAAGCGGGACGCTCGACCCGGAGGAGCATCCGGCGCGGCGCTGCGGCCCGCCCCGCCGCCGCTGGAAGGATCGGGGCATGACACCGCCGTCGTCGCCCGCCTCCCGTCCTCGTCTCGCCGATCTCGGCGTCCCGTCCGGGGCCTTCGCGCGCGGCCAGGCGAACGCCCTCACCGACGTCCCGGGTGTGCGGGTCGGCCATGCCACGCTGCACGGCGACGGCCTGCACACGGGCGTGACGGCGATCGTGCCCGACGCCCTCACCGCCGAGCGCCGCAGCCTGCCCGCCAACCTCTCCGTCGGGAACGGCTACGGAAAGCTCGTCGGCGCCACGCAGCTCCGCGAGCTCGGGGCGGTGGAGACGCCGATCCTGCTGACCTCGACGCTGTCGGTGTTCCGCGTCGCCGACGCGCTCCTCGGGCACCTGTTGGCGACGCCGATGCACGCGCGGACGACGACGCTGAATCCGGTGGTGGGAGAGACGAACGACGGCTTCCTCTCCGACATCCGTCGGCGGGCCGTGGAGGAGGAGCAGGTGACGACGGCACTGGCTGCGGCGGCGCCGGGCCCGGTGGCCGAGGGGTGCGTCGGTGCCGGCGCCGGAACCGTTGCCCTCGGATACAAGGGCGGTATCGGTACGGCCTCGCGTCTGGTCGACGTCGCCGGGCGGTCGTCGGTGGTCGGCGCTCTCGTGCAGACCAACTTCAGCGGGACACTGCGGATCGCGGGGGTGCCGCTGCCCGCGGAGGAGCTGTTGGGGTCGGACCCGGCCCAGCCCGTCGGCAACTCGTGCATGATCGTCGTCGCCACGGATGCCCCGGTCGACGGGCGCCAGCTCGGCCGGGTCGCGAACCGTGCGGTGTTCGCGATGCGCGGCGTAGGGGCCGACTACGCCCAGGGCAGCGGGGACTACGCCATCGCGTTCTCCGTGCACGACCCTGCGGCGGGCGGTCTCGCGGCCGACGACGACCTGTCGCCGCTGTTCGCCGCGACCATGGACGCGGTCGAGGAAGCGCTGATCAACTCCGTGCTCGCTGCGGAGACCACCGTGGGGCCCGAGGGGCGCACGGCCCATGCGGTGCCGGTCGACCGGGTGCGGGAACGGCTCGCGCGCGCCGGGGTCGTCTGAGTTCCTGCGCACAACTCAGGAGAACCGCGCCGCGAGCGCCGGGAGCGGCCGGTTCGGCACCGACTGCGGACGGAACTCCTGAGTTGTGAACCGCGTCAGTCGGCGAGCGCGTCGCGGATACCCTCGCCGATGCGCCGCATCGCAGCGAGCGCGGGACCCCTGCGGTCGGCGTCGCGGTTCCAGTTCGCCAGCACGGCATAGGCGAGGCGCCGCGTGGGCGACATCACGATGCCCGTGTCGGCGCGCACCCGCGAAATCGTCCCGGTCTTGTTGAGCAGCCACACGCCGCGGTCGAAACCCCAGTGCGCGAGCGGATCCAGGTCGAACGCCGACGCCACCATCGACAGGTCCATGCCGGCGCCGAGCCAGCGCCGCAGCGTGTCGGCAGAGGCGGGTGACAGATCGGCACCGTCGGCCAGCCGTGACATGAAGCGCACGAGCTCCGCGGCGTTCGCGTGCGAGAGCGTGCGCGGGGCTCCGGGAGGGATCGGCCAGCGCACGATGTCGTCGAGGCCGGACGCCGTGTAGCCGAGCGCTCGGGTGTGCTCCTGCACCACGGGGATGCCGATCACGCGGCCGAGGGTGTTCGTCGCGGCGTTGTCGCTGACCGCCCCGATGAGCGCCGCGACGTCATACAGCGACAGCTCGTCGGCCTGCAGCAGGTACCAGAGGCCGGAGTCCTCGATGGCCTCCACGGGGCGCCTCGTCACCCGATCCTCCAGGCTGCGCGTGCCCGCGTCGACCTCGGCGAGCAGCCGGTGCAGCAGGAAGATCTTGCCCACGCTCGCGGTGTCCTGCACGGCCTCCGGGTCGTGCGCCAACAGCACCTCGCCCGAGTCGATGTCCTGCACCAGCACAGACCACACGGTGCCGTCGCTCGAGGGCAGCTCCACATCGATCGCGCTCATGCGTCCTCCGCGTCGCGCGGGCGCCCCGTCACGTGCGCGCGGATGCTCTCCCCGACGGCGCGCATGTCGTCGAGCACGGGCGCCCGCAGGTCCACGGGCGAGCCCTTCCAGTTCGCCGCCACTGCATAGGCGACCGCCGCCGCCGGGCCGCGCAGGAGTCCGACGTCGACGCGCGCGAACCCCACGCTGCCCGTCTTGTGGCGCAGCACCATGCCCTGATACTCGGCCTCGACGTGGGCGAGCGGGTCGAGGAGGAAGGAGTCCGCGGTCATGGACGTGTCCGTGTCGGCAGCGAGCCAGTCCAGCACGCGCGCACTGATCGCAGGGGAGAAGGCCTCGCCGGCGCCGAGCCGCCGCATCACGTCGGACAGCTCCGCCGCGGTGCCGTAGGACGGGGTCCAGGGCAGGTCGGGCGTGCGCTCGTTGCGGATGTAGTCGTGCAGCGCGGTGTCCCGGTAGCCGAGCGCGGGCGCGACGGCGCGCACGGCGTCGAGCCCGCACAGGTGGATGAGCGCGTTCGTGGCGAGATTGTCGCTCACCGCGCCCACGAGCAGGGCGGCGTCGTGCACCGTGACGCGCTGGTCGCGCATGCGGTAGAGGAGCCCGGAATCCTCGACCCTGTGCTCGTCGGGGATGTCGATGCGGTCGTCGGCGGCGAGCGCGCCGGACTTCAGGCGGCGGGCGACCTCGAGCAGCAGGAAGATCTTGCCGATGCTCGCCGTCTCGCACTGCGTGTGCGGCTCGTGCTCGGACAGGACCTCGCCGGTGTCGGCATCGAGGATCCGGACGGACCACGTCGCACGGGGGTCCAGGGGCGGCAGCGCGATCATGCGGGGAGCCCGACCGTCAGGCGGGGCTCGTCGCCCGTGGCGTCCAGCACCCCGTCGACGCCGAGGGGGACGGTGAGCGCGTGCGGGTCGTGACCGAAGCCCTGCTCCCACAGCACCGGGACCCCTGTGTCCTGGAACTCGTCGCGCATCAGAGCATGTACGAGCTCCAGGTCGCCGCACTCGTGCCAGGACCCGAGCACCACGCCCGTGGCCTGCGCGAGACGGCCCGCCCGCCGCAGCTGGGTCACGAAGCCGTCCAGTCGGTAGGGCTCCTCCGTGATGTCCTCCAGGAAGAGGATGCCCGGCGCGGGCACGGCTGCCTCGGGGGCGCCGAGCCCGGCCGCGAGCAGGCTGAGGTTGCCTCCGCTGAAGCGGCCCTCGGCGCGACCGGGGGTCATGATCTCGGTCTTCGGGCCGATCAGCTCCCGTCCGCGCCAGGGCTCGAACAGCCACCGCTGCACGTCGTCGCGCACCCGCTCCGAGTCGCGGAACACGTTGTTGCCCGCCATCGGACAGAACAGCGTGGCCACGCCGAGGTGCGCCCGCCAGGTCTCGTGCAGCGCCGTCACGTCGGACGAGCCGGTGAGGAGCTTCGGCCGTCCGTCGCGGCGGAGGGCCCCGTGTCGCATGGCCGACCAGTCGATGCCGTCGAGCAGCCGCAGCGCCCCGTACCCGCCGCGTGCCGTGATCACCGCGTCGACCTCGGGGTCCAGCCACGCGTCGACGAGGTCGGCACGGCGGAGGTCGTCCGGTCCCGCGAGGTAGGACGCGCGCGGGTGCGGGGTGAGCACGTGCGCGCCCACCCGGACGTTCAGCCCCCACGACTCGTAGTAGCCGACGGCGCGCTGCGTGTTCTCTTCGTTCCCGGGCCCGGAGGGCGACACGATCGCCACGGTGTCTCCCGGCTGCAGCGGGGCCGTGTCCAGGTACGGCGACACGGTCGCCTCGGTCGCGGTGGTCATGCCGTCTTCTCCTCGATGCGCGGTGCGGCCGACAGCAGGTGCCTGGTGTATTCGTGCTGCGGGTTCAGCAGCACATCCTCGGTGCGGCCGTGCTCCACGATCTGTCCGTGGTACATCACGGCGACCGTGTGGGCGATGTTCCACGCGAGGCCGAGGTCGTGCGTGATGACGAGCGCCGACAGGCCGAGCCTTCGCCGCAGGTCGAGTAGCAGCCCCAGGATCTCGCCGCGGACGGAGGCGTCGAGCGACGCCACAGGTTCGTCCGCGATGAGCAGCTGCGGCTGCACGGCGAGAGCGCCGGCGATCACGACGCGCTGCCGCTGCCCGCCGCTGAGCTCCTGCGGGATCGCGCCGAAGTACCGTTCCGGCGGAGTGAGCTCCGCATCGGCGAGGCTCTGGGCGACGCGCTCGCGCTCGTCCCCGGGGTACCGCTGCACTCGCAGCCCCTCTGCCACGGACTCGTACACGCTGTGCTTGGGGTTCAGCGCCGCCCACGGGTCCTGCAGCACGAGCTGCACCTGCGAGCGGAATCGCGCGAGGCCGCGTCCCTTCGACGGAATCGGTGCGCCGCCGAAGAGGATCTGCGACCCCGCGTCGGCGGGTTGCAGCCCCATGAGTGCACGAGCGAGCGTGGACTTCCCCGATCCGGACTGCCCGACGAGTGCGACGATCTCGCCCCGACGGACGGTCAGGTCGACGTCGCGCACCGCGTGCACGGGGCGCCCGCCGGAGCGGTACGTGACGTTGAGCCCTTGCGCCTCCAGCAGCACCTCGTCGCCGTGCGTGATCTCCGGCACGTCGTCCGCGTTCCGGCCGTGGCGGGTCACCGGGGCCATGCGCGAGGCGGGGTCGCCGATCGTGGGGAAGGCGTCGGCGAGCTGGCGGGTGTAGGCCTGCTCCGGCGCGGTGCACACCGCGTAGCTCTCCCCGACCTCCACGAGTTCCCCGTCGCGCATGATCGCGATCCGGTCGCACGCCGTGGCGAGCACCGAGAGGTCGTGGCTGATCATCAGCATCGAGATGCCGCGCTCGGCCACGAGTCGGGAGATCATGTCGAGGATCTGCTTCTGCACGATCACGTCGAGTGCCGTCGTCGGCTCATCCGCGATGATGACCTCGGGATCGCACGCGAGCGCCATCGCGATCATGACGCGCTGCTTCTGACCGCCCGAGAGCTCGTGCGGATAGGCCTCGCTCTTCTGCGGAGGCAGATCCACGACGTCCATCAGCTCGCGCACCCGCTCCTTGCGGGCCTTCTCGGTCTTCCAGCGGTCGGAGGCGTGCAGCTCCAGAGCCTCCAGCAGCTGCCAGCCGACCGTGCGCACCGGGTTCAGCGAGTGCATGGCGCCCTGGAACACGATCGAGGTCTGCGCCCAGCGGACGGCGCGCAGCTGCCCGAACGAGAGGGTCGCCACGTCCTGGTCGCCCAGCAGCACCCGGCCGCTGAGCCGGGCATTGCGCGGCAGGAGGCGCAGCACGCTCATCGCGAGGGTGGACTTGCCGGAGCCGGACTCGCCGGCGATGCCGAGGGTCTGCCCGGCCGGGAGGGTGAGTGAGACGTTGCGCACGGCCGTGACCTCGTCCCGACCGGAGCGGCCGGAGGTGCGGTACGTGATCGAGACGTCGTCGAAGATCAGGTCGGGCATCTCAACGGCTCCTCAGCGTCGGGTTGGTGATGTTCTCGACGGCGCGTCCCATCAGGGTGAACGACAGCACCACAAGGACGATCGCGACGCCGGGCACGAGCACGTACCACCAGTAGCCGCTGGTCGCCGCGGAGACGTCCATGGCGTTCTTCAGGATCGACCCCCACGACTGCAGGGTGGTGTCGCCGAGACCGAGGAAGGCGAGCGTCGACTCGGAGATGATCGCCGATCCCACGGTGAGGGTGGTGTTGGCGAGGACCAGGGGGAGGACGCCCGGCAGCAGGTGCTTCATGATGATGTGCCAGTGGCCGGCGCCGAGAGCCCGGGAGCGCTCGATGTAGTCGCGGGACTCGACCGAGAGCGTCTGCGCGCGCACCACGCGGGCCGTGCCGGCCCAGGAGGTCAGGCCGATCGCGATGATGATGGTCCAGACGCCGCGGCTCAGCACCGACGAAAGCACGATCGCGAGGATCAGCGACGGCAGCACGAGGAAGAAGTCGATGATGCGCATCATCAGGCCGCCGAAGAAGCCGGTGAAGTGCCCGGCCGAGAGCCCGACCAGCGTGCCGATGATCATCGACATGGCGGTCGCGGCGAGGCCGACGAGCAGCGACACCCTGGCGCCCCACACCATGCGCACCCAGATCTCCCGCCCCTGATGGTCGGTGCCGAGCGGGTGCTCCCAGGACGGCGGGGCGAAGCGCTGCACATCCACGAGCTTGGTGACGTCGAGCATGCTCGCGGGGGCGATCACGGGCGCGAAGATCGCGATCAGTGCCACGATCACGAGGAACACGAGGCCGATCATGCCGGCGCGGTGCTGCGCGAACTGGCGGCAGAAGTCGGCGAACGCGGTGCCGCGGCGATGCCAGGCCAGGGCGCGGGGTGAACGGATGGATGGAGATGCCGTGCTCATGCGCGCCTCACCCTCGGGTCGAGCTGACGGTAGATGAGGTCCGCGATGAGGTTCATCACGATGATGATGGTCGAGAAGACCACGAAGGTGCCCTGGAGCAGCGGGAGGTCGGGGCCGGAGATGGCCTCGAACGTGAGCTTGCCCAGCCCGGGCCAGGAGAACACGGTCTCGACCGTGACCGCACCGGCGATCAGGCCGCCGATGTGCATGAACACGAGCGTAACGGTCGGGAGCAGCGCGTTGGGCACGGCGTGCCGGCGGCGGACGAGATCCTCCCGAAGCCCCTTGGCACGCGCGGTGGTCAGGTAATCGGCGCCCATCTCCTCCAGGAGCGAGCTGCGCATGACCATCAGGTACTGCGCGTACACGACCGCGACCATCGTGATGACGGGGAGCACCATGTGCGAGATCACGTCGAGCACGGCACCCACGGGGTCGGCGGGCGGGTTGGGGGAGACCATGCCCCCGGTGGGGAACCAGTGCAGCGTGCCGCCGAAGACCATCAGCAGCAGCAGCGCGAGCCAGAACGTGGGCACCGACCAGAACACGAGCGACGTGCCGGAGACGATGCGGTCGAACGTGGAGCCGTGCTTCCAGGCGGCCTTCTGCCCGAGCCAGAGACCGAGGGCGATCGCGATCACGGCCGCCGTGCCGGTCAGGAGGATCGTGTTCCAGAAGTAGTCGCCGATCAGCTCGGACACCGAGGTGCGGTACACGTAGCTCGTACCGAAGTTGAGGGTGAACACGTTCCCGAGATAGTCGAAGAACTGCTGCCACAGGGGCTTGTTCAGCCCCAGCTGCTCGCGGAGCTGATCGGCCTGCTCCGGGCTCATGCCGCGTTCGCGGGCGATCGAGGCCACCGGGTCGCCGGGGAGGATCTTGAAGGCGAAGAAGCCGAGGAGGATCACCATCGCCAGGCTGATGGCCGCGCCGCCGAGCTTGCTCAGGACGTAGCGGAGGGCGCCGACGCCCTTCGGCTGCTCCTCGGCGGCGGCGCTCGTGGCGATGGCGGAGGTGGAGGGGGGTACCGCGTTCGACATGGGTCTCCTAACTGCGGACCGGGAGACGCCGCGGGGGCGGATGCCCGCCGCCCGCGGCGTCTCGCTGGGCTCATTCGACGTCGGCGATGTTCCGACGTCGGATCAGGAAGAAGACCAAGGCTCCGACGACGATCACCCCCACGACGACGCCGCCGATGATGAGGCCGGTGTTGGTGCCGGTGCCGCCCTCGGTCGCGCCCTCCACCGGCTCGACCGTGAGGTAGCCCCAGTAGCCGGCCTGGTTGGCGATGATGCCGCCGTCCTTGGGCTGCAGGGTGAAGCCCGTGAAGCGGTCGGAGCGGTACGCCTCGAGCGAGTTCGCGTACCAGGTCGCGATCTGCGCGGTGCCGGTGTAGTTCAGCGCCAGCATGTCGTGCACGATCTCCTGGCGCTTCTCCTCGTCGATCTCGGAGCGCTGCTGCGCGTACATCTCGTCGAACTCAGGGTTGCAGTAGCCGTCCTGCGTGGTGCCGCCGGCGCCGTCGGTCCCGGTGGGCAGGTTGCCGCAGGTGTTGATGCCGAGCTGGTAGTCGGGGTCGGGGTTCACGGACCAGCCGCTGAAGTAGAGGTCGTAGTCGCCGGAGACGGCCTTCGCGCTGATGGTGTCGGAATCGGTCGACTCGACCGTGATCTCGACGCCGATGTCCTTCATCCACGGCACGAAGAAGTCCGAGATGGACTGCTCGTTGGCGTCGTCGGCGTCGATGAGCAGTCGTAGGCTGAGACGCTGACCGTCCTTCTCCCTGATGCCGTCCGCGCCGGGCGCCCAGCCGGCCTCGTCGAGCTTCGCCTGGGCGGCCTCCGGGTCGAAGTCGACGATCACGTCGTCGTCCTCCGGGAGGTGCCACTTCGGGAAGGAGGCGGGGATGAAGCTCGTGGCGAGCGTGCCCTCGCCGTCGAGCACCTTGTCGAGCAGGGTCTTCGTGTCGGTGCCGAGCCGGATCGCCTGGCGGACCTCGAGCTCCTTGAGCGCGGCGTTGCCCGTGCCGTAGGGCACGTTGTCGCGCGTCTGCTGGCCGACGTTGATGCTGATCGAGTGGTAGCGGCGGCCCTCACCCGAGTGGGTCGTGATGCCGTCGACGCCTTCGAGCGCGCCGAACTGGGTGGGGGTGAGGCCGGTCACCAGGTCGACGTCCCCGGCCTTGAGCGCCTGCACCTGGGCGTCGGAGTTCGTGTAGTACACGTACTGGATGGCGTCGATCTTCGGGGCGCCGCGCCAGAAGTTCTCGTTCGCCTTGAGCTCGATGGACTGGTTGGCGGAGTAGCTGTCGAGCAGGAACGGCCCGGAGCCGACCACGTCGGAGTCGTTGGCGAACGTGGTGGGGTCGTCGACCTCCTCCCAGATGTGCTTCGGCACGATCGGGATCTCGGAACCGGGGTTGGGCGCCTGCGGCGTCTTCAGGGAGATGACGACGGTCTTGTCGTCGGGCGCCTCGACGGTGTCGAAGTTGGAGACGAGGTTGCCGTTCGCGGTGCCGAGGGCGGGCACGGTCATCATCTGGTCGTAGGTGTACTTCACGTCCGCCGAGGTGATGGGCTCTCCGTCGGACCAGACGAGGTCGTCCTGCAGGGTGAAGGTCCAGGTCTGCCCGCCGTCCGAGGCCTCCCACGAGTCGGCGAGGCCCTTGGTGGGCGAGCCGTCCTCGGCGTCGTTCTGGACGAGGGACTCGTACACGTACCGGATGATGTTCGTCGGCGTCAGATAGATCGAGATGAACGGGTTGAACGTGTCGACGAATCCCGAGGTCGCGATGCGCAGCGTGGTGTCTGCGGCGGGGGATTCGGTCGCCGCGCTCACGGACTGGGCCTGAGCGGCACCGACCGGGGCGGCGACGAGGAGCGCGGAGGCGATCGCGGCGGCGGTCAGACTTCGCACTGTTTTCGAGCGGGGGGCAAGACGCATGGAAGAAGTCCCTTCGGGCGCCGCCCGGATCCACGATGAAGCCGGGTCGGTGCAGACCATGCAAGCGGAAGTCGGCCCCGGGGTCAAGAGATCGGATGCGTATCGCGCAAGAAATGTGCGATGCAGGGATCGCGCTTTGGGATGTGCAGAGCGCGTAACACAGCGGAAACACGGGGCTGGCAGGATGCGCACTCCGTCGACGGTCACCGGAAGCGGCCTCCCCGACGGGAAGTGATCCGGAACGTATCCCTGTTCGAGACGCGCGCGGCGCACGAACGGGAATCGTATCCTCACTCCGCGGGGATCGTGAGCACGGCGCGCAGGAGTGCGATGCGCTCGTGCAAGGACGAACGCAGGAAGTGCTCGTCCACCGCGTGCGCACCGCCCCCGCGCGGCCCGAAGCCGTCGACCGTCGGCAGACCGAGCCCGCCGAGGAGGTTCGTGTCGCCGGCGCCGGCGGCAGGGCGGCCGTCCACCGTCTGGCCGATGGTCGCTCCCGCCCGCGCGATGCGATCGAGCAGATCCGCGTCCTGCGCCGATGCCTGCCACGCGGGCCGCGCGCTCAACACCTCCACCGACAGTCGGGCGCCGTCCCGTACCGGACGCAGCGCGGCGAGCGCTCCCAGCACCCGGTGCTCGGTGTCGGGGTCGACGAAACGCAGCCCGATCTCCGCTTCGGCCTGTGCGGACACGACGTTGGTGCGCGCGCCACCGGAGATGGTGCCGACATTGCAGAGCACGGGGCCGGGCAGTGCCGGGTCCTCGGTGAGGCGACGCACCCGCAGGAGCTGGTCGACGAGCTCGTCCACGGCGGAGACCCCGTGCTCGGGATCGAGGGCGGCATGGGCGGCGCGTCCGGTCACGCTCAGTCGCACACGCGCGCTGCCGCGACGCCCGACCTTGAGGGCGCCATCCGGGTGCGGGGACTCGAAGCCGATCGCGGCCACCGCGCCATCGGCTCGTGCGGCCAGCAGGGGTCCCGATGCGGGGGAGCCGATCTCCTCATCCGACACCAGCACGACCCGCACGGCCCTGCGCCTGTCGAGCGGGAGCTCCTGCAGTTCGCGCAGGGTCTCCAGCATGACGACGATGCCGGCCTTCATGTCGTAGGCGCCAGGGCCGCGCACGATGTCGCCGTCGATCGTCCACGGCACCTCGGCGTCGAGGGTCCCGCGCGGCCAGACCGTGTCGGTGTGTCCGATGAGCAGGAGCGGGGCGCCGGTGCCAGGCACGTCGATCACGAGGTCGGTTCCCGCCTCGGTGGTGACGCGTTCGACGTGCCCGCCCACGGCGGAGAAGTGCGTCGCCACGAGCTCGGCGATCAGCGCGCTCGCGTCCCTGTCCCGGCTCGGCGTCTCGATCAGCACGAGTTCGCGCACGAGTGCGATGATGTCGTCTGAGGAGTGGTCCGCCGCGTGCGCCGTCGAAGAAGTCGTCACGGTTACGAACCGTATCCGGCTCTTGATCCCGCTGCAACCCGCCGATAACATCGCTCGAAGCAGCAGAACTCTTCGATCTTAGGAAACGTATCGTGCCTCACTCCTCCGTGGCCGCCGACGCGGGCATCGGCTACGGCTGCCGCGAGCTGACCCAGTACATCGAGTTCCGCGACGCCGCCGCGCTGTACGCGCGGGTCTTCCGCTACACCGAGAGCGAGTACGCGCTGAACACCAATCTGCTGACCGCGCTCACCCGCAACGGCGGCTCGGCCATCGGCGCCTTCGACGACGACGGCACGCTCATCGGCTTCGCCTACGGATTCGCCGGGTGCGAGACCGACGGGTCGGTGTTCCACTACTCGCAGGCCGCCGCCGTCGATCCGGAGCATCAGGGACGGGGCGTTGGGCAGGCGCTCAAGCTCGCGCAGCGCACCGTCGCCCTGGGCTGGGGGCAGCGCATCATGCGCTGGACGTTCGACCCCCTGCTGTCGCGCAATGCGCACTTCAACCTGAACGCTCTCGGAGCGGTCGGCATCGCGTTCGAGCCGGACTACTACGCCCGCCCCGACACCGACCGTCTCGTCGTGGCCTGGGATCTGTGCGCGGAGACGCCGGCGGTCCGGCGCGCAGTCCCCCCGCCTCCCGCGCTCGGACGCCGGGACTGGGGGCGCGCCGTCGCCGACGACGGCGGCCGCTGGATCGCCGTGCCCGCCCGGCCGGACGACCTCGCCGCGGACGACCGTGCGATCCTGCGACGCGATCTCGCACGCACCATGACCGACGCGTTCCAGCGCGGCGAGATCCTCGTCGCGGCGGTGCGCCTCGACGAGCAGACCGCGGTCTACCGCGCGACACCAGGGGAGGGCACGGCATGAGCGACCACGGCCAGGACCACGAGGATCGGGATCTCGTCTCGCCGCGCGACCGCTTCGGCGAGCGCATCCGCACCAACCAGTCGGCCGAGAGCATCCAGGCCCGCATCATCGAGACGGAGCAGCGCACGCTCGCGCAGACCTTCGAGGAGCTCAGTCGCTCGGCGCAGGTGCCGCAGGCGGCGGCGCTGCTGCTCGGCGCCCGGCGTCGCTACGTCGCGGGAGAGGGCAAGGCCGCGGCGTACGCGCAGCTGCTCACGGCCGACCTGTCGGCCACGCTGTCGAACGTCTTCCTCGTGGACGGGCATGCCCTGCAGCCGCTCACCGTGCTGACCGACGTGCGGGCATCGGACGTGCTCATCGCCTTCTCGCTGCGACGGTACCGTGAGGAGACCGTCCGCCTCGGCCGGCTCTTCCGGGAGGCCGGCGGTCAGCTCGTCGTCATCACCGACAGCGAGGACGCCCCGCTGGCGCCGCTCGCGACCTCGCTCATCCGGGTGCGCACCGGCTCGGCCTCGTACGCCGACTCGCCCACCCCGGTCGCCGCCGTGTGCCATCTGCTGAGTGCTCTGACCACGGCGAGTGCCAAGGGGGCGCGACGGCGACTGGCGGAGCGCGATCGCCTCGTCGCACGGCTCGGCCTCTATGGCCCGGAGCAGCCCCGGCCGCGGACCGAGGGGACGGAGGACGCGTGAAGATCGCCCGCATCCGTCTGTTCACGCTGCGCCAGGCGCTGCGCCACAGCTTCGAGACCAGCTCGCACCGCAAGTCCGGCATCGAGCACGTGCTCGTCGAGGTCACCGACGCCGACGGGCGCACGGGGTGGGGCGAGATCGCGTCGCCGAGCGATCCGTACTTCGGCGCGGAGACCACGGCCACCGCCTGGGAGATCGCGACCCGCTACCTGGTGCCCGCGCTGCTCGGTGCAGAGGGGGACGAGCCGTCCGACCTCGAGCGGACCTGGGCGCGGGTGCGCGGGCACGAGTTCGCCAAGGCCGGGTTCTCCGGAGCGGTGTGGGACCTGTACGCCCGCGCCAACGGCATCGCGCTCGCCACGGCCCTCGGCGGCACGCGCGACGAGGTGGTCGCCGGGGTGTCGCTCGGCATCGAGCCGTCCATCGACGAGCTGCTCGCGCAGGTGCAGCTGCAGCGCGACGCGGGGTACCCGCGGGTCAAGCTGAAGATCGCGCCGGGATGGGACGTCGAGCCCGTGCGGGCCGTGCGCGCCGCGCACCCGGACCTGGACCTCCACGTCGACGCGAACGGCGCCTACCCCGACGACGACGAGGCCGCCGCGGTGTTCGCGCGCCTCGACCGCGAGGGGCTCACGATGATCGAGCAGCCGTACGCGCCGCGCGAACTGGTGGCGCACGCGGAGCTGCAGGCGCGGCTCGACACCGACGTCTGCCTCGACGAGTCGGTCGTGGCGCTGGGCGACCTGCGGGCGATGATCCGGCTGCGTGCCGCGCGCATCCTCAACATCAAGGTGTCCCGCATGGGCGGGCTGCAGGTGGCGAAGAACGCGCACGACCTGGCCCTCGACGCCGGGATCCCGGTGTGGTGCGGCGGAATGCACGAGTTCGGGGTGGGCAGGGCCGCGAACGTGGCGCTCTCCGCGCTGCCCGGCTTCCTGCTGCCGTCGGACGTCTCCGGTTCGGACAAGTACTACGAGAGCGACATCATCGAGCCGCCGGTGGTGGCGGCGTCCGGACGGGTGCGGGTGCCCACTGCGCCCGGCATCGGTCACCGGGTCCGTGTCGCGCGCATCGAACACGAGGCGTCCCGCGTGTTCGACTCGGCAGCGGCGGGCGTGCGCGATGCCGCACTGAGCGCAGGCTGACACGAGGACGACGGCGAGGATCGGACGACCATGCGTGCACTGCTGCTGTACCGGCTCGACCTGACCGCAGGGGCGGACGGGGAGGAGCACATCCGTGCGGTGGATCCGCGGGAGCCGATCATCCGGGCGACCGATCTGGGCGTCACCCGCGGCGACGGCGTCTTCGAGACAGCCGTGGTCCGGCGCGGCGCGCCCCAGGCGCTAGAAGCCCACCTGGACCGGTTCGCGCGCTCCGCTGCGCTGCTCGAGCTGCCCGCCCCGCGACGGGAGCTGTGGCGGACGACGGTGCGCGCGGCCGCGGAGGCGGTGTCGCGGCCTGGGGTGCTGCGGGCGGGCGAACTCGCCTCGGTCAAGTTCGCAATGACCAGGGGCGACGAGATCGAACCGGCCGGACCGACCGGGTGGGTGCTGGGCTTCGCGGGCGCCGACCCGGAGCGGGTGCGGAGAGACGGGACGACGGCTGTGGTGCTCGACCGCGGCTACCGCCACGACGTGATGCAGACCGCACCCTGGCTGCTGCAGGGGGCCAAGTCCCTCGCCTATGCCGTGAACGAGGCGGCGCTGCGCGAGGCCAGGCGCCGCGGCGCGGACGACGTGATCTTCACCAGCGGCGACGGCTTCGTCCTGGAGGGACCGCGCTCCACCGTGATCGCCCTGCTCGACGGGACTCTGGTGACGCCACCGCCCGAGCTCGGTGTGCTCCCGGGCACGACGCAGGGCGACGTGTTCGCGGGACTCGCCGACCTGACCACGCTGACCGCGACCCTGTCGCGAGACGATCTGGAGCGCGCGGACGCCCTGTGGCTGTGCTCCAGCACGCGCGGCGCCGTGCCGGTGCGTGCTCTCGACGGCGCCGCCGTCCCGATCCACCACGAGCTCACCGCGCGCATGAACGCGGTGCTGGACGCACGAGAGGACTGAGATGGCTGAAGAGGAGCGCCCGCTCGACCGGGTGATCGACGGGCACAACGACCTGGCGTGGGCGAGCAGAACCCTGCTCGGCTACGGCGTCGACGCGCTCGCCGGATCGGTGCCGGCGACCCAGACCGATCTGCCGCGCCTGGCGGACGGCGGCGTGGCCGGTCAGTTCTGGTCGGTCTGGGTGGACCCGGTGCTTGAGGGCGCCGAGCAGGTGGTGGCGACGCTCGAGCAGATCGACTTCGTGCACCGGCTGGTCGAGGCCCACCCCGACCGTCTCGCGTTCGCGCGCACCGCGGCCGAGGCGCGCGCGGCCATGGCGGAGGGACGCATCGCCTCGTTGATCGGCGTGGAGGGCGGCGACCAGCTCGGCGGCTCGCTCGCGGTGCTGAGGCAGTACGCGCGGCTCGGCGCCCGCTACCTGACCCTGACCTGGTCGCGCACGATCGACTGGGCGGACTCCGCCACGGACGAGGCGCGCCACGACGGCCTGACCGCGTTCGGGCGCGAGGTCGTGCGCGAGCTCAACCGCATCGGCGTGCTGGTCGACCTCTCGCACGTCGCGCCGAGCACCATGCGGGACGCGCTCGCCGAGACCACCCGTCCGGTGATCGTCAGCCATTCCGGCGCGCTCGCGCTCTGCGACCACCCCAGGAACGTCCCGGACGACGTGCTCGCGGCGATCGGCGCGCAGGGCGGTGTGGTGATGGTCCCGTTCGTGCCGACGTTCCTGTCCCAGGCCCGGCGCGACTGGTGGGAGGCGGGCGCCGTCGGCGACCCCCCGACGGTCGGCGTGAGCGACGCCGCCGATCACCTCGACCACATCCGCCGGGTCGCCGGGCCGCAGGCCGTCGGCATCGGGGCCGACTACGACGGCAGCGACGTGATGCCGGACGGGCTCGGCGACGTGTCGACGTATCCCGCCCTGTTCGCGGAGCTGCGCCGCCGCGGCTGGACGGAGGACGACCTCGCCGCCGCCGCGCACGAGAACGTGCTGCGCGTCCTGGAGGCGTCCGACCCCGACCACGAGGCCTTCCTCGCCGGTCGCGCGGGCAGCCCCGCCGCCGCGGCGGTCGTGCCGGCCGTCGACACGGCGACGCGCGAGGGCGCCTCATGACCGCGCGCGTGCTCGTGATCGTCAACTCGGCCAGCTCCGGCCCCCGGCGCCTCGGCGCGTGGCTGGAGGAGCGCGGGATCGCGATTGATGCCGTGGTCGGGGCGGAGCAGGCTCTTCCCTTGACGCTCGACGGCTATGCCGGGCTTGTGCTCCTCGGAGGCGGACTGATGCCGGACGACGACGAGCGTGCGCCCTGGCTCGCGGCCGAGCGGGCGCTCGCGACCGAGGCCATCGCCAGGGATCTGCCGACGCTCGGCATCTGCCTGGGCGGCCAGCTGCTCGCTCATGTCGCCGGGGGAGAGGTGAAGGCGAAGACGGGCCCGATCGAACGCGGGGCCACCCCTATCCGTCCTACGGTGGAGGGCCGCGCGGACGCGGTGTTCTCCGCGCTGGGGGACGAGGCCCCGATGATCGAGAATCACCAGGACATGATCACCCGTCTCCCGCCCCAGGCCGTGCTCATGGCATCGAGCGCCGCGATCGAGAATCAGGCCTTCCGTCTGGGGACGAAGGTGCGCGGCGTGCAGTTCCACCCCGAGGCGTCAGCCGCGGACCTCGCCCGCTGGGACGACGCGGCCCTGCGCGGCGAGGGGCGTTCCCTGCCGGAGCTGATCGCCGCCGCGGAACGCGTCGACGACCACAACACCGCGGCGAGTCGGCGGCTCATCGACGCCTTCGCCGATGAGGTCCAGGAGGAGACGGCCGCATGAGTGCGCAGCTGCACGCCGCCCTCACCGACGACACCGCGGAAGCCGCGCTCGCGCTCGGGCTGGACGAGCGCGCGCGCCGGCTCGCCCTTGCAGCGCTCGCCGCCGTGTGCGAGCGCGGCGAGGTGCGGGCGTTCGCCGCACACGGCCACCCTCGCGCCGACGACGCCCCGACCACCCGCGACACGGTCTTCCGCATCGCCTCGATGTCGAAGAGCTTCCTCGCCGCGACGGTGCTCGCGCTGCGCGACCGCGGGCTCATCGACCTGCACGCCCCGATCACGGAGTACCTTCCCTCGGTCCGCCTGCACCACCGCGGACACGAGGCGACGGTGACCGGGGAGCAGCTGCTGTCCAACCGCTCGGGTCTCGGAGAGGACAACGCCTGGGTGGACAGGCATCTCGGGGTGAGCAGGGCGGAGATCGCGGCTCTGTGCGCGGCCGGCGTGCCGCTCGCCGCGGCCCCCGGAACGACCTACCAGTACTCCAACCTGGGGCAGTCGCTGCTCGGGCGCGTGGTGGAGGTCGTCACCGGGCGCCCGGTCGACGACGTGGTCAGGGAGACCCTGCTGGAGCCGTTGGGTCTCCGCCGCACCGCACATACGGCGGACGGCTATGCCGCGGACGCGCTCGCGGGCGGCTTCCGCACCTTCGACGAGGGGGGCAGCTTCACCCCGGAGCCGTTCGTGGGGTCGGGCGCCCTCGGCTGCATCGGCAGCATGTTCAGCACCGTGGACGACATCGCAGCCTGGATGTGGTTCCTGGGCTCGGCGTTCGGCGACGACCCCGTGGCCCCGGACGTGCTCGCTCCGGCCTCGCGGATCGAGCTGCAGCAGCCACGGACCCCGATCCCGGTGCCGTCCGGCATGTTCGACGGGCGGAACCTCGCGGGCGCCGGGTACGGCTACGGCCTCTTCGTCGAGGAGGATCAGCGGTTCGGGCGGGTCGTGCAGCACTCCGGCGGGCTCCCGGGATTCTCCTCGCACATGCGGTGGCACGCGGCGACGGGAGTCGGGGTGGTCGCGTTCGGGAACTCGGACGAGTTCGGCGCCCGGCGGGTGGCCGGCACGGCGCTGGGGGAGCTTCTGCGGCGCATCGAGGCCCCCTCGGCCGTCGTGCGGCCCTGGCGCGAGACCGTGACGGCTGCGCGCGCCATCGACGCGGCGATCCTCGCGGGCCGTCCGGCCACGGAGTACCCCTTCCTCGCCGGGCACGTCCTCGCCGATGTGCCTGCTCCGGTGCGCGACGCGCGCCTCGCCGCGCAGCTCGAGGAGGTCGGCGGGCTGGCGGCCACGCAGGCGCCTTTCGCCGAGCGGGTGGTCAGGGCGGCGGACGAGGCCGAGCTGCGCTGGCGCATCGCGGGCGCTCGGGCGGACCTGCGCGTCGAGGTGCGGCTCGTCGGGCTGCCGGAGCCGCGCGTGCAGGGCTTGGCCACGGCCGTGGTGCCGCGAGGGGAGACGCGGATCGAGGGCGAGCTGCCGGCGCCCGCGGACCGTCACCGCGTGGAGCTGCCTGCCGACTGAGACGGACGCGAGGCCGCGGCGCGACACAGATCGACCGAGTCCAAAAATCGGATCTAGGATGGAGTCATCCCGACCCGTTCGTTCTGAGGACCGTCATGCCCGCCACCCCCGTGCGTCGTCTCCTGCCCGCCGCTGCGCTCGCCGCCGCCACCGCCCTGGTGCTGAGCGCCTGCGCCGGACCGTCCTCCGACGGCGCGGCCGGCGACGAGCTCGTGTGGTCGATCGAGGGCGCCAACCTCGCCGCCGGTCACATGGATCCGCAGGTCAGCCAGCTCGACGTGTCCGGGATGGTGCAGCGGGCCGTGCTCGACTCGCTCGTCTTCCAGGAGCAGGACGGCAGCTTCACCCCGTGGCTCGCGACGGACTGGGAGGTGTCGGACGACAGCACGACCTACACCTTCACGCTCCGCGATGATGTGACCTTCACGGACGGCGAGCCGTTCGACGCGGCTGCGGTCAAGGCCAACCTCGACCGCATCGCCGACCCGGAGACCGCGTCCAAGCAGGCGGCGAGCATGATGGGCGCCGACTTCTACACGGGCACCGAGGTCGTGGACGAGCACACGGCACGCGTGACGTTCAGCCAGCCGTACGCTCCGTTCCTGCAGGCGGCCAGCACGCCGCAACTGGGCTTCTACTCACCGGCCGTGCTCGCCGAGTCGGCGGATCAGCTCGCGGCGGGAGGCCCTGGCATCACCGTCGGGACGGGTCCGTTCGAGCTCACGGAGTACACCGCCGACCAGGAGATCGTGTACACCCGCAACGACGACTACGCGTGGGGCCCGCACGGAGAGAAGGCGCCGTCGTTCCAGACGCTGCGCGTCGCGATCCAGCCGGAGGCGTCCGTGCGGACCGGCGTGGTGCGCAGCGGTGAGGCCGACCTCGCCAGCAACATCCCGCCGAGCCAGGTGTCGGAGCTGGGCGACGGCGTCACGGTCGACTCGGTCGAGTACCCCGGCCTGCCCTACTCGCTGTACCTGAACGAGAAGTACGGCGTGTTCGCCGACGAGAAGGTGCGTCAGGCCTTCGCCCGCGGCATCGACATCGACGCGGCGGTCGAGGAGATCTACTTCGGGCAGTTCCCGCGCGCGTGGAGCATCCTCGGTTCGACCACCCCCGGCTACGACGCCGCGCTGGAGGGCTCGTGGCCCGTCGACCAGGACGCCGCGAACGCCCTGCTCGACGAGGCGGGCTGGACCGAGCGCGACACCGACGGCATCCGCATGAAGGACGGCCAGCGTCTCTCCGTGCGTTGGATCGCCTGGACCCCGGTGCCCGACGACAGGGCCGCTCTCGCCAACGCCATCCAGTCGGACCTCAAGGCTATCGGGTTCGAGGTCGAGCGCGAGGTGCTGGAACCCGGCGCCTACAACGCGCAGTACGAGCCGAAGACCTTCGATCTCACCGACTGGGGCTTCTCCGGCGCCGATGCCGACTTCCTCCGCGCGCACCTGCACAGCGAGGGCTTCCAGAACGCCTCCCAGGTCACCGACCCCGAGGTCGACGCGCTGCTGGAGCAGGCCGTCGGATCGAGCGACCAGGAGACGAGGAACGCGCTGTACACGCAGCTGCAGGAGTGGAACGCGACCTACACGGCGATCGTCCCGCTCTACAGCCCCTCGGCGATCACGGCGGTCGGCGAGCGCGTCGCCGACCTGCAGTACGACATCTACGGTCGGCCGCTGTTCTACGATGTGACCCTCGGCTGAGTTCCCTCGGCCGTCGATCGAGGGGAGCAGGGCGGGGTGACGGATCCGTGAAGGCTGCGTTCGTCCGCATCGCGGGACTCGTCGCCTCCCTCGTCGTCGTGCTGTGGGGAGCTGCGACCGTCGCGTTCCTGGCGTTCCGGGTGATCCCCGGTGACCCGGTGTCGGTCATGCTCGGGCCCCAGGCGCAGGTGAGCGAGGCGGTCAAGGACGGCATCCGCGCCGACCTGGGGCTGGACCGTCCGCCGTTCGAGCAGTACCTGACGTTCCTGGGGCAGCTCGTGCGCGGCGATCTCGGCGAGTCCTACCAGCTGCGGCTCCCGGTGACGGAGGTGATCGGGCGGCAGCTCGGTGCCACCGTGCAACTGTCGGCACTGGCCCTGCTGATCGCGGTCGTGCTCGCGCTCGCGGTGACCGTGCTCGTGCGGGGCCGGACGGGTCGAGCCGTCGCGGCAGGGGTGGAGCTCGTGGTGCTGTCTTCGCCCGTGTTCTGGATCGGGCTCGTGCTGCTCAGCGTGTTCGCCTTCGGTCTCGGCTGGTTCCCGGTGTCCGGGGCGCGCAACCCCGCCACGCTCGTGCTGCCCTCCGTCACGCTGGCGCTCCCGGTCGCGGCACTGCTCAGCCAGGTGCTGAGGGATGCGCTGGTGCAGGCGGAGGGCATGCCGTTCGCGGAGACCGTGCGGGCCCGCGGCGCGAGCCCCTCCTGGTTCACGGTGCGGCACGGCCTCCGGCACGGAGCGTCGTCCGCGGTGACCCTCGCCGCGTACCTCACCGGGTCGGTCCTCGGCGGGGCGGTGCTCGTGGAGACCGTCTTCGCGCGGCCAGGACTGGGACGCGTGACCCTCGCCGCGATCAGCGACAGGGATCTGCCCGTCCTCACCGGGATCATCCTGCTGAGCGCCCTGGTGTTCGTGGTCGTGAACATCGTCGTCGAGCTCGTGCATCCGCTGCTCGACCCCCGCGTGCGCACGTCGAGCTCACGAGGAGCGCGATGACGGGGGCGCAGCGCATCGGGCTCGGGGTCGCCGTCGCGGTCCTGGCGGTCGTGGGCGTCGCCGCGCTCTGGCCCGGTCTGCTCGCGACACACGACCCGCTGCAGACGGACGTGCGCGCGGCGCTGCTGCCGCCGAGCGGCGCGCACCTGTTCGGCACCGATCAGAGCGGTCGCGACGTGTACTCCCGGGTCGTGTTCGGCGCAGGGCGCTCGGTCGGGATCGGTCTGCTGGCGACCGCGATCGCCCTCGCCGCCGGACTTCTGATCGGCGCGCTGGCCGGCACCGCGCCCCGCGGGGTCGACCTCGCGCTCATGCGGGTCAACGACGTGCTCATGGCGTTTCCCGAGTTCCTGGTCGCCCTGGTCGTGGTCGCGGTGCTGGGGCCGGGTCCCGTGAACATCGCGATCGCCGTCACACTCGCGGCCGCACCCGTCTACGTCCGGCTCGCGCGCGTGCAGACCCGCAC
This sequence comes from Microbacterium sp. p3-SID336, assembly GCF_025143365.1. Classification (GTDB taxonomy): domain Bacteria; phylum Actinomycetota; class Actinomycetes; order Actinomycetales; family Microbacteriaceae; genus Microbacterium. The sequence goes on along the minus strand of NZ_JALXPE010000032.1, from coordinate 9,832 downwards.
GCTGCGGGTGGCCGAGCACGTCGAGGCCGCACGGATCCTGGGCGTTCCGCCGCTGCGCGCGTTCCGACGGCACGTCGCCCCCGGTGTGCTCGGTGCCCTCAGCGTGCTGGCCACCATCGGCATCGGCTCCAGCATCCTCGCCGCGGCCGGCCTCAGCTTCCTCGGTCTCGGGCCGTCTGAGCCGACTCCGGAGTGGGGCCTCATGCTCGCGGGCGGGCGCAACGTGCTCGGACAGGCGTGGTGGGTCTCGGTGTTCCCCGGGCTCGCGATCACCCTCACGGTGGTGTGCGCGACCGTGATCGGGCGGATCCTGCGGGCGCGGGCCGACGGGAGGGACGCATGACCGCGGCGCTCGAGCTGCGCGGGCTGCGCATCCGCTTCGGCGGAAGGACGGTTGTGGATGACGTGTCGTTCATGGTCGACGGCGGGGAGGTCGTCGCGATCGTGGGGGAGTCCGGCGCGGGCAAGTCGCTCACGGCGAGGGCCCTGCTCGGCCTCGCTCCGGGCGGCGCCGCCGTGACGGTGGAGCGACTCGCGGTGGACGGTGCGGATGCCACGACGTCGGGTGAGCACGGGTGGCGTCGGCTCCGCGGAGCGCGCATCGGCCTGGTCGCGCAGGATGCCCTCGTGTCGCTCGATCCGCTGCGGCGCATCGGCGCGGAGGTCGCGGAGCCCCTGCGGCTGCACCGGCTGGTGCGCGGACGGACGGCGGTGACACAGCGGGTGCAGGAGCTGCTGCGGCGCGTGTGGATGCCGGAGGCCGAACGTCGCGCCCGCCAGTACCCGCACGAGCTCTCCGGGGGACAGCGGCAGCGCGCGCTGATCGCCTCCGCACTCGCGGGCGCCCCCGCCGTGCTCATCGCGGACGAGCCGACGACGGCCCTCGATGCGACCGTCCAGGCCCGCATCCTCGCACTGCTGCGGCGGATCGCCGACGACGGGACGGCGGTGGTGTTCATCAGCCATGACTTCGCGGCCGTGCGTCGCCTCGCCGACCGGGTGCTCGTGATGAAGGACGGCGTGATCGTGGAATCGGGCGCCGTGGCGGACGTGCTGGAGGATCCGCAGCACGAGCACACGCGGCTGCTGATCGCCGCGACCGCCCATGCACCGCGTCCGCCCCGCACGGACGACCCCCGTCCTGTGCTGGTCGCGACCGGGGTGTCGAAGTCGTTCGGCTCCACCGCGGCCGTGGTCGACGCGACGTTCACGGTCCGGGAGGGGTGCACGCTCGGCGTCGTCGGGGAGTCGGGCTCCGGCAAGACCACGCTCGCCCGCATGCTCGTCGGCGTCGAGACGGCGGATGTCGGCACCCTGGAGTGGACGGGCGCCCCTGGGGTGCAGCTCGTGCACCAGAATCCGCTCGGGGCGTTCGATCCGCGGTGGACGGTGGGACGCTCGCTGCGCGAGGCGCTGGAGGCCGGAGGGGTGCCGCGTGCCGCTCGCCGGAGCCGGGTGACCCAGCTGCTCGCCGAGGTCGGTCTCGCGCCCGAACTCGCCGAGCGCCGGCCCGCTGCCCTTTCCGGGGGACAGCGGCAGCGCGCCGCGATCGCCCGTGCGCTCGCCGCCGACCCGCAGGTGCTCGTGCTCGACGAGCCGGTATCGGCGCTCGACCCCTCGGTGCGGGAGAAGGTGCTCCGGCTGCTCGCCCGGCTGCAGCGGGAGCGGGGCCTGACGATGGTGCTCATCTCGCACGACCTCGACGTGATGGGGGCGGTTGCGGACGAGGTGATCGTGATGCAGCAGGGGCGGATCGTGGAGCGGGGCGCGGTGGCTCGCGTGTTCGCCGCACCGCAGCACGCGTTCACACGAGAGCTGCTGGACGCGAGCGGTCCCGTCAGTCGGTGACGAGGATCCCGAGTCCCGCCGCCATCACCGCGGCGAGCTGCTGCACCTGGAGGGAGGACAGCGTCGCCCCGCGGAGGCTCTGCACGTCGAGGTAGGACAGCGCGTCGAGACCGCGCAGATCGAGGTCCTTGGCGCGCAGCCCCCGCGGATCGAGCTCGTCGCTGCGGGTCTCCTGGAACCGGACCCTCGTGAGTTCGGCCCGCGGCAGGTCGAGCGTGCGGATCGTGCAGCGGACGACATCGACATCCTCGGCGCGGGCGGCTCCGAGGTTCAGGTAGTCGATGCGCACGTCCCGCAGCTCGAGCTCCGCCACTCGTGCCTCGCTGAGGTCGAGGGTACCGATGCGGCCACCGGTGATCCGGAGGCGGCGGATGCTGGACGTGCGCAGGCGGAGCGACGCGATACGCGGGTCGGGCAGCTCCACGTCCAGGAGCGTGGCCCCGGTGAGGTCGACGCTCTCCGCATCCGCACGCAGCACGCACTGCTCGACCGTGGCATGGGCGAGGTCTGCGGTGCCGGCGAGTTCCAGTGACGCGGCGAGCAGGTCGGCGCCGCGCGTGGGCTCGTGCGGCTCCAGCACGGGAGGCAGGTCGGGGGCGGAGACACGGGGCGGGACGGGGGACGTGCGCGGCATCCTCCGAGGCTATGTCCTCCCTCCGACACCCTGTGTCTGTGTCTGTGTCTGTGTCTGTGTCTGTGTCTGTGTCTCGTTCGCGTCGCAGTTTCGCCTCCGCGACGCACACGCTGCTCTCATTCCTGCGACCCGAGTGCGAATGCGCGTCCTCGGGCGCCTGCCGCCTCGAGCCTCTGGCATCGCCACCGGGACCCACCAGGACCCCCGGAAGGGTGCTGTGCGCCGCAGATTCGAGTACCGGCGCAGGTCTGTGGGCGAAACTCTGCGACGCGGACGCGAATCTGCGGGGCACGTGGGGAGTGGGGCCCGCGGGAGCTGGCATGGGCAGGGAGGCGACTGCGAAGCGGGAGGGGAGGTGGCGTGGGCGTGTGGGATGTCGCTGATCCGCACGGGTGCGCAGGTCGGCGGGAGGAATCCTGCGACGGGGATGCGGATATGCGAAGCCGTGCGACCGGCGGAAGCCGCGGGAGGACGTGGGTAGGGGAAGAAGGGAGGAGCAGGGGAAGGAGGGGGGAAGTAGGGGGAGAGGCGGGGGCGAGGCTGCACGATGCGGAAGAGGAGCGAGTTGTGCACAGCGAGCGGGGAAAGGCTCGGGCGGGGCCAAAGCGGGATGCGGCAGGCGCGCAGCATGAGGGCATGGACGAGATGAGGCGGGCGCGGCTGCTGCAGGCGATGCGCGAAGTCGACGGGGTCGCACGGGTGGCACGGCTCGGGGAACGATGCGTGAGTCGGTATGACATCGAGACCGCGGTCGCTGAACGGATGATCTCTCGCGTGCGAGTCGGGTGGGTGGCGCTGCCGGACGCCGACCCGCTGCGGCTCCTCGCTGCCCGGCACGGAGCGGTCCTGACGTGTGTCACTCAGGCGCGGCGCCTGGGGATCTGGGTGCACGATCAGAATCCGCGACTGCACCTCGCCGCCACCCCGGGCAGCCGCGGCGGCAAACCGCGCGAGGCGTGCGTGCACTGGGCGAAGCCCCTCGTCCCCCGTCACCCCGATGCTCTGGAGGACCCCATCGAGAACGTGCTGAGCCTCGTCGCGACGTGCGAGCCGTACGAACAGGCCCTCGCGACCTGGGAGTCGGCGTTGAACAAGGGACTGGTCGACCGCGAAAGGCTGACGAGCCTGCGATGGGGCCCCGCCGGCCGACGGCTGCTGGGCGAGGCGATCCCGTTCGCGGATGCGGGGCTGGAGACGTACCTCCGGCTCCGGCTGCGCTGGCTGCGCCTTCCGCTGTACTCCCAGACGTGGATCGCGGGTCATCGCGTGGATGCGCTGATCGGCGAGCGGCTGGTGCTGCAGATCGACGGCGGCACGCACGTCGGCGCTCAGCGCGATGCGGACAACCGTCACGACGCGGAACTGAAACTCCGCGGCTATCACGTCATCCGCATCGGCTACCACCAGATGATGCGGGAGTGGCCCGTCGTCCAGGATCTGATCATGCGTGCCATCGCGCAGGGACTCGCTCATGCACGGACGGCGTGATGTCGCAGATTCTGTCCGAGGACGCAGGGCATGCCCGTTCCGGTGCGACGTCGGACGGAATCTGCGACCGGCCACCGGCCGGCGGGCGCGCAGCCCATGGCATGCGTACACTGGGAGGACGAGCATCGATCCGGCCATCACCGGGGAGCTCTCGGAAGAACGGTCGCGACCCACGGTCACGGCCCAGTAGAACCGAGCGGGGCAGGCCCGTCACAGCCGCAGTGAGAGTGGTCGCGTCGCGAGACGCGGCACGCGAGGTGGTACCGCGGTCCGCGAGGGTCGTCCTCGCAGCAGCATCCGCCACGACGACCACTGCGAGACACCATGACCTACCCGCGCTCCTCCTTCGGCCCCGCCGCCGACCAGGCCGCCACTGTGGCGCCGAGCCCCCGCTTCCCGCAGATCGAGCAGGAGGTGCTCGACTTCTGGAAGACCGACGACACCTTCCGCGCCTCGATCGCGCAGCGCGAGGGCGCGCCGGAGTGGGTGTTCTACGACGGCCCGCCGTTCGCGAACGGCCTGCCCCACTACGGGCACCTGCTCACGGGCTACGCGAAGGACGTGTTCCCGCGCTTCCAGACCATGATCGGGCACAAGGTCGACCGTGTGTTCGGGTGGGACACGCACGGCCTTCCCGCTGAGCTCGAGGCGATGAAGCAGCTCGGGATCACCGAGAAGAGCGAGATCGAGGACATGGGGATCGACGTCTTCAACGAGAAGGCGCGCTCCTCGGTGCTGAAGTACACGCACGAGTGGCAGGACTACGTCACCCGTCAGGCCCGCTGGGTCGACTTCGAGCGCGGCTACAAGACGCTCGACCTCGGGTACATGGAGAGCGTGCTCTGGGCCTTCAAGACCCTGTACGACAAGGGCCTCGCGTACGAGGGCTACCGCGTCCTCCCGTACTGCTGGCGCGATGAGACGCCGCTGTCCGCGCACGAGCTGCGCATGGACGACGACGTGTACCAGATGCGGCAGGACCCGTCCGTCACCGTCACCTTCCCGCTCACCGGGGCCAAGGCCGAGGCACTCGGCCTCACCGGCGTGCGGGCCCTCGCCTGGACCACCACGCCGTGGACCCTGCCGACGAACCTGGCGCTCGCCGTGGGCCCCGACATCGAGTACGTCGTGCTTCCCGCGGGCCCCGCGGGCGCCGCCGACGTGCACCAGGGCCGTGGTGCACCCTCCGCCGACCTCGTCGCGGTGGAGTCCTCGGCGCATCGGTATCTGCTCGCGAAGGACCTGCTGGGCGGCTACGCCAAGGACCTCGGGTACGAGAGCCCGGAGGAGGCGCTCGCCGCGGTCGACGCGACACTGCGCGGCGCTGAGCTCGCCGACGTCACCTACGACCGACTGTTCGACTACTACGCCGACGAGGAGACCTACGGCACGCAGCAGGCCTGGCGCATCCTGGTCGACGACTACGTCACCACGACGGACGGCACCGGCATCGTGCACCAGGCTCCGGCCTACGGCGAGGACGACCAGCGCGTCGCCGGCGCCGCGGGCATCCCGACGATCCTGTCGCTCGACGACGGCGGACGCTTCCTGCCGAACGTGACCGACGTCGCGGGCGAGCTCTGGATGGATGCGAACAGCCCGCTCGTGCGGATCATCCGCGACAACGGGCGACTCGTGCGGCTGCAGAGCTACGAGCACTCCTACCCGCACTGCTGGCGCTGCCGGAACCCGCTGATCTACAAGGCGGTGTCGAGCTGGTTCATCCGCGTCACCGACATCAAGGACGACCTGCTCGCCAACAACGAGCCCATCACGTGGGTGCCCGAGAACGTGAAGCACGGGCAGTTCGGCAAGTGGCTGGAGGGTGCACGCGACTGGTCCATCAGCCGCAACCGCTACTGGGGCTCGCCGATCCCGATCTGGAAGAGCGACGACCCGGAGTACCCGCGCGTGGACGCGTACGGCTCTCTGGAGGAGCTGGAGCGCGACTTCGGCACGCTGCCGCGCAACCCGGAGGGCGAGGTCGACCTGCACCGGCCGTACATCGACGACCTCACGCGGCCGAACCCGGACGACCCCACCGGCAAGAGCACCATGCGCCGCATCGAGGACGTGTTCGACGTGTGGTTCGACTCCGGCTCCATGCCGTACGCGCAGGTGCACTACCCGTTCGAGAACCAGGAGTGGTTCGACTCGCACTCCCCGGCGGACTTCATCGTGGAGTACATCGGCCAGACCCGCGGCTGGTTCTACGTCATGCACGTGCTGTCGACCGCGCTGTTCAACCGCCCGGCGTTCACGGGCGTCAGCTGCCACGGCATCGTGCTGGGCAGCGACGGCTACAAGATGTCGAAGTCGCTGCGCAACTACCCGGACGTGTCCGAGGTGCTCGACCGGGACGGCTCTGACGCGATGCGCTGGTTCCTCATGTCGAGTGCGGTGCTCCGCGGCGGGAACCTCATCGTCACGGAGGAGGGCATCCGCGCCGGCGTCCGCGAGTTCCTGCTGCCGCTGTGGAACTCGTGGTACTTCTTCGCGACGTACGCCAACGCCTCGGGCGACGGCGGGTACGAGGCCTCGTGGCGCACCGATTCCACCGACGTGCTGGACCGCTACATCCTGGCGCGCCTGGGCGACCTGGTGCGCGAGGTGCGCGCCGACCTGGAGGGACTCGACTCGACCACGGCCTCCGCGCGACTGCGCGACTTCGCCGAGGTGCTGACCAACTGGTACATCCGCCGTTCGCGCGACCGGTTCTGGGTGGGCGTGACCGACGACCCGAAGAGCCGCGAGGCGTTCGATACCCTCTACACCGTTCTCGAAACCCTGTGCCGGGTGGCGGCGCCGCTCGTGCCGCTGATCAGCGAGCGCGTGTGGCAGGGCCTGACCGGCGGTCGCAGCGTGCACCTGCAGGACTGGCCGGACGCCGCGCAGTACCCGGCGGCGGACGACATCCGCGATGCGATGGACGCTGTGCGGGAGCTGTCGAGCGTCGGCAACGCGCTGCGCAAGAAGGAGAAGCTGCGCGTGCGGCTCCCGCTCGCTCGACTCACCGTGGTCTCGCCCCTGGCGGGCAGTCTCGACCAGTTCGAGGACATCCTGCGCGAGGAGCTGAACGTGAAGACGGTCGAGCTCGTGACTCTCACCGACGACGCGGCGGCGGAGTACGGCATCAGCCACCGGTTGAGCGTCAACGCCCGAGCGGCAGGACCGCGCTTGGGCAAGGACGTGCAGAAGGCGATCCAGGCGGCTCGTTCCGGCGACTGGTCGGAGGCCGACGGCGTGGTGACCGCGGGCGGCATCGCCCTGGAGCCCGCCGAGTACGAGCTCGTGCTGGAGACCTCGGGGCGACCGGAGGGCGAGGCGCTGGCGATCGTGCCGTCCGGCGGATTCGTGCTGCTGGACACCGACACCACGCTGGAGCTGGAGGCGGAGGGCATCGCCCGCGACGCCATCCGTGTCGTGCAGGAGGCGCGCAAGAATGCGGGGCTGGAGGTCAGCGATCGGATCGTGCTGGCGCTGAACGCCGCCCCCGACGAGGCGGCGGCCCTGGAGGCGCACGCGGCCCTGATCGCTGCGGAGACCCTCGCGGTGGCGTTCGCCGTGCAGCCGACGGAGGACCTCGACCGGCTCGTCGACGAGGTCACGAGCCCTGGCGACGGCGTGCACCGCAGCGGTGCGCGGGCGCTCGGTGCCGGGAAGGCGCCATTGCTCGTCACGATCGACACGAACCTGGAGAAGGTGGGCGCATGAGCGCGAGGGACCGGGCGGACTCCGTCTACGAGACGCTGCTGAGCCGAGCAGGGGAGCGGTGGGTGCAGCCGCGCAAGGAGCGCACGGCACGCATCCTCGCCTACCTGGACGACCCGCAGCGCACGTACCGCGTGGTCCATATCACGGGCACCAACGGCAAGACGTCGACGGCGCGGATGATCGAGAGCCTGCTGCGGGCGCACGACCTGCGCACCGGACTGTTCACGAGCCCGCACCTGGAGCGCTTCACGGAGCGCATCATGATCGACGGCGAGCCGATCGCCGACGAGGCCGTGGCCGATGCGTGGGACGAGATCGAGCCGTTCGTCGAGATCGTGGATGCGGAGCTGCAGGCCGCGGGCGAGGAGCCGCTGACGTTCTTCGAGCTGCTGACGGTGCTGGCGTTCGTGGCGGTGGCGGATGCCCCGGTCGACGTGCTGGTGCTCGAGGTCGGCATGGGGGGCGAGTGGGACTCCACGAACACGGCCGATGGCGACGTGGCCGTGTTCGCCCCGATCGACATCGACCATGCGGACCGCCTCGGCGACACGATCGCGGAGATCGCGCAGGTCAAGGCCGGCATCATCAAGGATGGCGCCGCTGTGGTGTCCGCGCAGCAGCCGGCGGAGGCCGCTGAGGTGCTGCGCCGTGTCGCCGCGGAGCGCGGGGCGACGATCGCGTTCGAGGGCGAGGACTTCGGTCTCGCGGAGCAGAAGCTCGCGGTCGGCGGGCAGCTGCTCACCATCCGCGGCCTCGCGGGGCAGTACGAGGAGGAGTACCTGCCGCTGTACGGCGCCCATCAGGGGCACAATGCGGCTCTCGCGGTCGCCGCGGTGGAATCGCTGATCGGCGGCGCCTCGCAGGCCATCGCGGGCGGCATCATCTCGGACGGACTGCAGGCCAGCACGTCGCCCGGGCGGCTGCAGCTGCTCGGCATCGCCCCCACGGTGATCGTCGACGCCGCGCACAATCCGCACGGCGCGGCGGCGCTCGCTCAGGCCCTCGACGACAGCTTCGACTTCGACGAGTGGGGCCTCGTGCTGGGCGTGCTCGCCGACAAGGACGCGGCCGGGATCGTGCAGCGGCTCGCGCCCGTCGCGGCGCACGTGTTCGCGACCGCCCCGGAGTCCGATCGCGCGAACGACGCGGACGCCATCGCCGACCTCGTGGAACAGGCGGGGCAGCGCGCCACCGTGCATCCGTCGCTGGCGGACGCCGCCGACGCCGCGCGCGAGTGGGCGGCGTCGTCCGAGCGTCGAGCCGTGGTGATCGCGGGCTCCGTGGTGCTCGCCGGCGAGGCGATCGCGCTCTCCGAGGAGGAGGACTGGAAGTCGGGGTGGCGCGCATGAGCACCGCCGCCGCCGCACCGCGTCCGCCGCGTCGCCCGCGCACCCTCGTGCAGAAGCTCGCCCCGATCGTGCTCGGCTTCGAGGCGCTCGTGGTGTTCCTGGTCGGCCTGACCATGTTCGGCCTCAAGGCCCTCCCCGCCGGCATCGAGCCCTGGTGGGCGATCGTGGGCGGTGCGGTGCTCGCCGTGGCCTGCATCGTGATCGCCGGGATGATCACGCGGCCCTGGGCGATCGCCGCCGGGTGGATCGTGCAGGTCGTCGTGGCGCTGGCGGCGATCGCGGTTCCGGCCGTGCTGCTGGTCGTGCTGATTTTCGGCGGCATGTGGGCGTATGCGACCATCATGGGGGCGCGGCTGGATGCACGACGTCCCTCCGACGCGTCGACCGCGCAGAACGCAGACACAGAGAGTGAATGACATGGCCACCGAAGAAACCCTCGTCCTCGTCAAGCCCGACGGCGTCGCCCGCGGCCTCACCGGCGCGATCCTCGCGCGCATCGAGGCGAAGGGCTACGCGCTCGTCGACATCCGCCTGGTCGAGCCCGACCGCGATCTGCTCGCCGCGCACTACGCCGAGCACGAGGGCAAGCCCTTCTACGAGCCGCTGCTCGAGTTCATGATGTCGGGGCCGTCGGTCGCGATCCGCCTTGCGGGCAACCGCGTGATCGAGGGCTTCCGCTCCCTCGCCGGGACCACCGATCCCACGACCGCTGCTCCTGGCACGATCCGCGGCGACTTCGGTCGCGACTGGGGCCTCAAGGTGCAGCAGAACCTCGTGCACGGTTCGGACAGCCCCGAGT